>DJEP01000037.1:25565-68848 GCA_002431915.1 Lachnospiraceae bacterium UBA5895 | reverse complement strand
GCTGCAGATGCAATCAGCACGATCCCACCCACCAGTTCCATAAGGGAAGCGTTTCCTCCCGTCCGGTCTACGATCACTGCAGCAATCAGAATAACAATACCAACGCCGAAAATACCGTTCCTTATCGCAGTCTCAAATACAAATTTGTTCATTTTTCTTTGATTTTCCGCTTCCATATTTTCAACACAGTTGTTGTAAATCTGTTGTATCTTTTTGAAATCACCGTCTCCGGAAAACAATATTTCCGCCTTCTGATAAGTCTGCTCAAGTTTTGCAAGCCATGCCTCATATATCTCTTTATCTTCTTCCCGCAGAACATTTGAGGAAGCTGCCATCATGAATTCAAAAATATCTTCTTTGGTGTTTGGGATGGGGTAATTTTTGATCAGATATGCTTTTTCCTTAGCTGTCTGTGCATGGGTGATATCTGCATAAAACTTTCTCACAGAATCCGCAGTCTGCCTGCCCTGTACTTCACATCCACATGCCGGACATACCACGGTAAAAGAACTCAGTTCTTTTCCACAGTTGGTACAAAAAGCCATCTCCCTTATCCTCCGCTTTCAAAATAGTTTTGTTTGCTTGCAGTTTCCTTCGACAGTCTGGCAATCATCTGATTTGCTCTTTCAATCAGCTCGTCCATTTCTGTCTTTTCTTCTCTTAGCTTCCGCACTCGTTGTTCAAGAGCTGATCTTAATTCAGCCTCCGGGGCGTCAATGATCCTTGTAATTTCCTTAATTGTAAACCCCAGCTGCTGATAAAACTTGATTTGCGCAATTCTCATTTCAGCATCTTTGTCATACAGTAAATGTCCATACTTATTCCGACCTGACGCTGTCACCAGTCCCGCTTTTTCGTAACCTTGAAGTGCTCTTCTGGATACACCGAGTGTTTCACAGATTTCCCGTAATGTCATGCCATTTTTTACCTTCCCTTTCCAGCCTATAGCTGCACGCAGTGTGCAGTCAAAGACTTTATTTGGAAGTACCGGTATTCTTCCGTCTTCCATGAAAGGGCATGTTTTTTTCGCGAATCGAAAGTAAGGCAGGTATCGAAAAAGAGGACATCCCACACTTCCGGGATGTCCTCCTCTATATATCTATATCTTTTTCATACCTTATAAATATTTTTTCACTATCGGAATAAGTTTCAGCAGATTGGTAATGAGAATGCCGCAGATCACGCACACCAGTATCCACAGCCAGCAGGCAAAATATTCCGGGATTATATAGACCCACTTTTCCAGCAAAAAGAAAAGTCTGTCACGAATAATCTCTTCCAGCAAATAGGTGCCGAATACACCGTTTCCTAAAAAAGTCAATACGCTGCATATTCGATCATTCAGATGAATCTGCGTAAATGTCAGACCTATCAGTAAATATATTCCCGGAATTATAATGGCATTAAACCAATAGGCATAAGCCATAGTACCATTCACTGCGAAGGAATGTCTGTCCATGAAATAGTTCACTGTCACAACAAGCAAAACTGCTGCACCGATTACTACCGGCAGGTATCGCTTATCTTTGCACGCCGGTATCACTCTGCTATCCAGAAAATAACCTAACAGAGGATAAAATACAATTTGCTCCAGCAGGGGCGTAATAAGTCCAACGGAATCAAATCCGGTAAGCATCTGTAACAGCGGAAAACCTAATTCAAACAGAATCGCAAGTCCCCATAGATACCAGTAAAGACTGTTTTCACTGATTGCCGCCACCATACGTTGTAAAAATGGCAACAGTAATAAAAAGGATAGATAGGAATACAGGAACCAGTGCTGAGGCAATACTCCGCCTTTATACAGAGCACTAAAATAGCCTGCAGCCGATATATCTGCCCCCTCACGCACATAATAAATCAGTACGGCCACTGCGGTAACAATCAGGAATCTTAAAAATCTTTTTTTCAGTACCGTATTTATGCTCTCCTGTTTTCTTAACAGAAGTGCCCCCGAAATCATAAAAAACAGCCTAACCGATCCGGCAATGACAGGATATATCCAAATAGCAAGCTGGCTGCTCCGATTCATTTTGCCGAGATTAAAGTACGTCAGACCATTTACGGAAGTATGTCCATACAATACCATCATGATCGCTATCAGGCGTATCACTTCTATATAAATTTTTCCCTTTTTCTCCGTTAAATACTTCATCTATAAATTTAAACCCTTTATATTTACTCGCATTGAAATCAATTTAGCGGTCGTTGTTTTAATCTGATAATCCAATTCCTCATTTACAGTATTTCCATTTGCCTTCTTAATGCGCTGTAAATTTGTATACTGTTCTATCAAAATGCTTTTTAATTCATTATCTGTCATTGGTTCCATCCTCTCCACCGCCTTTCCTATGATATATAATAGTATAGCGATTATGTTCTTTCATTACAAGCCATTTTACAACAGTTGCAGCAGCCGCCGGTTCTTATGGTAGCAGAAGATCCGATCCGACAGCATCTCTCCCTCTCCGTAGACGGCATTGATGCGCTGGACGGAAGTTCGGATCTCCCGGACATTGATGCAATGTACCGGATGAATGATGGCCTCATGGACGCTGGGAAATGCGACATAGTAATCTCCACCCATTTTCTCTGCCAGAATGTCCTTTACTCCTGGGTAGAAAAAAGCCACCGCACCATTCACTCTCCCCGTGGTAGTCACCAGATATCCCCGATGTCCCTCCCGGCGGTTCCCCGGATGGATCAGCGTCGACTGTCCTTCCTCGTCCGGCAGCAGAATCCCCTCCTGATAAGGGAAATTCCTGCGGCAATCTTCGCCCAAAAACAGTCTGGGCGGCATCTTACGACAGCTGTTCATCATTGCTTCCGTAAGCAGCTGCTGCTTCGTAAGCCTCCAGGGTCGTACTGTATCTCCGGACGGGCGGACGGTCAGACTGCTCCCACACTTCTCACAGGTCATCAGGTGCAGTACCAACGCCAGGTCTCCGATCTTACGATAGATGGAATTCCCAAGTTCCTGCTGGTACCGGGCATAATTCATCGGACGTATGATCATATGGCTTCTGCATGCCGCATAACTTAATGTGCCTCCCACAAAGGGTGCCTCCTCTTCACGATCCGTAAGGCCTGTCGAGATCTCCGGCAGAATGCTCTGCCATCCTTCCTGTCCGTATCGTTCATACAGTGGCCGCACCAGCCAGTGCTGCACATATTCTCTTCCCTGTCGGATCCATAATGCACACAGCATATCATCCTTAATCAACATATTGTCTCTTCCGTACATACAGCGGTTCATAATGTTCATGATATGAACCGTTGTGGGATCGGAGCATACCATATGCTGTTCCAGCAGGCATATGGTCTTGTCCTGCGCCGTTTCCATATTCTGTACGTTCCGGCATAATTCCTTTTTAAATTCTTCGTATGTCATTGATCCCCCATGATTTTCATAATTTTGCGCACAAAAATAAAAGGTACCTGTTCAAAAAATTGGAAATCTCGACCGAATGGTCTATCAGAAATTCTTGTTTCAGAAAGTTATAACCGTTCCAGCCCCTGTCGGATTTGGAACAATTCCACCCTATCATAGTTTTTTTGCTTTGTCTATATACGATTTCACCAAGGATATTTTTTGGATATTTTGACGAAAAAGAGATGTGATGTCATAAAGAAATCCCTCGTTTTCCGCGAAAACAAGGGATTTATGAATGTCAAATATGAATGCGTATCCGCTCTAAACGACCCGTCGTACCGCCAGGATGGGACGATAATTCGCGTTGCTGACCTTGATACCGGTACGCTGTGTGCTGGCATGTACGATCAGTCCTCCGCCGATATACATTGCTACATGTCCGTCATAGCAGATCAGATCTCCGGGCTGTGCACTGCTGTAGTCCGCGCCGGTACCGCAGCTTCGCTGCTCATAGGAAGTACGTGGAATGCTGTAGCCGAAGTCGCTGTATATCCGGAAAGTAAATCCGGAACAGTCCGCGCCATTGGTCAGGCTGGTTCCTCCCGCCACGTAAGGGTTACCGATGTACTGACAGGCATATTTCGCCAGACGTTTGCCCATATCGCTGCCGGATGCATTATCAATGACCGAGGTGTAATTGGTCGTGGTATAACTTCCGGTAGCCGCCGCAGTATTACCCTGCTGCGCCTGTGCCTGCAGCTGTTTTAACTGCTTCTGTTCCTGCTGCAGAAGTGCCTTGGCTACGGAAGCCTCCTGCTTTGCCTTCTTGATCTCCGCATCGTAGTTGGCGGATTCCTGCTTCTTCTTCGCCAACATCACATCCAGTTCGGATTTCTGGCTCTCCAGGTCGGCTTTGTCAGCCTCCAACTGGTCTTTATCTGCCTGCAGCTGGGTCTTCTCTTCCTCCAGCTGATTCCACAGTGCCAGCACCTGTTCCTTGGTCTCTTCGTATTCCTGCAGCTTCTGGCGGTCGTATTCGTAGACACTCTCCACGAAATCCATGCGGTTCAGCATGCCGCTTAAGCCGCCGCCCTGCAACAGAAGATTTACGTAATTCTCCGAGGAGTCATTCTCATACATCATCCGCATCCGGGTGATCATGTCGTCGTGCTGTTTTTCTTCCTGTTCTTTGGCAATATTGTATTCTTCCTGGGTCTGATCGATCTGTACCTGCTTGTCGGCAAGTTCCGTCTCTTTCGACGCGATCTCATCTTCTTTCATGCCGATGCTGGTCATGGTGTTGATGATCTCTGCATTCAGGTCATCGATCTTCTCCTGCACCAGATCCTGCTCATCCTGTAAGGAATTGATCTGGCTGTTGATGTTGTTCAGCTGATTCTGATGATTGTTGATGCTGTTCTGCAGATCGTTCATGGAAGGTGCCGCCTGCACAGTCTCCGCGGGGGATTCCCAGACGGAGCCGGTGGCAGTCAGCGTTACCGCTGCCAGAAGAAGAGCACTCACAAGTCTTCTCTTCACGTTATTCACTTTTCTGCCAGTGGTTTTTCTCTTCATAGGTCACTCCATCTATTGATGCCTACGGATTGTTCCGTGCTACGCGCTCCCACAATCCTACCCAATATTCGCATATTTTTATGCTCACATCGGGGCGGGTCCCAAGGTCTTTCACCCGCTTATGCGCAAGCTCATGCGGGCTTAGACCTTTTGTCCCTGGCATCATACATTATAGGTCGCAGTTATTTACAGTACGGGGGAACGGGATAACGTCACGGATGTTGCCCATTCCGGTGATGTACATTACGCAGCGCTCGAAGCCCAGTCCGAAGCCTGCATGACGTGCGGAACCGTAACGGCGCAGATCCAGGTAGAACTGGTAATCTTCTTTGTTCAGTCCCAGTTCTTCCATACGCTTCTCCAGGATCTCCAGATTGTCCTCACGCTGGCTGCCGCCGATGATCTCTCCGATACCGGGTACGAGGCAGTCCATAGCGGCTACAGTCTTACCGTCTTCATTCAGCTTCATGTAGAAAGCCTTGATTTCCTTCGGATAATCAGTTACGAATACAGGTCTCTTGAATTCTTTCTCGGTCAGGTATCTCTCATGCTCGGTCTGCAGATCGCATCCCCAGAATACCTTGTAATCGAACTCATCGTTGTGCTTCTCCAGGATCTTGATCGCCTCAGTATAAGTTACATGACCGAAATCTGAGTTTACCACATGCTGTAATCTCTCGATCAGTCCCTTGTCTACGAACTGGTTAAAAAATGCCATCTCTTCGGGTGCATTCTCCAGCACATACCGAATGACATATTTTAACATGCTCTCTGCCAGGATCATATCATCCTTCAGGTCTGCAAAACAGATCTCCGGCTCGATCATCCAGAACTCTGCCGCATGACGAGTGGTGTTGGAATTCTCTGCACGGAAGGTGGGTCCGAAAGTATATACGTTCTTGAATGCGAAAGCATAGGTCTCTACATCCAGCTGTCCGCTGACGGTGAGGTTAACGGGCTTGCCGAAGAAGTCCTGGGTGTAATCCACTTTTCCGTCCCCGGTCCTGGGTACATTATTCAGATCCAGCGTCGTTACCTGGAACATCTCGCCGGCACCCTCACAGTCGCTGCTGGTGATCAGAGGGGTATGCACATAGACAAATCCTCTCTCCATGAAGAAGGTGTGAATCGCATAAGCGATCAGGGATCTGACACGGAACACTGCCTGGAAAGTATTGGTACGTGCTCTTAAGTGAGAGATTGTACGCAGATACTCGAAGGAGTGTCTCTTTTTCTGTAAAGGATAATCTGCAGTAGAAGGTCCTTCCACGATCACTTCCGCTGCCTGCATCTCAAATGCCTGCTTTGCCTCAGGGGTAGCCACGATGGTGCCACGGATCACTACTGCCGCACCGACATTGATCTTGCAGATCTCCTGAAAATTAGGAAGTCCATCGCCATATACTACCTGTAAAGGCTCAAAAAAGGTTCCGTCGTTGATCACCAGGAAACCAAAGTTCTTGGAGTCACGATTGTTCCTCACCCAGCCGCCTACGGTGATCTCCTTACCGATATAGACGTCTTTTTCCCGGTGAAGTTCTCTGATGTCTGTTAATTCCATAATCTTTCCTATCCGCACGCTGCGACGTGCTCTATCTGAACCGGCCCGCATCCTATTCGCCGGTCGCATACCGTTTTGTAAGTCCTAGTTGTTAGTGATCTGCGCATTTTCTACCAGATAATCTATCACCTTATCATAGAGGAAATACTCTCTGTAGTCTTCCTTGGGAGTCTCGCCAATATATTCCTCGATAGTGTCATAACCGGCTGCGGTAGCACGATCTAAGAGCATCTGATCCAGCTCTTCATCGCTGATGTTCAGATCTTCTCTGTTGGCTACAGCCTGCAACGCGATATCCTGCTTTGCTGCCTCTTCGGAATAGGTAGCCAGGAAGCTTTCCAGATCCTGACCGTAATAATACTGGGTAAACGTATCTCCGTCCACACCGTAAGCAGATGCCATGGAAGTGATGCTGCTCTCAGCGGCATCGGAGTACTTCTGTACCAGAGCTTCCGGTACGGAGGTAAAGGTGTTATTTGCCATAAACGCATCCATAACTGCCTGCTGTACGTTGCTGTCGTAGTTCTGCTGTGCATTGTCGTACAGATAATCATAAGCGTACTGACGAAGTTCTTCCTCGTTGGTCACACCGTCGATGCCGAAATTGTTGATGACTTCATCACTTAATTCCCCATCCTGTGTGGGCTGAATATAATTTACCGTTACCGTAAATACCACGGCCTGTCCTGCCAGATCGGAATTTCCATAATTCTCCGGGAATGTAAGATCCAGATCCACGGTCTCTCCGGGCATCACGCCGATCAGACCGTCCTCAAATCCGGCGATAAAATTACCGGAACCGATGGTCAGATCATAGCCCTGATCCGTGCCTCCGTCAAATGCCACACCGTCCTTTTTGCCTTCGTAATCGATGTTAACGGTATCTCCGGTCTCCACAGCACGATCCATGATTCCACCATTCTCTGCGGTAATATTTCCATAATATACGTTATTGACCAGACTGTTCCACTCGTCCTCATCTACTTCCACAGTGTCTACGGATACTGCCAGTCCCTTATACTCGCCCAGGGTCACATACTTGTCCACATCCATATCCTTCAGTGCAGTACTTTCTGTTCCGGTTGCAGTTCCTGTGCTGTCTCCTGTATCCTTTGCTCCGCAGCCTGCCAGCATACATACGCTTAACACTGCTGCCAGAAGTCCTAATGTTTTTTTCTTCATTATGATATTTCCTATACCTTTCTATTACTGCCGTTTGTGCATAAATGCATTGTAGCACCGCCCATTATAACACATCCTCCGGGCTATAACAAGGGTGACAATAGCCGGCAGATCTGCTCTTTGATTCGTATCTTCAGGTTTCTTCCGGTATAGGAATCCGGTGTGATCTGCCTGCAGACCTCCAGGTCTTTTCGGAAAATATCCACCATTTCCCGTGCTTTTTTCTCATCGTAGATCACCGCATTTACTTCAAAATTCAACGCAAAGCTGCGGATATCCATGTTCGCCGTTCCGTAGCAGAGCACCTTATCATCCACGATCATGCCCTTGCTGTGGAGGAATCCGTTATTGTAAGTGTAGCAGTTTGCTCCCGCCATAACCATATCGCCGATATAGGAATAGGTCGCCCAGTAGACAAACGGGTGATCCGGCATACACGGGATCATGATGTTTACATCGATACCGGACTTCACGGCGATCATCAGTGCATTCAGTATCGCCTCATCCGGGATAAAATACGGGGTCTGGATATAAATGCTTTTCTGTGCCTTGTTGATCAGGCGCAGATAGTTGTCATGAATCTGCTGGGTAGTCTTATCCGGTCCGCTGCTGATGATCTGCATATCACAGAAATCCTTTGTACCGGGCTCCACCCCGTCGAACAGTTCTCTGCGCAGGAAAAGATTTTCCCCCGCCGCATAATTCCAGTCTAAAACAAATCGCACCTGGAGCCCCAGTACCGCACTGCCACGAATCCGCAGGTGGGTATCTCTCCAATGACCGAACTTTTCATCCAGGTCAATATATTCCTTCCCCACATTAAAACCGCCCACATAAGCCACTTTGTTATCAATGACCACGATCTTACGATGGTTACGGTAATTGATACGCAGCTGAAGTCTCCGCAGGATCGCCGGGAAAAATTCCGCGGTCTGCACGCCCTTTTCATTCAGCCATTTCCAGTAACTGTGCCGCACGGAACGACAACCCATGGCATCGAACAGCACCCTTACTTCCACTCCCTGCGTCGCTTTCTCGATGAGAATGTCCCTGATCTGATTAAACAGTACATCATTTTTAATAATGTAGTACTGGATATGAATAAAATGCTCCGCATTCCGCAGATCTTCCATCAGCGCCCGGAACTTCTCATTGCCGTCGATGAAGATCTCCACATCGTTGTCCTTCGTCAGCACCGATTCCCCGGTCTCTAAATTGTACATGACCAGATCTTCATACCCTCTGATATTTCCATCCAGTTCCCCGGTATCCCCGGTCTTCAGCTGGTACTCCTGCTGCCTGATGTCTTCACTGATATGATCCTCCACCTCTTTGATCCGGAACATTTTCCGCTTGTGCATATCCTGTCCCAGCAGCAGATAGAACACGAATCCCAATACCGGGATAAAATACAGTAAAAGCAGCCATGCCCACACGCTCTTCGGATCCCGCCTCTGGAAAAAGACGATCACGATGGCGAAAAGCATATTAAAGACTACCAGATGGTTAAAGAAAAACTGCGCTCCGGTCTTTATGATCTCTAATGCCTCGTTCATAGTTCCCCCTCATGTCTCATGTCACTTTGCACTCCTGCCCTCAATATAGCATAAAAAGAACTCGCTTTCCAGCAAAATCCGTCACTCTCTGTACCCCAGATATTCCAGGAATTTTGCCATGGCAGCTTATTTTGGTAAAATGCATGGTTGCGTACTTCGCCCCATGTATGTTACAATGACCATTAGGAATTTGTTCCGATTAACTGAAGGAGGGACTGTAAAATGAGTCCGGTTGCAATTACATTATTAGTTATCGTGATAGTTCTGGCTATCATCATTGCAGTATTATATTTCTTAGGTAAGAAAGCACAGAAAAAACAGGCAGAACAGCAGGAACTGTTAGATGCCAACAAACAGACCGTATCCATGCTTGTCATTGATAAGAAACGAATGAAACTAAAAGATGCGGGACTTCCCCAGATGGTCATCGATCAGACCCCTAAGATGATGCGTGGTTCCAAGCTTCCCATTATCAAGGCAAAGGTTGGACCTCAGATCGTATCCCTGATCTGTGATGAGAAGATCTTCGACAACGTTCCTGTGAAAAAGGAAGTAAAAGCTGTTGTCAGCGGTATCTATGTACTGGATGTCAAGGGACTGCACGGCAAGACCGAAGCCGCTCCCGAGAAAAAGAAAGGCTTCTTCAAGCGCCTGGTTGCTACCGCACAGGAAAAGGCAGGAGCAAAGCCGGTTAAGTAGATAACTATTCAGAACCCATTGTGCGTCGTCTGACGCACATAAAAATAGCAAATGTTCGTTGAATGCTTGCATTCATAAGAGCATCTGCTATTTTTTATTTGGCGACGTAGCCTCTATGAGCAAAAAGTAAGCATCGAAGATGCGATTTTGCGAATAGAGTTCTGAATAGTTACTGCCTCCCCCGGATATGAAGCTTTAAACAGCTCTCGCTCAAAGGTTCTCCCTCATGATCCAGGGTATATTCCACCGTCACATGGATCTGATCTTCCTGTTCCTCCACCAGTACCCTGCGCGTCTCGATCCCCAGTATCAGCTGCCCGTAGGGCGTATTGTAGGGCATCACATGCCTCTTATTTTCCTCGAAGATCATATGCATTTCCACAGCTCCCTCTCTGGTCAGCTCCAGGAGATTGTCCCGGAATTTAATCCGGCTCCTGCAGGAAGCTTCAAATCCCTCCACTGCCTCCTCATAGAGAAGATAGTGGCTGTCATTTTTCTTAAAATATTGTGCTGTCTGTGCGGTCTCCACTGCGTCCTTGCCCGAAGTCCCTTCGGTGTCATGCAGACCGGACACTACAAGCTCTACTTCCCGATTCATCTTTATCCGTCCTTTTAATACTCGTCGATCTTAATCGTCTTGGCTGACAAGATTCCGTATTTAATGATCGAATTGGCAAACTGCTTGAACTTCTCCGCACCGTCGCTGACATAGAACTGATATTTATTTTCTCCCAGATGAGGCTTCTCCTCATTGAGAATGTGATAATGCTGCAACAGTTCCTTCAGCTCTCTGGCCGTCTCATAAGCCGGATTCACCAATGTCACCTGATCTCCCATGATCCGTCCTACCGTGGAGCGAATCAGCGGATAATGCGTACATCCCAGGATTAGGGTATCAATGTCAATATCGATCAGCTCCGTCAGATACCGTCTGGCGATCTCATCCGTCACAGGATCCTCCCACAGTCCCTCTTCCACCAGAGGGACAAACAGCGGACAGGCTTTTCCGTAGATTGTCACATCTTTATTCAGTTCCTGTATGTATTTGTTGTACATCTGGCTGCCGATGGTAGCCTCGGTGGCGATGACCCCGATCCTGCCGTTCCGTGTCACCTCCGCTGCGGTCTTCGCTCCCGGCTTGATCACGCCGATGATGGGAATATCCAGCTCCTTCTCAAGTTCATCCAACGCATAAGCACTTGCCGTATTGCATGCCACTACAATGGTCTTCACCTGAAAGGTTTCCAGGAAACGCACAATCTGTTTGGAGAAACGGGTAACCGTCTCCTTGGACTTACTGCCGTAGGGCATTCGCGCCGTATCTCCGAAATATATAATTTTCTCATTGGGAATCTGCCGCATGATCTCCCGGGCTACGGTGAGTCCGCCGATGCCGGAATCAAATACACCGATGGGTGCATCCTTTTTCAGCGCAGTAACATTCTCCTGATACATGGGATTCTCCTTTTATTTTCTTAACATCGTAAGCAGTCTGCTCTTAAAGTGGATCTGTTCGGGATCCGCCTCCAGAATCTTCCAGTAGATCTGACTGTCGGAATTCCATTCTACCACTTCCGCTTCTTTCTGTACAGTCTCAGTCTCTGAGCGGGTATCCTGCCCGTCGTACACGATCTCATAGGTGGAAGGCAGCATAGTCAGTTCCGGGTAAATCACTCCCCACCAGCCGTAGCAGGCAAATGCAATCATGGCGGCTTTCAGCCCTTGCCCAAGCCTCCTGGAAATTCCGCTCTCCCGGATCCTTTTACAAATTTTTACGCAATAAACATATAATCTATCCATCAGCAGTCCTCTTTCCATATATTTTATTCTATGGAAATCATTGCCGCTTTCCGGACAGATTATACTTTTTCAGAGCATTATAACGATTAATTTTTCTCCCGTTCCAGACGGATCTGGCGGATGATGGCTTTTTTCTGATTATCGATATGCACCTTCGCCATTTCGGATGCTGTCTCTTTGTCTTTTTTCACGATACTTTCATAGATGACCTTATGTTCCTGCACCAGGCGGTCATGCTGACTGAAATCCTTGATATACTCGAACCGATAGCGGTACATCTGCTCGGACAGATTGTTCACCAGCTGGATCAGGCGCTGGTTCCCGGTAGCTTCCACAATAATATCATGTAATGCCACATCCGCCTGGGCGATCTGCTTCACATCTTTGGTCTTCACCGCCGCCTCAAAATTATCACAGGCTTTCTTCAGTTCCTGCAGTTCCTCCGGTGTGATCCGGTCGCATGCCAGCTCTACGCAGAGAGCATCCATGGCTCTGCGGACCTCCAGCACATCGTTCATGCTCTTCTCCGTAATCTGCGCCACTTCCGCGCCTCTTCTGGGGATCATGGTCACCAGTCCTTCCAGTTCCAGCTTACGGATAGCTTCCCTGATCGGGGTCCTGCTGACTCCCAGCTTGTTGGCAAGATGGATCTCCATCAGCCGCTCTCCGGGCTTCAGTTCTCCCGTGAGAATAGCCTGCCGCAACGTATTGAATACCACATCTCTGAGTGGTAAAAATTCATCCATTGTCACCTGTAAATTATCCTGCATACCTCTTCTCTGACATTATTCGCAGAATTCCGTCAGGAATATCTGCTTCGCCAGCTGTTCCTCCTCTAATTTCTCATACGCCCTGCGCGCCATATCTTTTTCTACGAAAATACCGAATACCGTGGGACCGCTGCCGCTCATCAGGCTGTTGATGGCTCCCAGCTCCTTCATCCGGTCCTTAATGGTCTGTATCACGGGATACACACTCACCGTTACTGTCTCCAGCACATTTTCCATACGGTCCAGGATTCCCTGTAAGCTTTCCTCGGCGATGGCTTCCACCATGCCGTCGATGTCGGGATGCTTTACGATCTCCTGTGCATCTAAGTGTTCATAGACATATTTTGTCGATACGTTAATGTCCGGTTTTGCTACCAGTACATAGCAGTCCGGTGCCGGAGCAAGGGGGGTAAGCTTCTCGCCGATGCCCTCCGCCAGAGCCGTGCCGCCCATGACACAGTAGGGAACATCCGCACCGATCCTCACGCCCAGTTCCATCAGATCCTTTAACGTACATCCCAGATCAAACAGCCTGTTCATTCCTTTCAGGGTAGCTGCCGCATCTGTGCTGCCGCCCGCCATTCCCGCGGCAATGGGGATGTGCTTCTCCAGGTGGATCTCCACGCCCTCACTGATATGATAAGTCTCCATCATGAGCTTTGCCGCTTTATAGATCAGGTTATCCTCGTTTGTGGGAAGTTCGCCGGAATCCGTGGTAATGACGATACCGCTTTCTATCCGTTTAAAATCCAGCACATCGTAGATACCTACGGTCTGCATGACCATCTTCACTTCGTGATAGCCGTTCTCCAGTCTTCTGACCACATCCAGTCCCAGATTGATCTTGGCATACGCTTTTATCCGATATTCGTTCATTTTGTTCTGCTCCGTTTTGTATACACAATAATTGTACTTAATTTTATACAATCCTGTGTACTTTGTCAATGGAGTGTGATTTTTTCTGCGGATTTTCTGCGGATTTTTCCACTGTTTTTTCAAAAATTACCTAAAGTATCCACTATTGTGGGACGATATAACAAATGAAACCAAAAACCCTCAAAAGGTATTTTAAGTATAGTCAAGGATGACAGAAAAGAGGAAACTATGAACGTAAACGGAGTTACATCAACCCAGGCAGCTGCAGCCTACAGTTATAACAGTACAAGTGCAGCAAAAGAAAAGACTTCCGCAGAGGAAGCAACCACCAAGACTGCAGAAGATACCGGTGTGATCTACGAGCACAGCACCAACACGAAGACTTCTTCCACCAAAAAGACTTATAAACCGGACACCGCTTTGGTCAACAAATTAAGAGCGGATGCGGATGCACGTACCAGCCAGCTGCGCTCTCTGGTAGAACAGATGATGAGCAAGCAGGCTACCACCTATGGCAATGCCAAGGATATCTGGTCCTTCTTACGTTCCGGCAATTATACCGTAGATCCCGCGACCAAGGCGCAGGCACAGGCGGATATCGCAGAGGACGGTTACTGGGGTGTGGGTCAGACCTCCGACCGTATCATCCAGTTCGCCACTGCTCTGACCGGCGGCGACCCGGACAAGATCGAATCCATGCGCGAAGCATTCAAGAAAGGCTACGCCAAGGCTGAGAAGACCTGGGGCGGTTCTCTTCCCGAGATCTCCCAGAAGACTTACGATGCCGTTATGGAGAAGTTCGACAAACTGGCAGCAGATGCAGGACTGACCACTGAGGCTTAAAGCCCTTTGACCAACAGCACCTTCTGTCCCGGGCGCAATTCATCACTGTCCAGGGCATTCAGTTCTCTCACAGTATTTACCGGCATATGATATTTTCTGCCGATACTCCACAGGTCATCTCCCGGTGCGGTAATGTAGATCACCGCGCTGGGCAGACCTGCCAGTACGGCACTGTCGATCTCCTGCTCCTCCACTTCTTCGATGGCATTCAGAGGAACATTCTTCATCACTGTCGTGGAAAAAGACAGCACCGCTTTCACATCCAGTTCTTCCCCCTCTAAGAGATTTACCTGCAGCTGTTCCAGTTCACTGTGTACCTGTGCCTGATCTCCCGCAGTCACTCCCTGTACGTTCAGCGTATATTCATAAGGGATCTGTTCTCTGGTACTCACATAGGGTGTTTCATCCTTCTCCGTAACACACAGCACCGTAAGATCAATGCTGCCCTGCAGCCGGATTCCTTCCCCGGTGGTCTCCTGGTGGTCAATACTTACCGTTCCTTCGCTGTGAAGTATCTGCAGTACCGGAGCACCGATATCCGTCTGCCTGTGATCCGTCACTTTGGTCTTACCCGTGATCCTCGAAAGCAGCTGGCGCACGTTTGCCTCTCTTGTCTCCGGGATCACTTCTTTTGTCACCCCGTAGATATCTCTCAGAATGTCAATTTCTTCCTCCTCATAGAGGCGGATATTCAGTTCCAGCACGCATTCCAGTCCCAGGATCCGCTCTTCCCCATCCAGGTCCGGCTGAATCGTCAGTTCCGGCTGTCCATGTTCCTGTCTGACCAGCGCATAACGGATGTCCGGCAGCAGAGTCTCCCGGCAGCCCTGGCACTCCAGCGTACCGTCTAAGGGAATCGTCGTCTCGTAGGACCGGATAGACCGCTCTTCTCCCTCCGCCTCATAGAGGACGAAGATCTGAATATCTCCCCGGATGGAAATACTCTCCTCCTGGGGCTTCATCTCCACATCCCGAAGGGACATGTTGCTCCACAGGATCTGATATACATTCGGATAGCTGGAGGGCAGAGGAATCTCCTCCTTTTTCCGGAAAATATCATTTTTGCAGATGGCAAGCTGTGTCACTTCCATAGGTGTGATCCGATATTCCACGCCATCTTCCGCACTGTCCCCCTGGATTCCCACGGGCAGTTCCTCGTCGTAGATTTCCTCGATCCGGGCGGTCAGGCATAACAGTGCCTGCAGGTTTAATTTACGGGAATTGATCATATTGACGGTGAAATCCTCTACCGTTCCGTCCACTGCCACTGTATCCGAAGGCAGGGTTCCCTCCATATGGATTTTTTCCTCAAAAGGGAGCGCTCCGCTTAACAGGATCAGACTGCTGCCCGCCTCCTGGGTATGGTACAAAATGGCATAGCCCAGTTTTCCCCGCACGGTCACTTCATCCGTACCGGGACGGATCTCTTCGATGACGATCTCCCCTTTTTCCAGATTCAGGGTACTGATATCCGGTTTATCTTCCGGAAGATTCAGATCCTCCTCCATGGTAAACTGCATGACGGTAGACCGTTTCACCCGGTCCATATGTATATTTCTCTTGATCAGTTCCACAATAACAGACCTCCATATATACAGATATGTCTATATATATGAAGGTCTGTGCTGTTTTATACCGTATTCTGTTCTCTGTCCGCTTATTCCACCGCGCCGATGAGATCGGTCAGGTTCTCTACGTGATAGGTGCGCATGTAATCTTCAATGCCCTCCACGACTTTTACCGTAGTATAGGGATCCACGAAATTCATGGCTCCTACGCTGATGGCACTGGCTCCCGCCAGGATAAATTCGATGGCATCTTCCGCCGTAGCGATGCCGCCCATGCCAATAATGGGGATCTTAACTGCCTGCGCCACCTGGTATACCATACGAACCGCAATGGGTTTGATGGCAGGGCCGCTCATGCCGCCGGTCTTGTTGGCAATGGCGAATTTTCTGCGCTGAATATCGATCTTCATACCGGTGATGGTATTGATCAGAGACAGAGCATCCGCACCTGCTGCCTCCGCTGCCTTCGCCATCTCGGTGATGTCCGTTACGTTGGGACTCAGCTTCATGATAACAGGCTGCTTCGCATGCTTTTTCAGTTCGGAAGTAATGTTGTACAGAGCATCCGCCTTCTGTCCGAAAGCAATAGCACCTTCCTTGACATTGGGGCAGGATACATTGATCTCCAACATGCTGACTGCCGGCTCATCTCCCAGACGTTCCACCACGTCCACGTAATCCTCCACGGTCTTACCGCAGACATTTACGATGATCTTCGTGTCGTATTTTTTCAGGAAAGGAATGTCTCTCTCCATGAATACATCAATACCGGGATTCTGTAATCCGATAGCATTGAGCATGCCGCCGTATACCTCTGCCACCCGGGGAGTGGGGTTGCCGGGCCAGGGTACATTTGCCACACCCTTGGTCACTACCGCACCCAGGCGGTTTAAATCTACGAATTCTTCATATTCCATACCGGAGCCGAAGGTCCCGGAAGCTGTCATTACGGGGTTCTTAAAAGTAACTCCTGCGATCGTTGTCTGTGTATTCATCAGATCTCTACCTCCCTGGCTTCAAATACGGGTCCATCGGTGCAGATTCTCGCGTTGTGCACATGCGAATGATGATCCACTTCCTTCGTCTTTACGACGCAGCCCAGGCAGGCTCCCACGCCGCACGCCATATGCTCTTCCAAAGAGATGTATGCCTCAATCCCTTTTTCCTCTGCATACTTTTTAATTGCACGAAGCATGGGCATCGGTCCACAGGCGAAAATCACATCTGCCTGCAATCCGTTCTCTTCGATAGCATTCATGACATTGCCCTTCGTGCCGACACTTCCATCCTCAGTGGCGATATATACAGTTCCGTTCTCTGCCAGATCATCTTTTAAGAACAGCTGACTGTCACGGTAGCCCACGATGATCTGCTTCTCTGCAGATGCCGGAAGTTCTCTGGCCAGTTCCAGCATGGGAGGGATGCCGATACCTCCGCCCATGAGGAACACCTTTTTGCCTTCCGCCGCCTCTACAGGGAAACCGTTCCCCAGGATCCCCAGAATCTCCACGCTGTCTCCCTCACGATAAGAAGAAAATTCCGCGGTGCCCTGTCCGGCAATACGGTATACAATGCGCAGAGCATCTTTTTTATCGCTTACCTGACAGATACTGATGGGACGGGGAAGCAGGGTGCTCCGGTTCTTGGGGTAGACGCCGATGAACTGACCGGCTTTCGCCTGTGCTGCCAGATCTGTGTTGATCCACATGTCAAAAATTCCGGGTGCGATCTCTTTCTGAGAAAGCACGGCTGCTGTGATTTTCTTTTTCATTTTGTTTTCCTTTTCTTTTCTCTATATAAGCTGCATGCGTTATATGCTTATATGTGCTCTCTTACATGCACGTTATGCTTCGTATACGATCTTACCGCCGCAGATGGTCTTCTTCACTTCACCCTTTAATTTCCATCCGGTAAAGGGCGTATTCGAAGCCTTGGATGCATACTGCTCCGGAATGAACTCTGCCGCCGTATCGATCAGGATCACATCCGCAGGTCCTCCCTCTGCCAGATATCCGGCATCGAGATGATACATTGCCGCAGGATTTGTACTCATCAGACGCAGTAACTGCTTCACAGTGAGATACCCGGCATCCACCAGTTCCGTAATGCCCAGTGCCAGGGAGGTCTCCAGTCCGGTGATGCCGCTGGGGGCTTCGGTGATGGGCTTTGCCTTCTCCTCCGCAGTATGGGGTGCATGATCCGTGGCAATCATATCAATGGTGCCATCCACCAGTCCCCGGATCACTGCCTGTCTGTCTTCTTCCTCCCTTAAGGGGGGATTCATCTTCGCCAGGGTACCGTATTTGATCACCGCATCTTCGGTCAGAGTAAAATGATGGGGTGTGGCTTCCGCATGGATGTTGGAGCAGCGTTTTTTCGCCTGACGCACCAGTTCCACCGCTTCCTTACTGCTGATATGCTGGATGTCGATGCAGGCTCCGGTCTCCTCCGCCAGCTTCAGGTCCCGCTCCACCAGGGCGGTCTCCGCCTCTCTGGAGGAACCGCCGATTCCGTAGTATTCGCTGGCTTTTCCCCGGTTCACACCGTTGTTCTCGATATATTTCGGATCTTCCTCATGGAAGCTGATGGGCATGTCCAACTCTGCGGAGAGTTCCATGGCATGGCGCACCAGTTCCGCATCCAGCAGGGGCACACCGTCATCCGTGAATCCCACAGCACCCGCCGCTGCCAGTTTCTTCATATCCGTCAGCTGCTTCCCCTGCATGCCCATGGTCACATTGGCGCAGGTCGTCACATGGATCCCTGTCTTCGCTCCCTTGTCCAGGATATACTTCAGGGTCTCCTCACTGTCCACGGTGGGCTTCGTATTCGCCATCAGCACCACGGTGGTCACGCCGCCCTTTGCTGCTGCCGCCGCGCCGGTGTTGATATCCTCCTTCGCCGTGAAACCGGGATCTCTGAAATGCACATGCACATCCACCAGTCCGGGAGCGACTAACAGTCCTTCCGCATTGATTCTTGTCACCTTACCCTTCGGCTCGATTTTCTCTGCAATCTTTACGATCTTATCTCCGTCGATCAGGATATCGAAGTTACCCTCTTTTCCTGACTTGGGATCGATCATATAACCATCCTGTATCAGTATCATATTGTCTCCGTTCCCGGGCTTTTGCAGTCCGTTTCCATGACCTGTTTCTCGGAAAAGTTTACCATGTTTTCATAGAAAAGAAAAGGGAGTTATAGTAAAATAATGGTGAATGATTCCTAGAAAAAAGGAGATCCTGAAAAATGAAAACAAGAGAAGAAGCACTGAAGTATGGATTGTCTTTTCCGGATACTTATACAGAAATGCCCTTCCACGATCCAGGCTGGCAGCTGGTACGGGTGAAGGGCAGTAAAAAGGCATTTTTATGGACGTATGAAAAGGATGGGGTTCTGCATCTGAATGTAAAAACAGATCCTGCCTGGCGGGATTTCTGGCGCAGTACTTTTCCCTCCGTCATTCCCGCATATCATCAGAATAAAGAACACTGGAACACCATTATCTTAGACGGCACCATTCCCGATGAGGATATCCGCCGGATGATTGCGGAGAGCTATGATCTCATCACCGACAGTCCCACAAAACGGATCTATGAAGCAGTGAAACGGATTCCGAAAGGTTGTGTTGCCACCTACGGTCAGGTCGCTGCCATGGCCGGTGAGCCGAAAATGGCACGGGCCGTGGGCAATGCCCTGCATAAAAATCCGGATCCCGACCACATTCCCTGCTACCGGGTCGTCAATTCCAGGGGAGAGCTCTCCGGTGCCTTCGCTTTCGGCGGTGCCGATGAGCAGGCCAACCGCTTACGGGCCGACGGCATTGAGGTTATAAATAACCGGGTTAATTTAGAGAAATACAGAATAACACTGTAAACCCATGACTATGTTATTTTATTTCCGGTGTTTTCTTTACATTAACGATACAGATACCGATACATACCAGAACTAATGCAATCAACGCATTCCATCCCAGCTCCGCGGAGCCTTCTCCCAGCCACCATGCGGACAGCAGCACGCCAAATACCGGATTCGTGAATCCGAAGATGGCTACCTTGGAGACGGGATTGTATTTTAGCAGAATGCCCCACAGGGAATATGCCACCGCGGAGATGCATGCCAGATAGAACAGCATTAACAGAGCACTTGCGGACACATGTGTGATTCTGCCGCCCAGGCTAAATCCCAGGATGACCATGACGATACCGCCTAAGATGAACTGGTAACCGCTGAGCATGACCGGGTTATCCTTTTTGGAATATTTCTTCATCAGGCAGGAAGACACCGCATAGGACAGAGCGCACAAAAACAGGCTGCCGTCTCCCATCAGGCTTAAATCCATGTCGATCTTCTGTCCGTTCATGCTGACGACGATGACGCCGGCGAAACCGATAATACATCCCAGTACCTTCTTAAGATTCAGCTTCTCCTGACGGAAGATCAGGGCAGACACCAGAATTACGAAAAAGGTGTTGGAACCGTTGATGATGGAAGCCTTTACTCCACTGTTATGCGCCAGTCCGATGTAGAAAAAAATATACTGCAAAATCGTCTGGAAAATTGCCAGCTTCACAATACTGGGTGCGGAAGTTTTCGTGGGCACCAGTGCCTTTTTCTGTAAGAGGCTTCCGATCAGCACTGTCAGAATTCCCGCTAATACGAAACGCATTCCGGCAAACAGGATCTGCGTCCAGGTCTCTCCGGAAGGGATCCGGAACAGGGCATACCCCAGCTTGATACAGGGGGAGGCACTTCCCCACAAGAAGGTACATACCAGTGCCAGGGCGCAGACGACCCAGGTTTTCTGTAAAATCTCTGTTTTTTTCATTTCTGTTACTCCTCTTAACGCAAAATATCTGTCATTATACTACAAATTTTTACTTTTGACAAAATTCCCGGCGGAATTTCTTCTGCCGGGAATTTCTTAAATACAGCTGTTACTTTTTCTTTTCTATCTGTGAACGGATGTCATCTTCTAAGATATGTTCCACATCCTTGGCTTCCTTGCGGATATTTTTCAGATTATCCCAAATCTCCTGCTCCTCTTTGGCGATCTCGGGGTGCTCCTCTTTTTCTTCCTTAATGAACATACATAGGAAACTGATCAGTAAAATCAGGCAGGAGATCCAGATGGTCTTCGCTCCTATGTATTTGATCATATGTCCGCCCAATGCCGCACCGACAGCGAACAGGAAAATGATCCCGAAATAATAACCGGATTTCCGCAATATTTTTTTATCCTTCGTCTTGCCGTAGGCACACAGGGATTCCATGCCGCTGCGCAGATTGCCGATACACATGGTACTGGCAAAAGCGTAGCCGTTCACCTTACGGAATGCCTGTACCTGCATAGCGCAGGCAAAAGATACCATGGCATTGGCCAGCAGATCAATGTCATTCGGGAAAAATCCGACTGCAAACAATAAAAGTATTTCGATTACAAGTACCAGCTGTCTCCAATGAATCTTCTGCGCCGTCTGATATTTCATGCGGATGCATTCCGCCATTGCCACTCCCAGGGCAAAAAACAGCAACGGGGAAAAATAACGAAGCGCCGTCTGCCAGTTCCGGTCTACCAGATTCTGTGCCAGCAGCACGATATTACCGGTCTGTGCATTGGCAAATACTTTGCCCCGGTACATATAAGTATAAGCATCCTGCAGACCGCCGGAGATCGACAATATTCCGGCAATCAGAAAAGATTCCGACATCTGTCCGTGTATTTTACGCTGCATTTTTCCACCTCCGCATGATATGATTCCATTATCGTTGCACATTATGGCACATAACATGAAAGAAAGCAATCCTGTTTCTACTCATAGAGCACAGTTTTTTTCAAAAGTTCTGTCTTGATCACAATGTAAGGTGTGGTAGGTTTCCCTGCGCCTTCTTTTTGTCCGGTAATATCGGGACCTAAGAGGCTGGTGCTGACATGAATGGCATCGTCCGTCAGGTATAATTCGTCCACAGCGATACTGTAGCCACCGGTCTTCTGCTGCCCGTAGCCGATACTGATATAGAGATTCTGATTATCGCTGTAGGTCAGCTGAAAAGGTTCGTTTCCTTTCTCTGCAATCACTGTCTTTAATTCTTCCGGAATTTTTTCCTCACTGAGTACTGTAAAATCCAGATCTCTGAGCTTGATTTTTTCTTTCTGAAGCAGACCGCATCCCGTTAACAGCAGCACACACATTACCGGTATCAGGATCACACTGTTTTTCCACCATTTCCGCTTATTCTTCATACATTATCCACCACGGACACTTACTTATCCTATATTTATGTGGAAAATGTAGCGATATACATTAATTTTACTCCTTTTCTCCGGTTCGAATGTGCGCTATAATAGAACATATGCGCCCAAAGGCGCCTTACAGAAAGATGAGGAATTATAATTATGAATGATAAATTCAGCAGAAAAGTATTCTGCGACGGCATGCGGGACGGTTTTCCCATTGCACTGGGATATTTCGCCGTATCTTTCTCCCTGGGAATTGCCGCAAGACACGCAGGTTTCACTCCCCTGCAGGGATTCATTGCCAGTCTTCTGAATAATGCTTCCGCCGGAGAATACGCAGCATTTACCCTGGTGGCTGCTCAGGCAACATATCTGGAGGTGGCGATCATCACGCTGATCGCGAATGCCAGATATCTGCTCATGAGCTGTGCGCTGGCACAGAAATTCTCCCCCCAGACTCCTTTTTTCCATCGTCTGATCATTGCATATGATGTGACGGACGAGCTGTTCGGCATCACCATTGCCCGCCCCGGCATTCTGAATCCGTACTATACCTACGGTGCAATCCTGCTCGCTGCTCCGGCATGGGCAGGAGGAACCGCCTGCGGAATCATCGCCGGCAATGCGCTGCCCTTACGTGCCGTCAGCGCGCTGAGTGTTGCTTTGTATGGCATGTTCTTAGCCATCATTATCCCGCCTGCGAGAAAAAGTAAGATCGTGGCAGCGCTGGCAGCCATCAGCTTTGCCCTTAGTTTTGTCTGTAACTATCTTCCCGGCGTTTCTTCTCTGTCGGAAGGCACGAGGACTATTCTGCTGACCGTGATCATCTCCGGTGCGGCAGCGATCCTGTTCCCGGTAAAGCAGGAGGCATCCGAAAACAACGTTGATGAAGCTAACGCTTCTGTACAGAAAGGAGACAACGTAAATGAATAATTATATCTACATTGCCGTTATGGCAGCCGTCTCCTATACGATTCGTGTTCTGCCCCTGACCCTGATCCGTAAGCCGATCAAGAATCAGTTCATTCAGTCTTTTTTGTACTATGTACCTTATGTGACGCTGGCAGTTATGACCTTCCCGGCGATCATCCACGCTACCCAGACTCCCATTTCCGGACTGGTGGCACTCATTGCCGGAATCATCGCCGCCTGGCTGGGAGCCGGACTGTTCCCGGTATCCGTGATCTGCTGTGTGCTGGTGTTCGTGATTGAGTTGTTTGTGTAGATTTTGAGGAGATTTTGGAATGTCTGTATCTGAGAAAAAAGTGAAAAGAAATTTGCCGGATATCCTCCGTTCCATGGGTGACGGTGCCGTTATCGCAATTTCCACCTGCTTTTTATTATTCGTGTATGCACCCACGGAGCTGTTTTTAACAAATCAGTCCAGCTTCTGGTTCACTCTGTATACTATGCTTCCCGCAGTTTTGGGAACTTTTGCGGTTGCGGCGCTTGCCTGTGTACTGCTGTTGTTTTTCTGCAATCTGATCTCTCATAAGCTTTATCAGATTGCATCCGCAGGCTTTGCGCTGGTGATGATCTGTTCCTATATTCAGGGAACTTTTCTGATCTCCGGTCTGCCGGGATTAGACGGACTGGCAATTGACTGGAACCAGTACCAGGCTTCCCGTTTTAAATCCATCGGCTTATGGATCATCCTGCTGATCGTATTTATCGTACTGATCCGAATATTTCATCTGCAGAAATTCCTGAAAGCCGCCGGAATCGTAAGCTTCTGCATGGCGTTGATGCTTTTGGTGACACTGTTTACCCTGTCTCTGTCCTCGGGAAAAAGTCTGAACAAAGATGTACTGACCGCCACCAAGGAAAACATGTTTGAACTGTCGGATGACACCAACTTTATTATTCTCCTGCTGGATGCCGTCGATGCACCGACTTTGAATCAGATGATTGCAAATGGTGAAATGGACGGAATGGAAGATACTTTTGAAGATTTCACCTATTATACCAACACGGTAGGTGCCTATTCCTGTACCAAGCATGCCGTGCCTTATATTCTATCCGGCTTCTGGTATGAGAACGACCGTACTTATAACGATTATCTGAATACGGTGTTTGCAGATTCGCCGGTATTCCAGGCATTAGAAGACCATTCCTATCGCATGGGAATCTATGACAGCGAGCTGAACCCTTCTGCGGAGGGCAATCTGGGACGTTTTGAGAACATGCAGCCGGTTCAGGCGGAAGTTACTTCGTATTTCAGCTTTGCCAAACTGTTAATAAAACTGGGCGGAATCAAGTTCGCTCCCTATGACCTGAAACCATATTGCTACGCCATCGCTTATAATTTCGGCAAAGTCCGTAAGCTTCCTGACAGCTATGATTTCGATGTCTTTGAATGGGGGGACCGTACTTTCTACGATGACCTTCAAACCACCGATATCACCACGACATCGGACAAATGTTTCCGCTTTATCCATCTGGAGGGTGCCCACGCTCCCTTCTGTTATGACGAAGACCTGAATGTTGTGGAGTCTTCGGATTATCCTACCTGCATCCGGGCTTCCGTGACTCTGGTGGACAGTTATCTGAACAAATTAAAAGAAGCCGGTGTGTATGATAACTCTGTCATCGTCGTCATGGCGGATCACGGCTTCAATTCCGAATTATCCGACCAGGGCAGAACCTTTGAAGCCAGACAGAACCCGATTCTGTTCGTAAAAGGTGTAGGCGAGCATCATCCATACACGACTTCGGATATTCCCCTGTCCTTCTCCGATCTGCCGGAATCTTTCCTGAACTTAATGGAAGGACAGTCCGGAGAGGATGCCTTTGCCTGGACGGAAGGTCTGCAGAGAGATCGCCGCTATCTATATTACGACCTCAATGACGGCGTCGGTGAAAAACACATGGTGGAATACCTCCAGACCGGACACGCCTCCGACCTGTCCACCCTGATCCGGACCGGCAACGAATACTACTACGATTCCCGACTGGGAACCCCGTAAGACAATATTCATACACAAATCTTAAGAGCAGCCGTGCATACAGCACCGCTGCTCTTTTCATCGGAATCTTATGCGCAACGCCATTTTTATTTTGTTGCGCAGTTTTACAATATTTTTTGGGTGTCTATACACAATAATGTGCTATAATATATATGCGCAATCGGTTGTTCAATTATCGTTTTACGGGAGGATTACTTATGCATCATTTTACAAAGCATTCATACACACGCCTGCTGGCTCTGTGCCTCAGTGCCGGTCTGGTCCTGGGCGGACTGTCCGGCTGTGGCAGTCAGAACCAAAGAAGCGTAGATACAGTGGCGGAGTCCACAACTACTGCGGATGCCACAACTGTATCCACTTTTTCCATGCCGGAAGGTCCGGAGGAATCTACCATTTATGTGGAGCCGGTGGAGGGCATTTCCGATGATTTTTACAGGGGAATGGATACTTCGGCAGTACTGGCCCTGGAGAACAGTGGCGTAAAATATTATAATTTTGATGGGGAAGAACAGGATGTATTTATGACACTGGCACAGGCCGGTGTGAATTATATCCGTCTCCGCGTCTGGAATGATCCCTACGACGAAAACGGCAACGGTTATGGCGGTGGCAACAATGACGTAGCAACCGCAATCGCCCTCGGACAGCGTGCCACGAAATATGGCATGAAAGTCTGCATTGATTTTCATTATTCCGATTTTTGGGCAGACCCTAAGAAACAGTTTGTTCCCAAAGCCTGGGAAGGCATGGATATTGAAGGAAAGGCGGATGCTCTCTACAGTTTCACGCTGGACAGCCTCACACAGATTCTGGATGCCGGTGTGGACGTTGGCATGGTGCAGATCGGTAATGAGATCAACAATGGGATGTCAGGAGAGACGGACGTCGCCAATGTCAGAAAGCTCCTGGCTGCCGGCAGCAAAGCAGTCCGGGAAGCAGCAGCGAATTCCGGCAAAGAGATTCTCGTTGCTGTGCATTACACGAATATCGATGATATAAAGAAACTGGACACGCTGCTCACAGGACTTCAGGTGAAAGAGATTGATTACGATATTGTCGGTCTCTCCTTCTATCCCTACTGGCACGGCACGATGAATGATCTGAAAAACGCAATTACCCATATCCGTGATACTTATGGCAAAAAAGTATATGTCGCTGAAAATGCATATTGCTATACCGCGGAAGACGGTGACGGCTCCGCCAACAGTGTGGAGGGAACCGATGACCTGGCAGAAGGTTATTCCGCCAGCGTACAGGGACAGGCGAATGAAGTGCGGGATGTCTGCGCAGCAGCCAGCGAAGCCGGTGCCGAAGGCATCTTCTACTGGGAAGGCACCTGGATCCCGGTCGGTCCCGCAGATGCGGACAATTCCGCCCTTTGGGAAAAATACGGCAGCGGCTGGGCAAGCAGCTACGCTTCCGATTACGACCCGAAGGATGCCGGACAGTACTACGGCGGGTCTTCCTGGGACAATCAGGCTATGTTTGATTTCACCGGGCATCCGCTGGCTTCTCTGAATGTATTTAAGTATCTGAAATACGGTGCTACCGCTCCCCTGACCGTAGAGAGCATCCCCGCAGTAGAGGTGTCCTGTAATATCGGTGTCGAAGCCGAGCTTCCGGAGACCGTAAGCGTCATCTATAATGACCGTTCAACAGAGCAGGTTCCCGTTATCTGGAATGCGGATGATGTGGCTGCAATTGATACTGAGATCGGTGGTACTTTCACAGTAACAGGATCTCTGGAGGACGGCAGCGAAGTTACTGCTACCGTAACAGTAGAACGGGTGAATTACGTGCAGAATCCCAGCTTCGAAGATGCCGATACCTCCATGTGGACGATAGAATATTCCGGAGAGAACAATCCTACGGATTATCAGGAGAAGGCAGCAGATGCTCACAACGGTGATATTGCATTCCACTTCTGGTCCGGAACTTCCGACATGGATTTCTCCATCGAACAGAGCTTCACAGATCTGGAGCCGGGTACTTATGAGCTGTCCGCTTTCTCACAGGGCGGTGATCTGTCTGTGGATGCTTCCATGGAGTTGTATGCAGTCGTAGATGACATGGTGCTGGCGGATCCCTTTATGCTCACCAGCTATGCCGACTGGCAGAATCCCACCGTCTCCGGAATCAAAGTCACCGACGGCACCCTGACTATTGGAGTGAGGTATAAGTGTAATATGAATAGTTGGGGAACTTTGGATGATGTGACACTGAATCGTGTCGGAGATTAAATGGAAAGTTACGAGCCATGCAAAAATAGAACGGAATACCTCGGTGGGAGCTTGCTCACACAAGAGGTTGTTTCGTTCTATTTTTATGCGGCGACAGCCGTCAATGAAACAAATGTGGAGCGTCCTTTGCGATACATTTATGAATTGAGTGCATGGCTCGTAACGTAGGGTTGCAGTAGACCGGACAAGTTCCGCCTGTGCCCATTCTTTTGCCTCAACGTGAGCACAGGAGATAATATCAAGCTTCTCTGTACCCTTAAATCAAGTTACGGGGCGTTATACACAAGATTTGATGATCACGCCTCGCGTAACATAAACTACCGGGACTTAATTGACTATTATCGATGATCACGCCCCGCGTAACATAAACTGCCGGGGCTTAATTGACTATTATCGATGATCACGCCCCGCGTAACATAAACTACCGGGGCTTAATTGACTATTATTGATGATTACGCCCCGCGTATTGAATAAGACTGGGCTTTGTGCGCAAGTGCCCACGCGCGGGCTTTCTTGTTTTCTAGCGCGGCTATGCTTTCGTAGCTCTCCAGTTTGGTGTAAAAACTCTAAAAACAATGAATTCCGTACAAAAAAGTTCCCAAATCAGGAATTTTTGTACGGAATTTCTTCATTTTGCACGCTCAGCGAAAATAACAGCTTTTTACATGGCAAAAGCTCCTGTTTTTGTATTTTTTTAGAAAAAAAATGGCGTTTTTAATACAAACAGAACTCCCCGAGTGGTCTACGGCAAACCTACGTTACGAGACATGCATTCAATTCATAAATGTGTTGCAAAGGACACTCCACATTTATTTCACCTTTCTCCGAAACATTCCCTCCCAAAAGTCGTTGTATAGTATAGATCACAATACTTATTCACGACTTTGGGAGGGAATGTTTTATGAAGAAAATTATTTTACTGTTATCACTTTCCGCTTTCTTTGCACTGTCATTGACCAGCTGCGGTTCTACCGACGGTTCCGAGGATACTATAGGCGGACCGATCGATCCGGTCATCGCAGAATATCTCGCTCCGACGGAGTGTCCGGAATCCGGTCCCGCGGATGATCTGGCGATAGCCATCGGTAAGGAAGCCGTCTGCGACCTGGACTCGGTGCAGTTCTCCCTGTCTCTTCCGGAGACCTGGGACTATGAGATTCGCTACATAACATTTCAAAATGTCACCACGACCCAGGCAATCATCTTTTGGAACATTGCTTATCCCGACGATACTTTTACGCTTGTCTATGCGCCCATGCCGGGGCTCTGCGGTACCGGTGTCACCAGCAAAGAGATCACCCTGCCTGACAGCAATCTCAGCGGCTGGAAATACACTGAGATCTATCAGACCGAGCAGAAATACTGGATCTACATTACTCTGTCCAATCCGGACATCCCCTTGCAGGGAAATACCCTGCAGTTAAAAGCCACACTTCCGTTAACCGCCTGGGATGCTTTGGAAGCGGACTTTAACCGCATCCTTGAAACTGTCCGGCTCCAATACACAGGTGACGAAACGCCCGTGACGCAGGATATTCCGAACCTGCCAACTCCTAAGACAGAATTCCGGTAGACTGCAAGAACAGTCCCAGCACGAATTCATGAGCTTATAATAAAACAGGCTAATTTATAAATCCCTTCAGGCGATATTACTATTACTTTTTTATTTGCTCTCAATTTATTTCAACACTACTTTATCCAGGTGCCAGATCTCATCCACATACTGTTTTATGGTTCTGTCGGAGGTGAACTTGCCGGAGCATGCCACATTCAGGATGGCGCTCTTTGCCCAGTTATCCTCGTCGCGATAAGCGGCTTCCACTCTCTTCTGTGCCTCTGCGTAGGACTTGAAGTCCTTGAGGATGAAGTAGGTATCTGCCCTCGCTGTGCACTGGGTATTCAACAGAGAGTTGTACAGCGGGCGGAACAGCTCGGGATCTCCCGGTGCAAAGGTTCCGTTGATCAACTGCATCAGTACCTTACGGATATCCTGATCATTGTTGAAGATCTCCATGGGATCATAACCGCCATTGTTCTCGTAGTTGATAACTTCCTGTGCTGTCAGACCGAAGATGAAGGCATTCTCCTTGCCCACTTCTTCTACGATCTCCACGTTGGCACCGTCCATGGTTCCCAGGGTCAGGGCACCGTTCAACATGAACTTCATGTTACCGGTACCGGATGCTTCCTTACTTGCGGTAGAGATCTGCTCGGAGACATCGGCTGCCGCAAAGATAATCTCTGCGTTGGATACGTTGTAGTTCTCGATAAATACCACTTTAATCTTGCCGTTGATGGCGGGATCATTGTTCACTACATCCGCTACGGAGTTGATCAGCTTGATGGTCAGCTTCGCATTACGATAACCGGCTGCTGCCTTGGCTCCGAAGATAAAGGTTCTGGGATAGAAATCCATTTCCGGATGCTCCTTCAGTTCGTTGTACAGGTGCATTACATGCAGAATGTTCAACAATTGTCTCTTGTACTCATGCAGACGCTTTACCTGTACATCGAAGATGGATCTGGGATCCACTTCGATGCCGTTGTGCTCCAGAATATATTTTGCCAGGCGTACTTTATTCCGGTACTTGATGTTCATGAATTCCTGCTGTGCCTTTTTGTCATCCGCATATACCTTCAGGCGGGAGATCTGAGGCAGGTCGGTGATCCAGTCGTCACCCACATGAGCGGTTACCCAGTCAGCCAGCAGAGGATTTGCATGGAGCAGGAAACGTCTCTGGGTGATACCGTTGGTCTTGTTGTTGAAACGCTCCGGGAACATCTCATAGAAGTCCTTCAGTTCCTGTTTCTCCAGGATCTCGGTATGCAATTTTGCCACACCGTTGACGGAATAGCCGGCTACAATTGCCATATGAGCCATCTTCACCTGTCCGTCATAGATGATAGCCATCTTGCGGATCTTCTCCTGTACATCCACACCGGGTACATTGCTGTACTTCTGCTGGATATCGATGATGAATCTGCGGTTGATCTCTTCTACAATCTGGTAGATTCTGGGAAGCAGTCTGGAGAACAGTTCGATGGGCCATTTCTCCAGTGCTTCTGCCATAATGGTATGGTTGGTGTAAGCACAGGTCTTGGTGGTGATCTCCCAAGCCTCTTCCCAGGTCAGATAATAGTCATCCATCAGTACACGCATCAGCTCGGCGATAGCTACGGTAGGATGGGTATCGTTCAGCTGGAACGTAACTTTCTCATAGAACTTATGGATATCGTCATGCTTTCTCATGTACTTCTCCACAGCTTCCTGTACGGATGCGGAGATGAAGAAATACTGCTGCTTCAGACGCAGTTCCTTACCTGCATAGTGATTGTCGTTGGGGTACAGAACCTCTACGATATTACGTGCCAGGTTCTCCTGTTCTACAGCCTTCTGGTAATCACCCTTGTCAAAAGAATCCAGCTGGAAGCACTCTACGGGCTCCGCATCCCAGATACGCAGGGTGTTTACAATGCCGTTGCCATAGCCCACGATGGGGAAATCAAAAGGAACAGCCTTAACGGACTGATAACCTTCCTGCGTAAATATATTTCTGCCGTTCTCGTCGGTATGAACACTTACATAGCCGCCAAATTTAACGATTTTCGCATATTCCGGTCTGCGCAGTTCAAAAGGATTGCCGTTCATCAGCCAGTTATCGGGAACTTCTACCTGATAGCCGTCGCGGATCTCCTGCTTGAACATACCGTAACGATAACGGATACCACAGCCATATGCGGGATATCCCAGCGTTGCCAGGGAATCCAGGAAACATGCTGCCAGACGTCCCAGTCCACCGTTACCCAGTGCTGCATCCGGCTCCTGGTCTTCTATGAGGTTCAGATCCAGTCCAAGCTCCTCCAGGGCTTCCGCCACCGGTTTGTATGCCTTTAAGTTGATCAGGTTATTGCCCAGTGCTCTTCCCATCAGGAACTCCATGGACATATAGTAGACCATCTTTGGGTCTTCCTTCTCATATGCCTTCTGGGTCTCCATCCAGTTCTCTACGATACGATCCTTGATTGCGTAAGATACTGCCTGAAAAATCTGCTGTGCATCTGCCTCTTCCAGATTCTTACGATACAGGGTACGTACATTATATTCCACACTTCTCTTGAAGAGCTCTTTGTCGAACTCTTTTGCCTTTGCCGGCTTCTCGCTGGCTGCCACTGATTTTTTCACCTGTGTTCTCCTCTCCATCACCTGTCCGGTACAGAACTCTTCTCAAGATATTCCGAATCGGATAACGTTATGATTTCATCCTATTATTCTTAACCAAATACAGGTAATATTATAGCAAATATATACACTCATTCCAACCCAGTTTCGTAAGTTTCGTAAAAAAAGAGCCTTATCCGTAAGAAACAGATAAAGCTCTTTTCGCAGTCTTTACTTATTATTACTTGATGTTCTCTGTCTTTCCCTCTTCCACACCGATGAAATAGTCCTCGTTCAGTCCGTAGGATGCCAGGATATCCATCAGAGTGCCGTCTTCCTTCATGCTGTTCAGTGCGCCGTTGACTTCTTCCAGGAAATCCTTGTCCTCGAAACGGATCGCAGCACCGATACGTCCCACTGCTTCTGCTTCATAAGGAGTTAACAGCCGCAGCTTCAGGTTCGAATCCTGTTCAATGGCATAGGCGGAGAGGATACCGTCGGTAACTACCGCATCCACCTTGCCGGTATTGACTGCGGTCATCAGGGTTGCCTGGTTCTCATAGCCTACCAGATCCTTGATTTTGCCTTCCTCTTTCCACTTCTGTGCCATCTCATACATAGCTGCGCCGGTCTGGACCCCCATTACGGCATCCTTCAGATCTTCCTTGGACGTAATAGGGGAATCCTCTCTTACGGTAACCGCCTCACTCTCGGTGTACCATACATCGATAAACAGTGCAACTTCCAGACGCTCGTCCTTGATGTACATGGCATCAGCCACCATATCTACATTTTTGTTATTTAACTCCAACAGCATATTGGCGAAGTCTGTTACCTGGACTCTCACCTCGGTCATTCCTTCTTTTCCAGCCAAAAGCTTTAACTGGTTGGCGTAGGGCAGTGATAATATCGTTTTACAGGTAACATTCATAGGGCACCTCCCCGGGCTGCTTCCCAATACGCAGACAGGCTCCGCCCACATGGTGTGAACAGAGCCTGTACTTCTTTGTACATAATTACTATTTATTTTGCTGTCAGAGCTTATGCTTTTTCAATAGCGATAGTTGCATTCTCGCCATTGATGTTCCATTCCTTGGATACAGCGTATTCCGCACCGCTTGTCAGTTCGTCCGCCAGAACCTTGCCGCTGATGGCGTCTTTGTTCTTCTGCGCAATCTCGGACAGCTTGTCGTTGCCATTGATGGATACGCGGATGTGGTCGGTCACTTCGAAGCCGCTCTCCTTACGCATGGTCTGAATCTTGCTGATGATCTCGTATACGAAGCCTTCCTCTACCAGTTCCGGTGTCAGATTTGTATCCAGGACAACGGTCATCTTGTTGTCCTCCTGAGATACATAGCCTTCCTTCTGTGCCATGTCGATCAGCAGATCGTCCTTGGTCAGCTCTACAGCCACGCCGTCTACATCGAACTTTAATGCGCCGTCTGCATTCAGCTCATCCATGGCTGCATTGCCATCCAGTGCAGCAAGGTGCTTCTGGATGCCGCCTAACTGTTTGCCGTACCTGGGTCCTACGGTACGCAGCTGGGGTTTGAAAGTATAAGAGGTAAAGTCACGTACGTCATCGGTGAATACCACTTCCTTGACATTTAACTCATCCTCGATGATCTCCTGGTAGAACTCACTTAAGGTGAAGTCTGCCTTGATATACATTCTGCTGATGGGCTGACGGTTCTTGATGGCAGCCTCGTTACGGCACGCACGTCCCATAACAACAGCATCCAGTACATCCTCCATATCCTCTTCCAGCTTCTTGTCAATGTGATCCTTGTTGACTACAGGGAAGTCACACAGATGGATACTCTCGGGAGCGGAAGGATCATTACTTCTTACCAGATTCTGATAGATATCCTCGGTCATAAACGGAATCATGGGTGCTGCTGCCTTACAGATGGTCACCAGTGCAGTGTACAGTGTCATGTAAGCGTTGATCTTATCCTGTTCCATGCCTTTTGCCCAGAAACGCTCACGGCTGCGTCTTACATACCAGTTACTCATCTCATCGACGAAGTCCTGCAGAGCCTTGGCAGCCTCAGGGATACGGTACTGGTCCAGATTGCTGTCTACTTCACCGACGGTGGAGTTCAGCTTGGACAGCAGCCACTTATCCATTACGGGCAGCTTGTCGTATTCCAGTGTATATTTGGAAGCGTCAAAATTATCAATGTTTGCATACAGTACGAAGAATGCGTAGGTATTCCACAGAGTACCCATGAACTTACGCTGTCCTTCCTGTACGGCCTTGCCGGAGAATCTCTTCGGCAGCCAGGGTGCGGAACTGGTGTAGAAATACCAGCGGATGGCATCTGCACCGTAGGTCTCCAGTGCGTTGAAAGGATCTACCGCATTGCCCTTACTCTTACTCATCTTCTGACCGTTCTCGTCCTGTACATGACCCATTACGATAACGTTCTTGTAAGGAGCCTTGTTGAAGAGCAGGGTGGACTCTGCTAACAGAGAGTAGAACCATCCCCGGGTCTGGTCCACTGCCTCGGAGATAAAGTCAGCGGGGAACTGCTGCTCGAACAGCTCCTTATTCTCAAACGGATAATGATGCTGTGCGAAAGGCATTGCTCCGGAATCGAACCAGCAGTCGATTACTTCGGGTACACGCTTCATCTGCTTACCGCACTCGGGGCAGGTGATGGTAATCTCGTCAATGTAAGGACGATGGAACTCTACGGTCTTCGCTTTCTCATTGCCGCTCATCTTGTACAGCTCTTCACGGCTGCCGATGGAATGCTGATGTCCGCATTCGCACTCCCAGATATTTAACGGAGTACCCCAGTAACGGTTACGGGATACACCCCAGTCCTGGATGTTCTCCAGCCAGTTGCCGAAACGTCCCTCACCGATGGAAGCGGGGATCCAGTTGATAGTCTTGTTATTGCGTACCAGATCATCCTTCACTGCGGTCATCTTGATGAACCAGGACTCTCTTGCGTAGTAAATCAGCGGAGTATCACATCTCCAGCAGAAAGGATAGTCATGCTCGAACTTCGGTGCGTCGAACAGCTTGCCCTCTGCATCCAGATCCTTCAGTACCAAAGGATCTGCGTCCTTTACAAATTTTCCGGCATACGGGGTCTCTGCGGTCAGGTCACCCTTGCCGTCTACGAACTGTACGAAAGGCAGATCGTAGTTACGTCCGATACGGCTGTCGTCTTCACCGAAGGCAGGAGCGATATGAACGATACCGGTACCATCGGTCATGGTTACATAACCGTCACAGGTTACGAAATGTGCCTTTTTCTTCTGCTTCTCAGCGGCATCTCCCGCACACTTGTACAGAGGCTCATACTCCTTGTACTCCAGGTCTTTACCAACGTAAGTCTCCAGTACTTCGTAGGCATCCTTGCCTTCTTCTGCCAGACGTCCCAATACCTTGTCTGCCAGTGCCTTTGCAATATAATAAGTATAACCGTCAGCAGCCTTCACCTTCAGGTAAGTCTCCTCCGGGTTCACGCACAGTGCCACGTTGGAAGGAAGGGTCCAGGGGGTAGTGGTCCATGCCAGGAAGTAAGCATCCTCACCCTTTACCTTGAAACGTACGATAGCGGAGCGCTCCTTGACTGCCTTATAGCCCTGTGCCACTTCGTGGCTGGACAGCGGAGTTCCGCAGCGAGGGCAGTAGGGAACGATTTTGAAGCCCTTGTACAGAAGTCCCTTGTCCCAAATGGTCTTCAGTGCCCACCATTCGGACTCGATGAAATTGTCATCATAGGTAACATAAGGGTTATCCATGTCAGCCCAGAAACCAACGGTACGGGAGAAATCTTCCCACATTCCCTTGTATTTCCAGACGCTTTCCTTACATTTGGTAATGAACGGTGCCAGACCGTATTCCTCAATCTGCTCCTTGCCGTCCAGTCCCAGCATCTTCTCAACTTCCAGCTCTACGGGAAGTCCGTGGGTATCCCAGCCTGCCTTACGGGGAACCATATATCCCTTCATGGTACGGTATCTGGGGATCATATCCTTGATGGTACGGGTCTCTACATGACCGATGTGAGGCTTACCGTTGGCGGTAGGCGGTCCGTCGTAGAAGGTATAGGTCTCGCCTTCCTTACGATGCTCCATACTTTTTTTGAAAATGTCGTTGTCTTCCCAGAATTTCTCGACTGCTTTTTCACGGTCTACGAAATTCAGGCTTGTGGGTACCTGCTTGTACATAGTGCGCTTCCTTTCTTTTCTTATTACAGCTTCATACTATTCAGCGCCTCATTCACAAAATCGCATCTTCGATGCTTTATTTTCATGGCTCTGAATAGTATCAAAAAGAGCTCCGTCCCGTAACAGGACGAAGCTCATGCATTCGTTAACCACCTCTTACAACATACTTCCTATATATAGGAGTGATATGCCTCCCGGTAACGGTGGGATTCCGTTCAGAACTACTGACCTACGCTTTTGTTCTGACAGCTCAGAAGTGATTTTCGCGATTCCCTTACTCGCACCGGTCTCTCACCATCACCGGCTCGCTTTGCCTTTCTGTGGAAAAGTTACTCTCTTCGTCAATGCATTTTTGATATACTGCTATTATATATCTCATTTTTTTGCATTGTCAAGCCGGATTTTGCCCTATTTTACTCCAAAACACAATCCGTCAGGAAGCAGTTGAACTTGCGGAACAGGGCTTTTACTTCTTCCCGGTTCTCCATACGTTCCGGCTCTCTCTTCTTCAGTGCCGTATATTCCTCCAGCATATCATTCAGATAAGCACTGCATCCCAGATCCAGCAGCTCCGTACCATCTTCCAGTACTTCCACCGAATGCTTCGCGTACGCAGGGATCTTCACGTAACAGTCCGCGCCGGCATCGAATTCCTCATCCAGTACCTTCCAGTGCGTCTTGCCCTTTACCACGAGGAAAATCTCGGAATCTCCATAGGGATCATCCCAGTTCAGGGATACTCCTTTATCCGCCAGAAGCTGCCATACTTCCTTCACGCCGCGGGTCTCCCAGCGTCCGACTTTCTGACGCATTTCCAACTTACCCATTTTATAGGTAGAAAATCCGAAATCATACGGTCTGATCTCCGGAATCTCCTCCTTGGGAACATCGATCGGTTCCGGTGCTTCTCTGGCAATATCATTATTTTTTGCCAGATAGCGCTTGCGGAATTCCGGTTCAAAATACAGTTCATCACCGTAATTGTCCTTAATCCGGCACTTGCGCTCGATACCGCCGGACATATCGATCTCCTGGAAGCACTCACGCCATACCATTCCTTCGCCATCATCATAATGTATAAATCCATGTCCCAAATAAGGCTGGATCAGTATCATATCTCCCTTATCTGCCGTTGCACGTTTGTTGCGGATGATCGCTGTAACATGTCCGCGGGAGATCAGGAAACATTCCACACCCTTAGTATGCTCATGATACGGTGTTTCCGTTCCGTTTACGTAAATCGTATCACTGCATTCATTTTTCTCCCAGCGTCCCTCCGGCCAGGTGAACTGGTGGACCGTCTCTCCTCCGTCCGTCAGATTATACAGCCAACAGTTCTCATTAAATGCTTCAATCAAAAATTTGCTCTTATTTTCCTGCATTTCCACATTCTCCTTATTCTGCCCAGAACCATTTGATTACTCTGTAATCCTTCAGGCTTCTTGCTTTCACGCCCTGCAGTTCTTTTTTAGCGGCAATACCGGTCTTGCTGGCGTATACAGGCACGATCAGCGCTTTGTCTCCCATGATTCTCTGGATTGTATTACATGCTTCCACACGGGTTGCAGTGTCTACGCGCTCATGCTCCTGATCCCATGCCACATTTAATTCCTCATCGTCCATACCGCCGAAGTTCTGACCTTCTCCGCCGCGGTACAGCGCATAGTTTTCATCGAAATCATTCATGCTCATAGAGAAGGATACTACATTCAGATCATAATCTCCGCCCTTGAATACATCACTGAACCATGCATTGCTTTCCAGCTTTTCCATAGTGATGGAAATACCGATTGCTGCCAGCTGATTCTGGATGATCTCCATCGGTTTGTAATAAGCTGCACCGTTAGAGCAGCGTACTGTCAGCTCCAGTCCGTTCTCATAACCTGCTTTTTTCATGTACTCTTTTGCCAGCTCCAGATCATATCCGGGTGCTTCATAGCTCTGATCATATCCGGGAACAAAGGTCGGATACATCGCGGAGATCACTTCTCCGTTTCCGTCAATGGCTCCCAGCATAACGTCCTCTTTGTTAATAGCATGTGCTACTGCCAGACGCAGATTCTCATCTGCGAAGATACCGTTAAAGTTGAAAATCACCCAGGTGCAGGTCGTGCTCATGGCATCGTCGTATTGCAGAGAGGAATTATTCTCGATGTTTGCCAGATCTGCTACGGGCGGATCAAGATGCACATCGATTTCTCCACTTTCCAGTGCCAGTGTTCCGGCAGAAGGATCCTCGAATACCTTGAAGGTTACATTCTTGATCTTCGGTGCACCCTTCCAGTAATTCTCGTTTGCCTTCATCACGATCTTCTCACCGGCTACCCATTCTACGAATTCATATGCACCGGTACCGCAGGGCTTTCTGGTGAAGCCATCCGGATCGGACTCATAATAATCCTTCGGGAAAATACACATATAATCTGTGGCGCATGCCTCCAGGGCAGGACCGTATTCCTGTTTGAAATGCAGTACCACGTGGCTGTCATCCAGTACCTCCATGCTGTCCATGGAACTGGTTGCGCAGTCCGCATATCCCGCATTGATAATCGTATTGTAAGAAAAGGCAACATCCTCCGCTGTCATTTTCTCACCGTTATGGAACGTTACATCATCACGGAGTGTAAATACCAGATCCTTATTGTCATTCTGGAACTCCCACTCTGTTGCCAGACAGGGTTCATAGGTAGAATAATCTTCACTTCTGGTGATCAGTGTATCAAACATCTGACCGGACAGCAGGCTGACTACCACGCTGGCGGCAAAACCTCCGCACAAAGCCGACGGCTCCGACCAGACGCTCACTACCACGTCATCTCTGTCCTTCGCCTGTGTTCCCGCGCCGCAACCGGTCAGTGCCAGCGTCACAGCTGTTAATAGCGCTACAAATCTCTTTTTCATGCATTTTCCTCCTCGCATCCTTTTTGAAATATATCTTCCTGACATCTGCAGCAGGCTACCATATGACCGGAGCCGTACTCTGTCAGTGGGATATCATGTTGTGTGCACTCCGCCTGTGCATAAGGGCATCTGGAAGCAAAACGGCATCCCGGCTTCGGATCTACCGGACTCGTCACTTCCCCTTTGATGATTCTGCGTTTTTTATTTCTATAATTGAGATCCGGTACCGGAATGGCACTGAGCAATGCCTTCGTGTACGGATGCATCGGATGTTCAAACAGTTCTTTTGCCGGTGCCTTTTCCACGCACATTCCCAAATACATAACAGCGATCTCATTGGAAATATGTCTCACTACCGACATGTCATGTGTGATGAACATATACGTCAGCTTCTTTTCCTGCTGCAGATCCATCAGCAGATTCAGTATCTGCGCCTGAATGGATACGTCCAGCGCCGATACCGGTTCGTCACATACTACGAATTCCGGTTCCATGACCAGTGCCCTGGCAATACCGATTCTCTGACGGCGTCCGCCATCCATCTCATGGGGATAGGCATTGACCATTCTGGCTGCCAGTCCCACCATATCCATCGCCTTGAATACTGCCGCATCAATATCCGCGGAATGCCGGTACATTTTGCTTGCGATCAACGGCTCTGCAATAATCTCACTCACAGTCATTCTCGGATTCAGACTGGCATAAGGATCCTGAAAAATAATCTGTGCCTTCTGGCGGAACTGTTTCAGTTCCTTCTTATTTAGTTTGCTGACATCCTGTGCTCTGAAAAGGATCTCTCCCGAGGTAGGCTCTGTCAGCCGCAGCACTACTCTGCCAAGCGTTGATTTACCGCATCCGGATTCTCCGACGACGCCCAGCGTGGTACCGGCTTCGATAGAGAGATTCACATGATCTACGGCATGAAGTTTGCCGCCTGCGGTATCAAAATATTTGACAAGATTCCGGGTCTCTAATAAAGTACTCATGCTTTCTCCTCCCCGTCATACAAATGGCAGCGGATCATATGTCCCGCCTCACAATATTCCGCCGGCTCCACTGTCTTACATTTCTCCGTACAGTAAGGGCAGCGCGGATGGAACTTGCATCCTTCCGGCAGTTTTGCCGGATCCGCAATCAGTCCCTCGATGGGCTGCAGTCTGCCACTCTCTCCGTTGAGCTTAGGAATCGAGTTGAACAGTCCCGTGGTATACGGGTGATGCTTCTCTCCCAGGAAAATATCCTCTACGGTACCGAACTCCACGATCTCTCCCGCATACATAACCGCAACTGTATCACAGGTCTCTGCGATAATTCCCAGGTCATGTGTGATCATGATCATGGATGTTCCCATTTTTTCCTTCAGTTCTTCCATCATTGACAGAACCTGTGCCTGAATCGTCACATCCAGCGCAGTGGTAGGCTCGTCTGCAATCAGAAGTTCCGGATTCAGCGCCAGGGAGATTGCTATTACCACTCGCTGTTTCATGCCGCCGGAAAACTGATGGGGATAGTCATTTTTTCTGTTGGCTGGAATTCCCACCAGTTCAAACATTTCATCCACACGCTTATCGATCTGCTCTTTCGTCAGTCCCGCTTCATTATGCAGTTCCAGAATCTCTGCCACCTGTTTGCCGACCGTGATCACCGGGTTCAGGCTCGTCATCGGATCCTGGAAGATCATGGAGATCACTTTTCCCCGGTAAGCACGCATTTCTGCTTCCGTCAATGTTCTGAGATCATTCCCCTCGAACAGAACCTGACCTCCGGTAATGCAGCCGATATGCCTGGGAAGCAGACGCAACAGGCTTAACACCAGCGTCGTCTTGCCGGCTCCGGTCTCTCCCACCAGTCCCAGTGTCTGTTTTCTTTTTAATTGCAGGCTGACATGATTGACTGCCTTAACCACAGATTCATCGGTCCGGTATTCCACACTTAAGTCCTGAATTTCCAGCAGGTTTCCACTATTATTCATCACATCCGCCTCCTATTTCTTCAGCTTCGGATCCAGTGCATCTCTCAGTCCGTCTCCGATCAGATTCAATGACAGGGCACTGGTCACGATCGCCAGACCGGGAACGATAACGAGATACGGATAATTACGCATGTATTCTTTGCCTTCGGACAACATAGCTCCCCATTCCGGCGTCGGAGATTCGATTCCCAGTCCGATATAACTCAGACCTGCGATTGCCAGAATGGTGATTGCCAGATTCAGTGTTGCCTGAACGATGATCGGTCCCATTGCATTTGGAATAATGTGCTTCATCAGGATCCGTCCGGTTCCGGTGCCGCACGCTCTTGCCGCCTCCACATACTCCTGTTCCCGGATCGGCAGAATCGCGGAACGGAAGATTCTCGTAAATCCCGGCACAACACCTACCACACAGGCGATTCCAAGGTTCACGATACCGCCTCCGATGGAAGCAACGATACAGATCGCCATCAGGTTAAAAGGAAGTGCATAGAATACATCCATGATTCTCATAATAACGTTGTCCACCCATCCGCCATAATAAGCGGCGATAGATCCGAAAAATGCTCCCAGTACGGTGGACGCTGCTATGATGCACAGGGAAGCCATCAGTGAGATCCTGGCGCCATACACGATACGTGCCAGCATATCCCGTCCATACTGATCGGTTCCGAATAAATGCTGCGCCGACGGTCCCTGCAGACGCTGCGACAGATCCTGTGCGATAGCATCTGCCTGATAGTCAAAAAACAGATCACAGGTCAATACCATCAGAATCAGAAATGTAAATATCACAAAGCCCACAACTGCCATTTTATTTTTGGCAAATCTTTTACAAATGCTCTTGAACTGACTCTTTTTCTTATATACTTCTCCGGTCGTGGGAGATACGATCACTCTTGCCATCTTTAACCCTCCTTACGCACACGTCTGCGGGTATACTGCGATTTCAGTCTCGGATCCACATAGGCATACAGAACATCTACGATCAGATTCGTAAATCCGACTGCGATTGCAATAAATAACACCTCGCCCATTACCATCGGTACATCCAGCTGTCTTAAGGAAGTCACCGCCAGAGAACCAAGTCCGGAGATCGTAAATACATTTTCAATAATTACAGTTCCGCCAATCAGTCCGGCAAAATCCATGCCGATGACTGTGATGATCGGCAGAAGCGCGTTCCGCAATGTATGACGCAGGATCACCTGTTTCTCCGTACATCCTTTGGCTCTCGCCATCTTGATATAATCTGCGCCGATGACCTCCAGCATACTGGATCTTGTCATTCGTACCAGCGATGCGATCGAGGATGCCGCCAGCGTGATCCACGGAAGAATATAACCCTTGATCGAAGTGGCGCCGGTCGCCGGAAGCCAGTGCAGTTTCAAAGAGAAAAACAGTACCAGCAAAGTGCCCAGCCAGAAGCCTGGGATGGATGACAAAATCAATGCTCCAATCTGTGTCAGATCATCCAGGAGAGAATATTGTTTTACCGCAGAAATAATTCCCACCGGAAGTCCGATAAGTACCGTCAAAAACATCGCTCCGACAGCCAGTGTCATCGTCTGGGGAAGTCTCGACATCAGTTCATCCACTACTGAGAGCTTTGTTCTCCAGGAAATACCGAAGTTCCCCTGTACCGCATTTAAAATGTAGCTGAAATATCTCTGCCAGAACGGCTGATCCAGCCCCATTTCCTTACGCAGGGCTGCAAGAGCTTCCGGAGTTGCCTTGGTACCGAGAATGATCTCCGCCGCATCTCCCGGAGACAGATCCAACAACGCATAGACAAGCAATGAAATTCCCAAAACCACAGGAATCATTAGTAACAGTCTTTTTCCAATGTACCTCAGCATGATTATTCCTCCGATTTTCTCTTATTGTTATGGATTGTTATTGACATATTCATCGACAATAAGTAAACTAAATTGTGTATGAACGCATTCATTGAATATGTTCATTGAACGCGTTCATTCTTTTTACCGATTATAATCGAACGCGTTCAATATGTCAATGTATAATTATACATTTTTAAAATTTTTTCGGGAGGGTTTTTTATGGCACCTAAAAATAATGTGCAGACAACAATAGATCATATTTTCTTATCCGCTATGGATCTGTTTCGGGAATACGGTTACGATGCCGTCAGCATCCGTATGCTTGCAGACCATGCGGATATCAGTCTCGGACTGGTCAATCACTACTTTGGCAGCAAGCGCAACCTGGCGTATATCGTTTTGGAAAAGCTGATCCAGTATGTCATTTTACATGTCAATGAATATGTGGAGAATACTCCTGAGAATATACTGCTGCATGATGCCGTCGATACGCGTGTCGTCAATGTCTATCTGAGAGAAGGCGCTTTCCGTCAGTTCTATCTGGATACCCTGAACGAAGATATTTTTTTCAACTATCTTGAGAACCGCTCCACTCTGATTCTGAAGCAGCTGCAGGAATCCTACCATTTTACGATTACAGAGGACATGGATCTTCTGTACAGTCGTTATATCCCTTATATTGTGGAAAAGACATTGATCCTGAAAAAAAAGGAGGGGCTTTTCCCCAGCATTTCCTATGAAGATATTCCTTACCATATCTTCAGCTCTACCTATGTCGGAAGAGTTCCTATGGAATTATTGGAGGATTATGATAAAAAAGCTCGGGAGATCGCCCCGGAGATTCTCGCATCTCTGGCTCCGGTCCCCAGTCAGGATGACCTTGCAGCCTGCAATCTGCTTCCGGTACAGCTTTCAGATATTTCAAAATAGGTCGTGTATCTATATTGCACGTTTCATGCGCCATGGTGT
>DJEP01000037.1:16600-25509 GCA_002431915.1 Lachnospiraceae bacterium UBA5895 | reverse complement strand
ACACCATGGCGCATGAAACGTGCTTTTGTTTTATTTCTTGCTTTTCTTTCGCTTTTTTCTTATAATATTTTCAATACTTATTGTGTACCGATCTCATCGGAAGGGGCAGGGAACCATGGAGACTACTCAGAAAAGAAGCGGTGGTAAAATATCATATACTCTGCAGGCGATCGGTCTGATTCCCCTGCTGGCGCTTGGGATCGTGATGTTATTTTTCACTTCCCAGTGGTTCACAAAGATCATGTATCAGGAAGTAGAGACGGAATTGTACGATGCCTCCAGGAGCGCCACTACACTTCTGAATGCCGCCTATCCCGGCGATTACCGGTTGGAAGGTGATGTTGCTTACCTCCTGTATAAGGGGGACGTGGATATCACCCGCGAATATTCCCTATTCGACCAGTTCAAAGAAGACACCGGTCTGGATATTACTTTATTCTATCAGGATACCCGTATTTTAACGACTCTGTGCAACACCCATGGGGAGCGTATCGTCGGCTCCGGCGCTCCCGACGTGGTCATCCGCGATGTACTTAACAGCGGCGAAGATCATTTCTATACGAGTACTTTAATCAACGGAAAAGCTTATTTTTCTTATTATACTCCGGTTCGGAATCAGAACGGCAGTATCGTCGGAATGCTGTTTATCGGTAAATCCAGCGCTTCTGTATCCCAGTCCATACAGCGCTATGTATATCCACTGACGATCCTGATCGTCGTATTTGTGGCTCTCGTGGCACTCTGCATTTATTTCTATACCAAGGGATTCGTGGCAGTGTTAATGCATATTCATGATTTCCTGTCGGAAGTAGCCTCCGGGAATCTGAATGCTACGCTGGATCATTCCGTGGTAAACCGCAGCGACGAGTTAGGCGACATCGGTCGCTGTGCCCTGTCCATGCAGCGTTCCCTGCGAACCATGATTGAGCAGGATGCCCTGACGGAATTATACAACCGCCGTTCCGGAGACAAAAAGCTCCGTCGGATTGCTACGGAGGCAAAAGCTTCCGGTCGTTCCTTCGCCATGGCGATCGGTGACATTGACCTCTTCAAACGGATCAACGATACCTATGGTCATGAATGCGGCGATGCTGTTCTGAAAAAAGTATCTGCCACCTTAAAGCAGCACATGTGGTACCAGGGCTTTGCAGCCCGTTGGGGCGGTGAAGAATTCCTGCTGGTATTTGAAGATACTGATCTGGAAACTGCCAGAAGGCAGTTGGATGAACTCATGGACAAGATCCGCGGACTGGATATCCTCTACGATGACCAGCATGTAAAACTGACTATGACCTTCGGACTGGTCTGTGAGCCGGAGGATGATATTCATACATTATTAAAAGAAGCGGATGCGAAATTATACATCGGTAAAACAAACGGTCGTAACCAGGTGGTATCTTAACCCGGTTACGACTGTTTTCTTTTTATTTCTATCTTTCCAAGTATTCCGTTTTTAGAATAGATTTTTGCAACCTTTTACACTTTTCTATTCTGAGATGCAAAATCGAAGTAATTATTGCTCCATCTGTCTGCCCAGGAAGCCTGCCGCGGACTGCGCCAGCTTCTGTTCCACTTCTCCCATTTTGCTCTTCCCGTCGTTTTCCAGCAGGATCACGCTGCCGATGATGTCTCCTTCGCAGATGATCGGGGTGATCAGCTGCCATGCATAGTCGATGGTAATGTCCTCGGCAATGTTGACGTAATTGCGGTCTCCTTTTGCGGCGATCACAGTCTCTCTGTTATTGACCTTCTCTTCCAGTTGGCGGCTCACCGCCTTATTGAGCAGCTGCCTGCAGCCTCCGGAGACGGCGATGAACTGGTCTCTGTCCGCAATCAGCGTAGGATGACCGGACACCTGTGCCAGGCTCTCCGCATATTGTTTGGCAAATGTGGTCATCTCTCCGATGGGGGAATACTTTTTCAGGATCACCTGTCCCTCCCTGTCGGTAAAAATTTCCAGCGGGTCACTCTCTCTGATGTGTAATGTGCGGCGGATCTCCTTCGGGATCACGATACGTCCCAGGTCATCTATTCTTCTTACAATTCCGGTTGCTTTCATAATAAAAAACCTCCTGTTTTCCAGTTAACTTCCATAATTGTGTTGTATGGGTAGTATGTGGAAAACAGGAGAATTTATGTATTTAGTTTTCCTCAAAATGGGGCAATCTAATTATTGCTTCCTCATTATCGGAATTTTTCATTCTGAATCGAACTTTTTTGTACTGTATTTTCGCTGTTTCTATGTTACACTTATTCTGTTTGCGACAATTTTTTTATGGGAGAGTTACATCTATGAATCAAAAAAATGATAAAAGAAGTTCTTTTTCCGGAAAAATCGGTTTCGTCCTGTCGGCTGCCGGCGCATCGGTAGGCTTGGGAAATATCTGGCGTTTTCCGTATCTGGCAGCCAAATACGGCGGCGGAATTTTCCTGCTCATCTACATAATCCTGGCGCTGACCTTCGGTTATACCATGATCGTGGCGGAGACTTCTCTGGGACGTATGACAGGCAAAAGTCCCGTGGGTGCTTTCCACCATTTTGGAAAATCGAAATGGCTTTCCTTCGGCGGATGGATCAATGCTGTCATTCCTATCCTGATCGTTCCGTATTATTCTGTCATCGGCGGATGGGTCATCAAGTACCTGGTGGAATACGTCAAAGGACATGGACATGACCTGGCGGCGGACGGATATTTTTCCACCTTTATCTCAAACGGTGTCTCCACAGAGCTGTGCTTCGTCATATTCACTCTGTGTACTTTGGGAATCATCTACGCCGGTGTGCGCAACGGTATTGAACGGGTATCCCGCATTATGATGCCGATTTTAGTTGTTTTATCCATTATTATCACGATTTATTCCGTTACCAGGCCGGGAGCTCTGAGCGGTGTAAAGTATTTCCTGATCCCGAATCCCGCGAATTTTTCCTGGATGACGGTAGTAGCCGCCATGGGGCAGATGTTCTACTCTCTGTCCATTGCCATGGGTATTCTCATCACCTTCGGCTCTTATATGAAAAAAGATGTATCCATTGAAGGCTCCACCAAAAATGTGGAAATCTTCGATACCGCCATTGCCATCATGGCAGGACTGATGATCATTCCCGCGGTGTTCGCCTTCTCCGGCGGCGATCCCGAGACCTTGCAGGCAGGACCTTCCCTGATGTTTATTACACTTCCCAAGGTCTTCGACAACATGGGAATGGGTACTTTCGTAGGTATTCTGTTCTTCGTACTGGTGCTGTTTGCAGCTATGACCAGTTCCATTGCTCTGACCGAGAGTGCCGTATCCACCTTCGAGGACGAATTGGGCTGGGGACGTAAAAAATCTACCGTGATCATGGGTGTGATCATGCTGGCGCTGGGAACGTTGTCGTCCCTGGGGTATGGACCCTTAGCCGCCGTGAAGATCATCGGCATGCAGTTTTTGGATTTCTTTGATTTCCTGACCAACTCGGTGATGATGCCCATTGCAGCCATCACCATCTGCCTGCTGGTATCCCGCATCGTCGGACTGAAGGCAATCGAAGAAGAAGTCATGCACGGAGAGGCTGCTTTCCGCCGCAAGAAAATCTTCAACTTTATGATCAAATATCTCTGCCCGGTATTTGCTGCCATTATTTTATTAAGTTCTGTGGCGAATGCATTTGGATGGATCAAAATGTAATGATCCGTCCCGTCTCTGCATTCACTCTATGTGAGATCGAGATTACCGTTCTTCCTTCGGAAGCACGTTTCAGTGCCTGCAGCACCTCTTCTTCGGTCTGAGCATCCAGGTTCGCCGTGATCTCATCCAGCAAGAGGAGCTTAGGCTTCGCCACTGCGGCTCTGGCAATGGATAACAACTGCCACTGTCCCTGAGAGAAGATCTCCGGTGTGCAGAGGGTGTCATAACCTTTTTCCAGCTGCTCGATCGTGGTATCCAGTCCTGCGATTCTGGCAGCTTCTCTCACATCTTCCTCTGTAAAACGACCATCATACAAAGTGATCTGGTCTCTTACCGTACCGGGAACTCTGTGAAAGGTCTGCTCCACATAGCCATACAGGCTTCGTTTCTCATTCTCCGGAATTCCAAAAGCATCCCTTCCCTGAATCAGCACTTTACCCTCTCCCGGCTGATAGAGTCCCAGCAGCAGTTTGAAGATGGTACTCTTGCCCACGCCGGTTCTTCCGGACAGTGTCACCTGTTCTCCGAGATACACCTTGAAGCTTAAGTGATTCAGGATTTTACGGCTGTCATCCTCATAAGCAAAGGTCACGTTCTGCAGTTCCACAAAAGGAAGTTCCGATCCATTCTGCGGTTCTGTCGGTTTTTCTCCCAAATTTCTCTCCGGCAATTCTTCCAGCTCATAAAATTCATTGATTCTGTGCACGCCCGCAATGGCGGACTGTATGGTCTGAATTTCCATTCCCAGGCTCTCCACGGGAGTGAATATCTGGGAGATATAGTTGATTACCGCCACTGCTGTACCGGCGGACATACCGAACAGCGTCAGCACTTTTGTATTACCGGATGCGGAAAACAGCATCACGACTGCCACCACAACAGCATTCAGGATCAGGATCACCGGGGAATAAATGGCATCATAGAAATTCGTGCGATCCACCGCACGGTAACTCTCCGCAATATATTCATCATACCGCTGCTCCATATAGCGTTCTTTTCCCAGGACATGAATGGTACGGATATTGTGAAGCGTCTCCGGCACATGTCCGGAAGCTCTTCCCACGGCGCGACGGTTCTCGATCTGGGCTTTCAGCATGTTTCTCTGCACTGTCCGGGTGAACCCATACAGAAATGGCAGCAGAATCAAAAGTACGGCCGCCAGTCCTCTGTTTTTCAACCGGATCACCACCAGGATACTTATAATTTTACAGGCATCGGCAAACATACTGATAATTCCGGAAGTGAACAGATTCTCCACCGTATCCACATCTCCTACGAACCGTGACACCACCGTACCGGGTTCCTGACGATTCAGTTCGTCTGCTGTCAGGTTCGTGTATTTCTCCATAAGACTTCCCCGGAGCGCATGTGTGATTTTCTGTCCGAAGACCGTCAGCAGACTTTCCCGAAGGCTTTCGGTCAGACCGGTCAGCACCGTAAAGGCAAAATACAACACTACAAGTGCCAACGGCACACTGTTTCCTACGGTAATCGTATCCACAATACTTCCCAGAATCCAGGGAGGCAGAAGTGCGGTTACGATGGCACCTACGACAGCCACCACAATTCCCAGGGATAACCGGATCTGTCTCCGGATGGTCTGCAGGATCACGGCGGTAACATTTCTCCTTGCTGTTTTATTTTGTTGCATGACCGTCGTCCTCCTTTCCCATCCTGTCTGACTCGTGATCTTTCCATGCATCGGACTGTACTTCGTACAATCTCGCATATTCCGGGAATTTTGTCAGAATCTGTTCATGAGTTCCCGCCACTGCCCTTCCGTCCTCCATCCATATCACCTGGTCCATCTGCGGAAACAGATAGAGCCTGTGAGACAGAAGGATCACAATGCTGTCCGCTGCCATTTTTCGCAAATTCCGAAAGACCTCCTCCTCTGTCTTACGATCCAGTGCAGAAAACGGATCATCCAGGATCAGCACAGGTCGTTTATGGCACAGGGTTCTCGCCAGCGCCAGGCGCTGTGCCTGACCTCCGGAGAGCCGGACGCCGCCGTTTCCGACAACAGTCTCCGTACCATCCTCCATCTCTTTCACTTCCTTGTCAAAGCAGACAGCTTTCAGATATTTTTCCACATCTTCATCGTCTCCAAGTAGTACATTGTTGCGGATTGTGTCATTGAACAGCTCCGGATCGTGTCCCAGATATCCTATCATTCCGGAGCGCTCCGCTTTGGTCATTCCGGATAATTCTTTCCCATGGAAACGGATCCGCCCCTCGTAAGGATATTCACACAGAAACGTTTTCCCCAGGGTGGACTTACCACAGGCCACGGCCCCGGTGACACCGATGATCTGCCCAGGGGAAGCCAGGAAATTCAGATCCTCATAGATCTTCTCTCCTCCCGGATAAGCGAAGCTTACATGGGATACTTCCAGAGTCCCCGGCTCCTGCACCTTACTATCATCCTCGTAAGTGTCTTCTTTCATAAGCGGTCTGATACGTTTCCAGGAGACCTGCGCTTTATGTACCGCATTGAATAATTTTGCTGCGTGGGAGGACTTCACAGACAGCTTGAGAAAACAGGATAAAAACGTGGTAAAAGCTGCCACATCCCACAATTTCCAGCCGTTCCCCAGCACATTTTTACTGCCGAAATACAGGATAAATAACACACCTGTCATAGATATGATCCGGTACAGCGGTGGAAATGCGGTACTCCAGATATTGGCCTTTACCGCAGATTTTTCATAGGCGGTAAGGTTCTCTTCATAGGCCTGCTTCCTCTCTTCCTCTCTGCCATAGACACGGTAAGTAACAGCATTGGTGGCTCTGTCCAGGGTTGCGGCGCTTAAGTTCCCGGACTGTTCCTTATAAGCGGCTCCGGTACGCTGCACGTTACGCTTCATCTTCTCCGCCAGCACATAGGATACCGGTAAAAAGAGCATTGCAAGGATTGCCAGCCGCCAGTCATAGCATAACAGCATTCCCGCATATGCCGCCAGTGCCACGCCGGTATCGAAGATCTCTGTGGTAAATTTCCGCATACCCTCCACACAGTCATCCACATCCAGAATGGCTTTGGTCATGACATTTCCGGCACCCTCTTCCTCCAGTTCGGCACGGCTCTTATGAACCAGACAATCATAGAGTGTCTCCTTCATATCTTTGTTTACATTATTGGCAAACCGACGTACATAGAACCGCTTGATATAGCGGGCGATCTGCACGATGGCAATGGATATCACATATGCGGTCACCAGTGCCAACATATCCCGGTATCCGGCTTTCCCACCCAGAATATCCACCAGGCATCCCGTCATCCGGCCCTCAAACCACGGTCCGGCCAACAATCCCAGGTTATAGATCAGTCCGGAGATTGTTACCGCCAGCAGCACCCTCCACTGGATTTTGAAATAATATAGGATCTGATCCGAACGGGATATTTTTTTTGATGCATTCATGGTTTTACCTCCATATCTCATATACAAATAGCAGAAAAGATGCACTTACATCTAAAACAGATGCCAGTACACCTTTTACATAGGGCAGAAAATTTTAAGCCTTCAGTATCTCCGACAGATTCCTCTGAATTCCCGCTGCCACATCCGGCTTATTCATGGAATAGACATGGATATGTTTTACGCCGTTGGCCAGCAGATCGATGATCTGATCGGTGGCATAAGCGATACCCGCCTGTTTCATGGCTTCCGGGTTGTCTCCGAAGCGGTCTACAATATTTTTAAAACGTTCCGGAACGTTACATCCGGACAGCTTCACGGCATTTTTCACCTGTACGCCCCGGGTAATGGGCATGATGCCGGGAACGATGGGCACGGTAATCCCTGCTTCCCGCACACGGTACATAAAGTTGAAGAAAATATTGTTGTCGAAGAACATCTGCGTTGTCAGGTACTCACACCCGGCATCCACCTTTGCCTTTAACCCCTGAATATCCGCATTTTTATTTGCAGAATCCGGATGCACCTCCGGATAGCAGGCACCACCCACGCAGAAATCACCGTTCTCTTTAATAAAACGCACCAGATCCGAAGCGTGGGAAAAATCAGGGAACACCTCTCCCTCATAGTCCTTCGGCAGATCGCCGCGCAGTGCCAGAATGTTCTCAATACCTGCTGCTTTCATCTCCGTAAGAGCTGCACTGATGCTGCTACGGTCGGCGCAGACACAGGTCAGATGTGCCACGGTGGGAACATCGTATTTTTTCTGGATCTCCTGTGCCAGGGCGATGGTATGCCTCCTGGTGCTGCCACCGGCGCCGTAAGTCACACTCATGTAAGCAGGCTGCAGTGCTGCAATCCCCAGCGCCGCTGTCTCCACATTTTCAAAATCCGTGCTCTTCTTCGGAGGAAACACCTCAAAAGAAATCGTTGCGGTATCTTTGTTCAAAACGTCCCTGATCTTCATATTGTCATCCTATCTTTCTTTTCGTAATCAGCCTTTATCGTCCCGTAAAAAAATCGGCAGGAAATCCTGTTTTTCCTCTTCCGCAGTCTCACTTTCTGCGATAATATTCCGGATATTCTGCATCCGCTTATCCAGTGCCTCGCTCTGCTGTGCACAGTCGTAGAGCTCATCTTTTAAAAACTTTGCCTGACTCTCCGGAATATTTTTCTTATATTGCAGCTTGTGCTCCAGACTCGCCCAGAAATCCATGGCTATGGTGCGGAACTGCACTTCCACGTAGACCAGCTTCTTCGTGTTCTGTAAAAAGATCGGCACCTGCACGATCAGGTGCAGGCTACGGTAGCCACTCTCCTTGGGGTTCCGGATATAATCCTTTCTCTCGATCAGAGTAACGTCATCCTGTCGTAAAAAACTCTCCGCCAGCTCGTAAATGTCATCGGGAAAGGAACAGATGACCCGGACACCGGCAATGTCACGGATATTTTCTTCGATACCCTCCAGTGTCATTGGTATATTTTTCCGGCGGATTTTCCTGAGGATGCTGTCGTAGGACTTGACCCTCGTCTTGATCCCTTCGATGGGATTGCGGTCATACTCCAGGGAATACTCCTGATTCAATACTTTAAATTTCGTCTCCACCTCCATGATCGCACACTGATAATAGGACATCAGCTCATCCATGGGGCGCTTATTTTTCTCGATCAGATCCAGAAACTGGTCTGAGAATAAATGCTGTTTAAAAAATTTACCTCTGATGGTATCCATTTTTCTATTCCTTATCGATTTGTTCTAATTTCAATTACATGTAATGTAATTATATACATTTCATAGTTATCCTGCAATGCCGAAAAAACCGG
>DJEP01000037.1:0-16507 GCA_002431915.1 Lachnospiraceae bacterium UBA5895 | reverse complement strand
GTCTCCCCGTAGGTCTTCTGGAAGGCATCATTAAATGCCCTGGCATCACCGAAACCTACATCCATGGCGATCTCGTAGACCTTTTTGTCGGTATCCAGAAGCAGCGTGACCGCATGTTTCAGGCGGATCCGGTTCACATAGTCCTTGAAATTCTTGCCGGTGCTTTTTTTGAAAAAGCTGCTGAAGTAATAGGGATTCATATGTACTTCCTCGGCAAGCACATTCAATGACAGGCTCTCTGCGTAATGGATCTCAATATATTCCAGCGCCTTATTGATGTCCCTCTTATCGTTCTGTGTCACCGATTCCCCAAGTTCATTATAAGCATTATCAATCACATCCGTAAATATCTGCTCCATCTCGGAAAAGCTGCCGCATGTCCTCCCCTTCTCCAGCAGCTCCTGTTGCTTCGGGAGTGACACCTTCACACCTTTTCCGCCAAGAGTTTCTGCCAGCGCCTGGATCAATGTACAGTAATAGAACAGTGCGTCCTCTTTTCTGCCGTTGGACAGTCGGCATACCATCTGCCGATAGCGGTCCAGTCCGTCCAGAATCATCTCCCGCTGATGTGCCAGAATTCCATCTGCAATCGCATTTTTTGCGTCCTGCGTATTCTGCAGTTCCGCCCTGCCGGGAAAAGGTGTCTCCTTCCATGAGATTACAGAGTATTTCATCTGGTCTGCGAAAAACAGATAGCCTTCTTTCTCCACGCATTTCTGAAACATCTCCGGAATCTCCTGCATGGAACGGATCTCATCACCGCAGATCAGCAGCACCTGATACCCGGTGGCATTCTCCGCACCCTCCTTGATCCGTTCCAGTTCCTCCGACACATCCACGGAACCGCTCTTCTGCAGTACGACCACGATGCGGTTCTCCTTTTGGAATACAATCCCATCCTTCTGTTCCTCAAAATATTCTTCCAAAAAGCTCAATAAGGAAAAACCGATCAGATGCCGGATCTGTTCCTTCTCACCACGCCGGAATACCGGGTAGGCGCAGACCGGCACATAGATCCGGTCCTGCTCTCCGGAATCAGCGGGAAAATCCATATTTCCCTTATAGGCCACCCCCGGCCGGTCCGGTGTTTTCACGCATTTTTCAATGGCTTTTAACAGCTCCTCCCGTATCACCGGCTTCAGCAGATAATCCGCAGCCCCATAATCCAAGGCCGCCTTCGCATACTCAAATTCCTGGAAGCCACTGATAAAAATAATATGCGTTCTGCATTGCAGTCCATGACATTCCCGGATTATGTCCACGCCGCTCATACCGGGCATCGAAATATCTAACAGAGCAATCTCCGGCTGGTCCCGCAGAATTGCGGCAAATGCACTTTTTCCGTCCTCATATTCCCCTATGATCTGAATTCCCAGTTGTTCCCAGTCGATCAGCTTTCGGATTCCTCTGGTGATCACCGGTTCGTCATCCGCCAATATCATCTTTATCATCCGGATTTTCTCCTTTCTCCCCGGTATTCCACGGCAATACTACGCAGATCATAGTTCCTACCCCGACAGTACTGGTGATTCGGATTCCGTACTCCTCACCGTACAGATAACGGATACGGTCATGGACATTCTTCAACCCGATGCTCTGCCAGTTATACTGATTCTTAATGCCGGGAGCATCCCCTTCCAACAATCGGAGAATCTTATCAATGCTGTCCTGATCCATTCCGACACCATTATCCATCACGGTAATTTCCAGCGTATCCTCTTTCCTGCGAGCCTCGATCATAATACTTCCGCTTCCCTGTTTGGGTTTGATACCATGCACATACGCATTTTCCACCAACGGCTGGAGGATCAGCTTGGGGACCTGGATCATGGAGGCTCCCTGGGCATTCACCATCAGCTTCACTTTGCCGCTGATCCTGCAATTCAGCAGATACACGTATTTCCGGACAATATCGATCTCCTGCTCCAACGGTACAAGATCCTGCATAGGACCAATGATGTAATGAATCTGCTGCGATAATGCCTCGATCATCTCGGGAACCTTACTCTTCTCCTCATCCTCCAGTGCCGTCATTCGTATGATCTCCAGTGTGTTATACAGAAAATGAGGATATATCTGAGACTTCAATGCCGTAAGCTCTGCCTCGTTCTGCCGGATCTGCGCCAGATAGGACTGATCAATATACTTTTTTAATTCCCGGCTCATCTCATTAAAGCTTTCCGCCAGCGCTCCGATCTCATCGGAACTCTGCACCGGAATCTCGATATCGAAGTTACCTTTTCCCACTTTCTTCATCTGATTGACCAGACGCTGCATTGGTTTTGTCAGTCTGTCAGAAAAATAGAAGGAACCGGCAAACAGAAGCAGGATCGACAACAGGATACAGCCATACATCAGTCTCTGCATTTTCCGGATATCGGAAAATGCAACCCCTTCATCCATGCAGATATACACCGACAGACCGTATTTTTTGCCGTCCGCGGAAACTACGAACCAGTTCTTATCATTCTGAATTTCCTGTAATTTCTGTGTCAGATTACTTCCGATGACTTCTTCGTTATTACTGTAAAAGCATTTTCCGTCCTCGTCTTTTTTGCTGTTATTTGGTTTCTGTGTTTACAGACTGTCTGTGATTTCCGGATATCTCCCTTGCTTATTCTTAATTTCATGGTAATCAATTGACACGGCAGATACAATATCTTACAATGCTAATAACTGACATATTCTGCTTTTTACAGGAGATATTATCGTGATATACGTCAATAACTGCGGGCATGATTCCCACCATCCAAAACCATGTAACATAGAGCATAAACGCGGAGTCCCAGACTACCTTATTCTGCTCATCAAGCAGGAATCCTGGATTTATCTGGACGGAGAAAGGCACACGGTCGCCCCAAATTCCCTCATTTGCTTTCCGCCGGATACCTATATTCACTACGGCTGCGATGTCATCGGGTATAATGATGACTGGATCCATTTTCTTCCGGACGAGCAGGAGCGCACTGTACTCCGCGACTTACTGCCACCCATGTGTCAGATTTTGCAACCTTATAATTTTCATAGGTTGTCGGAATATGTCCGCATGCTGTCGGATGTTTTCCACAGCCGTTCCCGCCACAGAGAGCAGTCCATTGATGCCTTTCTGCATATTTTCCTGTACGCTTTGCAGGAGGAACTGGAAGAAAGCTCTGATGATCCCATTGTGCAGAAGTATTATCCTGTTTTCTCCGGACTTCGGACACAGATCTATAATAATCCTGCGAATACCTGGAGCATTCCGGCCCTGGCAGCTTCCGTGCCTTTAAGCCTATCGTATTTTCAGCATCTGTATAAGCAGTTTTTTGACTGTTCCTGCCAGCAGGACATCATAAATGCCCGTCTGGATCTGGCAAAATATTATCTGACAGGCAGTGATATGAGCATACATAATCTGTCGGATTTCTGCGGATACGACAATGAATTGCACTTTATGCGTCAGTTTAAGAAATTTGTGGGGATGACGCCGACAGAATATCGGCAAAATACATTAAAGCAAATTAGACGCGAGCTGCCCGGCAAATGAATATTTCCGGGCAGCTGAATAGCAATCTTATTTCTTCCTTGCAATTTTGTTTTCAATATCATACTGTAGAATCAGGTAGTCACCTTCTCAGCATTCTGGGCAATTTCCTTTACGGACTTTATGCAGCGTGCCATATGGTTAATGCAGCATTCTGCAGCGCGTATCTCGTCGTGTGCCGCAATAGCTTCTACAATCGCTTTGTGTTCTTCCAGGCTAGTTCTTATAAAGGCATCATTTTTCATCTGAAGATAATAGGATTTTGGCATATGCCCCGCTACAAGTTCATACAGTTTGACTAAATAATGGTTTCCAGAGCATTCAACGATGCATTTATGAAAGCATGCCTCTAGTTCAGCATTCTGCATCCAGTTAGCCTGATCAATAGCAATTTTACTTGCACTTATATAGTAATTTAATTTTAATATTATTTCCGGAGTGGCATGTTTCGCACATTCTGCAGCGGCAAATGCATCCAGTTGCGCACGAACCGCAAAATTCTCCTCAATATCTTCATAATTGTAATCAGCTACAACCAGTCCTCCATTCGGCAATGTAACAAACCATCCTTCAAATGCAAGCTGTTTTAGTGCATCTCGTATAGGAGTTCTTCCAATATTAAATTTTACACTAAGCCCTCTCTCTGTTACTCCTTCACCCGGTGCCAACTCTTTCGATAAAATTGCACTTTTAATCATTTTTCTTGCCTGACCTGTTTTCGATTGATCTTCAGCATTTACTATTTCAAGCGAGCCTAACTCCATAAGCTGGTACCTCTTCTTCCTATAAAATATGTTGACGTTTACAAAATGCCTCAAACCGCATAAATACGGAATTTCTGTACTAAAAACAATATAGTTCCACACCGATTTGGGTACAATAAGGTTGGCAGAAAAACAGCCCCCGGAAAACGTTATACTGTTATTTATGATACCATAAAAACAGCTTTCTGTGGCATTTTTTTGCAGATAGTCTGGAAAAATTTAATTGCTGTCAATACAGCCTTCCGAAATAACGTGCAAGAATGTTATTTGCTCATTGCAATTAACTGTTTCTATACCCTTTTACGGTTGCGAAGCTGATCAGCGAACACAGCCAGTGCAATTATAATACCTTTGGCTACACTTTGCCAATATGTATTTAGACCAAGTAACTCTAGTCCGTTATTGATAACTCCTATCAATAGCGCGCCTATCAGGGTACCACCTACTGTTCCGATTCCACCCGAAAGACTTGTTCCTCCGATAACAGCCGCTGCAATAGCATCTAATTCAAATCCATTTCCCAATCCTGGTTGTCCTGATCTCACTCGTGCCGTTAATACCATTCCAGAAATTGCCGCCATTATACCTGCATAAATATATACCAAAATTTGCACTTTTTTCACATTTATACCGGCCACCTCAGCAGAATTAGGGTTTCCACCAATGGCATAAATGTGTCTGCCAAATTGCGTATAGTTTAATAACACATATGTAAACAATGTTACTACAAAAAGGACTAAAATAGGCGTTGGTATACCAAATATTTTTCCTGATCCCCAGAAGACGAATTCGTCTTTCAAATCAGATATCGTCTTTCCATCACTATAGAGCATAGCAAAGCCTCGCACAATTGTACAAGTTGATAATGTGGTGATGAATGCGGGTATATTTGCAACAGAAATCATAACACCATTACATAATCCGATGATACTTCCAACCAGAACACCCACTAAAACAGTAATTATTAATGGAAACTGGTCTGGGTGGCAAACAGATGCCACAACAACAGAAACCAACCCAACAATGGATCCCAATGATAAATCCATTCCTCTGGTAATCAAGGCTGGAAGCACCCCCATAGCAATAATTGCAATGAAAGATATTTGTCTAATGACATTAATCAGATTATTAATGCTCAAAAATGCCGGTTGCAAAAATGAAAGCATAATAATGACAGTCATTAAAATCAGCAGATTACTAAACTTGGAAATATTTATTTTCTTCTTTGTTGTCATTCTTTCAGTCTTATTCATAATATGTTATCTCCCTAATTATGTGCCACTTCTAAACCAGATGCCAATCGCATAATAGCTTCCTGATTAATTTCGTTTCGGCTCAATACTCCCATGATTCTTCCTGCATGCATTACTATCACACGATCACACATTCCAATAAGTTCCGGTAATTCTGATGATATCATAATCACAGCTTTTTGCTGAGATGCTATCTGGTTCATAAATTTATATATTTCCGCTTTTGCCCCTACGTCAATTCCCCTAGTCGGCTCGTCCAGAATGAGAATATCCGGATTCGTTTCCATCCAGCGTGCCAAGAGTACCTTTTGTTGATTGCCTCCACTTAAATTATTTATGATCGTTTCCAGACCAGGTGTTTTTATAGAAAATTTACGAATTAGTTCCAGGCATTTGCGCTTAACCTCTTTTTTTCTTATAAACGGGCCTGTTTTATATTTTCCGATACTTGGCATGATTATGTTATCTGTTAAATTTAACGGCTGAAAAATTCCTGTTTTTTTTCTATCCTCAGTCAGAAATCCCATTTTATATCTGATAGCATCTTGTGGTTTTCGTATGCATCGGGGTATTTCATTAATAAATATATTTCCGGAATCTGAAGGTTTATATCCGAAGACAGACTCCATCACCTCTGTCCGTCCTGCCCCAACCAGCCCGGCAAATCCAAGAATTTCACCTTTATAAACGTTAAAAGATATATCCGTAAATCTGTTTTTACTCGTTAAATGTTCAACTCTTAATATTTCATTTCCGACTGCATTGTCTTGTTTCGGAAATAGCGTTGATAATCTCCGTCCAACCATACTGTGTATCAATTCATCCTGCGATAGTTCGTTCGTTTTGCCTGTCAAAATATATTGTCCATCACGCATTACTGTAATCTCATCGCAGACCCGGTATATCTCCTCCATTTTATGTGAAATATATATAAAAGATATTCCTTGTTTTTTTAGGCTTTCAATAATTCTAAACAGATTTTCACATTCAACTTGTGTCAATGACGATGTCGGTTCATCCATAATGATCAGTTTCGAATTATAAGAAACTGCTTTCGCAATTTCAACCATCTGAATCTGTGCTATATTTAAATCGGCAACCTTTGCATCAGCCCTGACATCATCTATCTGGAGTTTTTTTAAAAGATTCCTCGCATCTGATAATATTTTTTTGCGATCTACAAATATTTTGTTTTTTTGTTTTGGTTCGCGTCCCACATAAATGTTTTCAGCCACACTCATGTATGGAATAGGATTCAATTCCTGAAATATCATAGATATACCCTTTTTTAGCATATCACTTACTGAAGCATTCTCTATAAGCTTTCCGTCAAACCAAATTTCTCCGGAATCTTTGTGATACATCCCTATGAGTATTTTCATTAATGTAGACTTACCCGCACCATTTTCTCCCATTAGTGCATGTACTGTACCCCGTTTTACAATAAGTTGAGCATTAGTCAATGCCTTTACCCCAGGAAAGCTTTTCTCAATATTAATCATTTTCAGTATAGGAGAGTTGTTCATAATTTTTATATTTTTCCTTTCGCTTCACTCCATGTTGGACCCCCGGTAAAAACAGTTTAAATTATTAAAAGGTCAAAACATTTTTGGGGCTGTTTATTTCACATCTGTTCCTGCACTATGCCAGCAAATCATATCTGTCAAACAAGATGAGGATTTGCTGGCATAGTTATCATCATTTTACATTGTATGAAGCATATGTCTCAATAAAGTCATCCACATTTTCCTGAGTAACTAGCTGAAATGGCACATCAATATACTGATCGTATTGTTCACCGCGTGCTGCTTTCATTGCCACCTCCAAGGCTGCCTGTGCCTGGGCATAACCATCCTGAAATACACTACAGTCCATTCTCTCTTCTTTTATCAAAGTACATGCTTCCGGAAGTCCGTCAACGCCTGCAATAACCACATCTTTTCCAGCATCTTCATATGCCATCATTGCACCGATCGCCATTTCATCATTATTTGCAAGAATAGCATCAATTTCTTTTCCACTCTGAATCCAGTTTTCCGCAATCGACATTGCTTTGTCCCGTGCCCAGTTTCCTGTCTGTACATCCACGATCTCTACATTGTCGGCTTCCGCAACCTCCTCAACTCCTTCAGTCCGTCCTCGAGAGCCGTCATGAGATGGATCTCCATACAAAATTGCAATTTTTCCCTTTTTATCAAGCAGCTCCTCAATCACATAAGTTCCCTGAATAATACCGCATTCCTTGTTATCAGATCCCACAAAGCAATCATATTCCGAAGTGATGGGAGTGTTTAAGACGATCAATGGTATATCATTCTCCTTGCAAAGTTCAGAAATGGGAGCACAGCTTTGCGCGTCTACAGCCTTAAGAATTATTGCATCAACTCCATCAGAAACAAAGTTTTCAACATTGCTCATCTGGACAGCCGCATCATAGTTAGCATCTGCAATAGTAATTTCCAATTCATCTGCGTGTTCCTTTTGATAAGCCTCAAAGCCATTCACCATGTAAGAGTCAAAATCTGCTACTGTCGTCATAGCAATTCCAACCTTTAGCAGATTGTCATTCGTTGCGCTCAAGCCTGGTGTCACTGCGTCCGTTGCGGATATGTCGTCATTGATATTTCCACAGCCAAACAACGTTACACAGCAAATGCAGCTCATCAGTAAAAGCATTCCTTTTCGTTTCATCATATAGTTTTTTCTCCTCTCGTGACAATGGTTTCTATGATAAAACTTTGTTATGCGCGCTACAACAAAGCTTTATTCTAATTCTCCGAAAAAGCCGTTTTATCTCTGGCCATTTCGTCCAGCGCTCAAGATCCCTAGATTTACCTTCTGTCTTTCATGTAATATCAGAATTACCAGAATATGTTCTTCAGTATAGGTGTTCAATAGTTACCTAATAGCATATCAAGTCTATCAGTTCTTCTTTTTCAACGCTGACATTGACCAGACCATGTGTGCTCAGCTTATAACTTGGGAACTGTGTAGGATATACCATAAATGCCAATTTATAAAAAATACTTTGGAAGCAACATCCCAGTGTTGCCGCTGCACTTTCAACTTCTCTCATTCCCCGTGCAACCTCTTCATATGGAAGTTCCGAGCAGATGCCGCCAATAGGCAGTCGTAGCGCCGCAATGATTTTGCCTTCACATACCACTACATATCCTCCCTGGTTCTGAATGAGAAAGTTTGCAGCCACTACCATATCTTTATCATTCGTTCCAATAAGATTAATATTTTCACTGCATGGATTACACGATGAGCCTATTGCTCCCTTCCTGAATCCAAATCCATGAATAAATCCTATTCCTATTTTCCCGCTAATATTGTGTCTATCCATGGTGACGATTTTTGCAATGTCTCTGTCTGTATCTTGATGTATAAATCCATTTTCGGGTTTCATCATATATTGAAGCGGATCCGTAATCAATGGATTCCCATTCATTCCTATTACATTCACCTTTACAGACTTATCCGTATCAACCTTGATCTGAATCGTTTCCTCTGTAATTTGCTGTAGGCAAATGGAATTCATTATTTTTTTATCATACTGTGGGGCATTTATGTCTCTACAATATTCACCATTTCTGACAGCAAATTTTCCATCCGTTAAGACATCTGTAATATGAACCTCTTTCAAATCATCAATCACCAGTATGTCTGCGCGTTTTCCAGGTGTAATACTTCCGATTTCATCATCAATTCTAAAAAAACGAGCCATATTTAATGATGCCGCTCTGATTGCCGTTGCTGGTTTTATGCCTTTTTTGATCGCAATTTTTACCTTTAAATCAAGATATCCTTGATAAACCATTCTCGACGGATCACTTTCATCTGTAGAAAAGCCAAAGTCTCCTAACTTCTCATATTCTCCGTTTATCTGCTCCAGAATATCTTGTAGGTTTTCTCCCACCGAACCATCTCTTAAGGCAATCGTAATCCCAAGCCGAGCCTTTTCCTCTGCATCGTATGCTGAATCAGCCTCATGGTCACTTATATACCCGCAAAATGCCATTGCTCCTTGCAATTCTTTGCCATGTATGCCGGCTGCATGTCCTACCAGTATCTTTCCCAACTGTTGCGCCCGATCCACTATTTTCAGTACCTGTTGATTTTCTTCCGCTATACGGGACAGGTTAACTTCATTCACTCCGTAGCATTCTTCCCATTCCAGTGCTTCTAATGCTTCTTTCTCTGTAAAGGTCATTGTATTCTCAAATTTTTCATTTTGATGGAATGCCGACATTGGAATTACAAATAATGGTTTTACACCTGTGGCTTTCAATTCATTCAGAAATTTTCTGATGCCTTCCAGGGACTGAATAATCGCTATTTCAAAAAAACCCGTCGCTAGCGCAGTTCCTCCGTGCAGTAGGGACACTTTGCCAAACTCAGTCATGCTCAAATGTGTCCCTCCTATATGCAGATGTCCATCTATAAATCCCGGTGCCAACCATTTATGGGACACATCAACGATCTTGGTGTCCGGACCTATTGTATGTGCTGCATTCCCGACATAAGCAATTCTTTCATTACATATAGCTACATCCGCAGAATATATTTGCTGAGTATATACATCTACGACTTTCCCACCTCTTAATATTATATCAGCTTTTTTTTTACCCATTGCTGTATGTAGCAAATTTATTTTTTCGGTCATACTTGCTTTGTTCATTTTCATCTCCCGTTTATTCTGTGTGAATGGTTCTGCTTTCTCCAATCCATCTTGGTACACTTGGTATACCAAGAATATCTTGTATATTGAGCATATCATTTGGTTTTTATAGTGTCAATATTTATAAATTAACAATTATGTTGTTTCATTTTTGTATATTTTGACTGGCTATTTTTTTGCTAAAAATGCGAATAGTTACACCAAAATAACCTGATGGCCTGATCTGTTCCGGTATGTCAATCACAGATTCAGACTGTTACTCTATTTCCCTCTTCTTTTATGTCAAACAAAAATCCCTGTCTGAATATCAGACAGGGATTTTTGCAAGTTTACCTTAACAAATCCGAGCTCATTTTGTCATTTGAACATATTTTTTCATATTTTAGTAGTTGTACGGAAATATATAGCCATGATGGTATACTCTCTTCAAAATCAATATCCATAATGTCACTGATTAAACGTAGTCTGTAATACAAGGTATTTTTGTGAATATGCAATTTTTTTATTATGGCTGGAAGATTCCTATAATATTCAAAAAAAACCTGGACTGTTAGCAGCAGTTCCGCGTCTTTTTCCTTGTCGTATTCCCACAACTTCATTACCGAAGGGTGAACCGCTGCCATCTTTTCCTGAAAATTCAACTGGTTAAAAATAAAATCGGCCATCACTACTTCCTCATATTGGATGATACAACTGCTCAGTTTCATATCACCTGCCAATTTTATGCTGCTCTCAGCCTGCCTGTAAAATACACTTATTTGTTGATTTCCATAAAATAAATAACTGAACCCAGCAATGTAGTTCCAACTTGATAATAATGGCTCTCCGATTTTTATAAAGTTCTCAATAGAGCAAAGGCAATTCTGTACTATTGCTGTAATACTCTGATTTTCTATGATAAATTGTCCCCCAACTACATGTTCACGAAAATAATCAACCATGCGAGATACAATGATAATATTGCTCGAAAGTTCCTTCTCTGGCAGAAGCCTGACAATATAATATTGAGTATCCTGCTTTATCTGTGCCCGTTTTTTAGAAAGTTGTACAACCTCTTCGCTTAAGCTTTCTCCATGCAACATATTGATTAAAAGGTATTTCTCAGGCGATAAATGTTCCGAAGTTCTGCCTGTCAGAGCAAAAGCCCGCACAAGCATCTGTATCAGTATTACAGCCAAATCTATGGTATTCTGTCCAAGTATTCCATTTTTTCCAACAATTGTGAGAAATGCTATCGGTTCGCCATTAAAACACACCGGGCAATATACGCTTTCATGTTCTAAAAATTCATAATGATAAATAAAAGGTCCTGTTTTTGTTTTCAAATTATGCAAAAAAACGGAGTGTTCTGTTATTTTGCGGATATATTCTGGAGTATGGCATCCATTCTGAATAACATATCGGGATTCTGCATCATATAACTCTGTTTCATACGCATTGCTGCATGCTAATACTCGAAATCCTATATCATCCAGAATAATAGGATTTTCAAAAATAGACTGGCTCACATCAATCAGCCTCCGGATGTCAGCCCCTTCCAGAAGAATATTCATCATATTATTGTACCAGTTGCGATAATAAAAAATGCAACACTGTATATGAGCAAATAAATTTTCAGATGACAGGCACACAATTTCCTCCTTTCCAATATAATTTTTCCATTGCGATTCGTCTGATATGTACCTCAGAAAACATATTCTGCCATGTATTTCATCCGGAATACTATCTCCATCCATAATATAAATAAATCTGGAATCTACTTCCGAATACTTAGAATATGTTCGTACATCTTCGAATTGCCATTTTTTTTCGCTGAATATATTGCATTGAATGTTTTCTTTTTGCAGCCACGAAGCAAGCATAAAAACTGTCACACACATTTTATATATACCTCATACATTTACTGATTTTGTTATAACCAAACTGAAAATAAACAATTAAAACAGATTCAGAAAAAAGACTTTTTTTCATTCTACCACAACAGCCTTTCCTTTAAAACGTTAAAACGGAATTTTTTCTTTTCTTATTTTCTTTGGAAGCCGTTTTCTTGGAAGAAAAGGGGTTAGCACACACTTATGATGCCGTATGTTTCATAATATAAATTCTCTCTTTACCTCTGATAATTGTACTTTTGTACATTTTTATCTTCATTATGTCATTCTTTGTCACATTGCTTTACCTTACCAGAATCGCTATATTGATGTTAAGCATAATACATGCCAAACCAAAAACAGAAAGGAGTATTTAAGATGTATACTAATTATTTGACCACCAACTATCCTAACATTTTTTTTGAAGACAATGCTGTAGGACAAATGAAAAAGCGCATATGGGATGCCAGCGAGGATGAAATTGACGATATTTTGAAAAGTTATGGCATCCCCAGTGAATCCGAATTAGGAAAAGCTGGCTGTTATATTCAAAACACTCCAAGAAAAGCTGTGATAGAAAAACGGCATAAGAACGACATTGTACTCGTTCCCTTGGGATGTACTGAAAACCATGGAATCCATAATAATTCCGGTCTTGATACATTTATGTGTACTTCCATTTGTGAAGCCGTCCGTCGCCGTACAGCTGCTCTTGGACACGAGGTGGCACTTGCATTTCCTCCATTAAATTATGGTGGACACCCCTATCATCATGTAGGTATGCCCGGCACCGTAATTGTTAATGAAACATCTCTTGTAAACACATTAATTGATGTTATGCTTGGTCTATGGGATGATGGCTTCCGAAAGATTATTTTTGTAAATAATCATGGAATGGATTGGATGCTCGAATCTGCAATCCAGGAATTTTTTAAACGCTATCAGTTACCGGCCTTTGCTACGGTCGTAGAGTGGCACCGGGCGGTTCGCGAATTCTTCTATCCACTCGGTAATGAAAGACCTGATTTTGTATCAACGCCTTTTGTACATGCGGACGAAGCCGAAACTTCCGTTGCACTTCTTATGTTCAAAGATATGGTTGATATGAGTTGTGTTGTGGATGCAGATGCAAAATCAATGGGGATTCTGGATGATGGTTATTATGATGGTTCTGTGGACAGTTTTCATCGTCCAAATAAATGGTCTGAAGCAGAGGGGCATCGCGTTATTGAACGTTTTGGAACTCCTGAAGGTGTTGTAGGCAAGCCTTCTCTTGCAAATCCCAGGAAAGTGAAGCGCGCCATTGCTGCAATTTGCGAATATCTTACCATGATGACCGAAGATATTCTAAAAAAATACCCTTCTGGTACTGTTCCAGATCCCAAGAAATTTTCATTGCGCCCTTATGAAGAAATCGAGCCCTGCTTACGCGAACCGTTAAGTGAAGGTTGGAAGAGCGTTCATGAATTACCAAAACGCGGAATTTTCACAGAATAAGGAATATTATTATGAAGACACATTTTCCCTTTCGGCTCGTAATTCAACTACCTTTGACCAAAAATTGGGAAAACGGTTCTTTCGAACCTACGCTTAAATTATTATCCAAGTACCATTTTTGGGGTATAGAATTACATGTTGTCGATCCAGAGCAAACTGATGTATACAAACTCAAGAAATTGCTAGACATTTATGAAATCAAATTAGCAAAATTAGCTACTGGGCAAATTGCTTCACTGAATCATTTGTCTCTAGCCAGCAATGACGACAGCATCCACGAATCAACCATTTTAAACTTAAAAAAACAAATATCTTTCGCAAGTTTTTTTGGTTGTCCGTTGATTCTTGGTGCAGCAAAGGGATTACCACTTCCCGATAAAAAGGCTGCTGAATTGCGAACTATCCAGTCTTTAAAGCAAATACTTCCTTATGCAGAAGCTCTTAAAACACCATTAGTTATAGAAGCAACTAATCATTATGAATCATGTACTGCAAATACATTACAATCTACTGCGGAATTAATATCTAAAGTAAAAAAGACACCGTTTTTATATCTTTTGCCAGATACCTATCATATGAATATAGAAGAAGTGTGTCTCGAATCCGCATTAGTTAAGTACATTGATTACTATGACTCCATTCATTTTTCTGATAGTAACCGCTTTTATCCAGGCTATGGTCATATTGATTTCCAACGTATTTGCTCGCTTCTGTCGGTTCTCCATTTTCAAGGTTATATTGGGATAGAGGGAAATACTCACACTTCTTTGGAACAGGATTTGGAAATAACTACATCAATATTAAGCCATATAACGACATAGCTATACCAAATATATCCCCATCTTATCACTTCTGCTAACCAGCCCTATCATATACAGGGCTGGTTAGCATTTATTTGTTAAGTCCTTCCGTTCAAATCAATTGAACATATTTCCATTACACATTTATAATATTCATAATAGCTATATTTAGATCGTAGATGCAATGATCTGCATCTTGCCCCGTAACTCTACCTTGCCGTAGCCGTCAGGGAGGATCAGGTGATTGCCTTTCTTCAGGCGGGTGCCGTTCAGGGCACCTTCTCCTTCTACGACGCTCATCAGAACAAACGGCTTATCCTGCCAGGTCTCTACACGGTGTTCCACATCAATGCGGTATACAGTGTAGTAAGGACACCGGATCAGCTGCTGGATGGCATCATCCTTTTTCTCGGTATGAACCACACTGTTCTCCTCGGATTTGGCAGGAGCGTTGATCACGTCGATGCTCTGGGCAATGTGCAGCTGTCTGGGCTTGCCGTTGCTCAATCTGTCATAGTCGTATACGCGATAGGTGATGTCGCTGCTCTGCTGGGTTTCAAGGAGCAGTGTGCCGCCCTTGATGGCATGTACGGTGCCGGGATCGATCTGGATGAAATCGCCGGGCTTAATGGGGATCTCACGGATGAATTCCTTCCATCTGCCCTCATGGATCATTTTCTCCAGCTCTTCTTTGGTCTGTGCATTGTGTCCGACTACCAGCGTGGCATTCTCTTTACAATCCAGGATGAACCAGCACTCAGTCTTGCCCAGAGATCCATTTTCATGAACCTTCGCATACTCATCATTGGGATGTACCTGGATACTCAGATCATTCTTTGCGTCAATAAGCTTAACCAGCAGCGGGAAACGATCCATTCCCGTATTGCCGAACAGCTCCGGATGATTCTCCCACAGCTCGGACAGCTTCATTCCCTTATAAGCTCCGCTTGCCACAGTGCCGTCTCCGCCCGGATGGGCGCTGATGCCCCAGCACTCCCCGATGTCGTCACCCTCAATAGGATAACCGAATTCTCTGTTTAACCGGGTGCCGCCCCAGATGTTGTGGGTACATACCGGATTTAAAAAGATAATATCTTTATTCATGGTTTCTGTTTCTGCTTTCTGTGAATTTTCCCCTCATGCATTTTATTAATACTAATAACTCTTTGCCCCGGTGATGTCAATCTTTTTTTCCTGTTTTAAAAATTCCTCATTTTTACGGATGAGTTCACATCTCTGTGCCACACACTCCACGCTTCTTCCTGGATCGGAAGGGGTGTGGAATACATAGTCCACAAGCTTATCTATGGTAGTAGCTGCCACATGCATACGGGTATCGCTGGATGCGTAGTAGATAAAGACTTCCCCCTTCTCATTCACTACGCATCCGTTGGTAAATACTACGTTTGAAACATCTCCCACTCTCTCTTCCCCTCTGGGACTGATCAGGAGGCCTCCGGGCTCTGCAATCACTTTTGCCGGGTCTTTTAAGTCCGTGGCAAAAGCATAAATGACGTAACGTAATCCGGCTGCGGTATTACGTACTCCATGTGCGATATGTATCCAACCTCTGTCTGTTTTGATGGGGGGAGCTCCCGCACCGTTTTTGGCTTCGGTAATGGTGTGATATTTGCGCAGACTGGTCATACGCTCTTCGTCAATGACTGCATGGGTAATATCGTCGCACAGTCCGAAACCGATTCCTCCGCCGCTTCCGGTTTCGATGAAGTCATCCATCGGTCTGGTATAGAAAGCATATTTGCCGTCTACAAATTCCGGATGCAGCACTACATTTCTCTGCTGGGGAGAACGAAGAGTCTTTAAATTCTCCAGTCTCTCCCAGTGTTTTAAGTCTTTGGTTCTTACAATACCGGCAGCCGCTACTGCTGCGGACAGATCGTTTACGGAAGTATCCTTGCTCTCGGAGCAGAACACACCGTAGATATAACCGTCTTCATGCTTGGTGAGACGCATGTCATAGACATTGGTCTCCTCCGGACAGGTATCCTCCAGTAAAATGGGATAATCCCAGAAACGGAAACCATCGATACCGTTGTCGCTCTCTGCCACACCGAAGAAAGACTTTCTGTCGTTACCTTCGATACGGGCTACCAG
>DJEP01000095.1:27580-29577 GCA_002431915.1 Lachnospiraceae bacterium UBA5895 | reverse complement strand
ATCACCGGCGTGGAACTGGAAGCAGGAGACAAAATCAGTACCGGAACCTCTCTGGTTACCTTATACGACATGGATGAAGTGACCATGACGGTAACAGTGGATGAAGATGATATGACGGACATCTCGCTGGGATCAGCGGCGAATATCGCATTGACGGCATACCCGGAGGATACCTTTACGGCAAAGGTGACAGCCATCGGAGATGCTGCTTCAGATTCCAGTGGAAATATAACTTATGACGTAACTGTCACATTGGAAGGAGATGTCTCCGGACTGTTCCAGGGCATGACAGGAGATGTGACTTTCGTTACGGAACAGACGGAAGACGTGCTGTATGTCTCACGCAGAGCCATTATCACAGAAGATGACAAGAGCTATGTAAAAGTAAAGACCGCAGATGGCAGTATCGTGAAAAAAGAAATTACGACAGGACTGTCAGATGGCTCTAACGTGGAGATCTCCGGAGATATTGCAGAAGGAGACACCGTATTGATCGAAAGCAGCATTACGAAGTAGAGCGGAGACCTGTGGGAAAGTAAGGTCAATGGAAGGGAAGAAGTAAAATATGAGATTATCCGAAATATTACGTCTGGTGTGGCTGAACCTGTCACAGAATAAATTCAAAGTGATCCTGACTTCCATCGGTATCGTTGTGGGATCCGCCACCATTATGCTGGTGTTGGCAATAGGTACCGGTGGAAAAGAAGAAGTGGCGGAACAGTTCAAGAACCTGAATGCCGGAGCCATTGACATTTCCTGTGACAGTAGCAGCGACAGCGGCGGTTTTACCTTTGATATGCCGGGAGGCGGAGGAAGTGTTACTGTCACCAATATGGGTGGAGGCCCCGGAGGAGGCTCCAGTGGCGGTATGCAGGGTGGTCCCGGCGGTGGCATGGATTTCGGTGGATTCTTTGGGTTCGGGCAGGAGGAAGAGAGCGAAGCCGTGACATTGACCAGTGAAGACTGCGATGATCTGGCGACCTTTGTTTCCGGAATTTCCGCGACCACGATCTCTTATTCCACCACGGCATCCGTGGAAGGGGGCGATATGACTTCTGCTTCCTACTACACCATTGCCGGTGTGGAGGACAATTATGCCACCATCAGCAATCTGGAAATGGCCATCGGTGATTTCCTCACAGAAGAAAACAACGAGAGCAAGGAAAAGGTGTGCGTACTGGGGGCAACCGTGGCAAAAGATGTCTTTGGCAGTGCCTACGATGCCTATGACGGCACGGTCTATATCGACGGCCGCCCCTATGTGGTGTCCGGTGTGTTGTCCGAGATGGGAACCGTGGCATCCGGTATCAGCCCAGATACGGCAATCTATGTGCCTTATGAGACAGGCATCAAATACATCACCGGCACCAGCATCAGCCCCACTATCACGGTGATCACAGAGGATGTGAACCAGGTGGATGCCGTTATGACAGATGTGGAAAGTGCTTTGAAAGAAAGCTATCCCAACACCACGTTCACCATCAGTGATGCCGGAAGCAAGATGGAGGCGGCTTCCGCTTCCAATGAGACACTGACATTACTGTTGATCTCCATGGCGGTGATCGTATTTATCGTCGGTGGTATCGGTATTATGAACGTGCTGTTCGTATCCATTAAGGAACGTACCAACGAGATCGGTATTCTGAAGGCGCTGGGCTGTTCCCGAAAGGATATTCTGCTGGAGTTCTTACTGGAAGCCAGCTTTACCAGTCTGGTAGGCGCGGTACTGGGGGTACTGGTGGCTTTGGGAATCACCCCGTTGGTGCAGTTGTTCAACGTGAGAGTGTCGCTGTCGGTACAGGGAGCCGTATTGTCGTTGTTGTTCGGTGTCCTCACCGGAAGTATCTTCGGCTTCTATCCGGCGTATAAGGCATCGAGACTGATCCCCGTAGAAGCATTGAATCAGGAATAGTGTGAGAAAGGCATGGTAATACGATGGAAAACGCAATGATCACCATGAAAAATATAAATAAAGGCTATATGCTGGGAGAGGAACG
>DJEP01000095.1:21490-27396 GCA_002431915.1 Lachnospiraceae bacterium UBA5895 | reverse complement strand
TATCTGGACGGCATGGCGATCCATGAGACCAAAGAGGACGATCTGACCATGGTGCGCAACCAGAAGATCGGGTTCATTTTCCAGAACTATCAGCTGATCCCGACCTACAATGTCATGCAGAATATTATCATGCCCCTGCTGATGCGCGGCATGACCCATGAGGAAGCAGAAGAAAAGTGTAAAAATACCATCAGGCTGCTGGGGCTGGATCATCGTATCGGGCATAAGCCCAACGAATTGTCCGGCGGACAGAAACAGAGAGTATCCATTGCCAGAGCACTGGTGGGACAGCCGGCGATCCTGCTGGCGGATGAGCCGACCGGCGCCCTGGACCAGACCAGCGGTAAGGAAGTACTGAAGCTGTTCCGAGAACTGAATGATATGGGCAACACTATCGTCATGATCACGCACGATCTGGGTGTCGCCCAGTCCGCGAAGCGTATTGTGCGGATCGTGGACGGACAACTGCAGGAATAATTACAAATTACAAGAGATCAGATGTTGTCTCCGTTCCAGCCCCAGTATTTTACCGTCTGATATTTTACATACACATGATCCGGCGCAATATTCATGACTTCATGGAAAATTTTGCAAATCTCTGCGGTCAGCGCAGAGAAAGCAGCGGCATCCTCGCCACCGAAGACACTGACGTCTACCATGGCCAGCGGCTCGATGTTGCTGCCACGGAAATATAAATTATAATTTGGTTCAAAGCCAAGCATCAGCCAGTTCTCGGACTTACCGGGAACAATAGAGATAGCCTGTCCCAACCGGGTCTTCAGAGCCTGCTCCTGTTCAGCGGAGATGGGAGTACTGATTTTGGAATTGATAAAGGGCATATGGTATCCTCCTTGAAAAATTATTTATCTCTATAGTAAATCCGGAAAAGACCGGAAGCAAGTTACTTTTTATTTTAATTTTACAGAGGATATGTTAGAATATCATTGATTAGTTACAACTAACCAATGATATTCTGTAGGGGAGGGTTAAAAATGTTAATTATTCAGGCGGTTCTTATTTGCTTCCTTTTGACAGCCATCGTGAAGATTGCGGTGGGCAATGATGCGGTAAACGGTGCATATTTTTATCCAAAGGAGATCCAGCAGCGTCTGATCGAGCTGGGCCGGACGGATCAGAAGACCATAGACCGGAAGCGCAAGATCTGCATGACTTCTTTTTATGTGGTATTGCCCGTAGCAATGCTGTTGATCATCGGATGGTGGAATGGAGTGTCGGATTTCCGCACAGCATATTTGCAGGCACTTTTATTTCTGGAAGTCATGAACTGGTATGACGGCTTTATCATTGACAAGCTCTGGGTGGGATGCAGTAAATTCTGGAAGATTCCCGGGACGGAGGATCTGCCCTTTGTACAGAGCTGGGGACAGATGTTCAAAAAACGTGGTATCCTGACGGTGATCTGGGTCGCAGGTGCAGCTCTTATGGCAGGACTGGTAGTATTGATCTTCTGATTCTGAGCATAAAGAAGTCCACTTCTGCAAAAACTCTTGGTAACAGAATGTGAAAGGCAGGAAAGAGAAATGCAGATGCGGGACGATCTTGGAATTACAACAAAACTGGAAAACGGCAAGGCTTATCTGGAATTTGTCCTGCCGGAAACTATGGGGCGTCTGCTGTCCGTATTACAGATCGAGATCTGGGAAACTACGGACAGCGGACGCCTTGTTTTTCACGGAGAATATGTTCCGGAGGAAGCGGATTCCATGACGGCGCTGTTGCTGCGGCCCCATCTGTGGGACGGTATGCGTGATCCGTATGTCTACCGGGTGAAGGCGCAGGGGAGGTTCGGAGTTACTGTGAACGAGGAGACGGAAGTGTACTGGCAGCAGGAACTGGCAATTTATGACGTGTGCGTCATAGACAAAAAAGGAATCTTCCTTAATGATAAAGAGTTTCTGACCCATGAGGTACTTTACAGACTTCCTCCGCAGATCAGTGAAGCCGGGACGAGGGAAGAACTGATGAAACGGGATTTGGAGCGGCTGGCACGGATGGGAGTCAATGCGATCCGGTTGGAAGAAACCGGATCCGGGACAGACGGGCAGGGCAGCCCCGAAACGAGTGCGTTTTACCGTCTGTGCAGAAGACGTGGATTCCTTACGGGAGACTTGTGGATAAGATCGGAAAATCTCCCGGTGTACCGTGGATTACCCGGAGAGACGATGTCGGAAGCACTCCTGGCAGCGGACGGCAGGACACTGACGGAGCGATATTACTATTATCAGGCAAAGTGGAGCAATGAACCGGTGCTCTATCCGGCGCTTTCCACCCTGCATCGCCAAGAGAACGGACTGGTCTCCCTGACAATTTACAGCAATCAGAAAAAAGTGGTGCTCTATGTGGACGGAGTACTTTTCTTATTCCAAGCTGTCGGGGCGGGGGATCCGGAGTTCATTTTTGAAGACATTCCGGTGGAAAAATGTCCGCTGCATCTGGCGGCAGAGGCAGGAAATTTAAGCATTTCTCTGACCGTGACGAAGATTTAAGGATTACGGTTTCACAGAATTTTCACAAATGTTTCACCTTTTCATGACATTTGCCTCATATACTGATACCAAAATCGAAAAGTCCGAGACCACATGAGCTTGCTCATATGTGGTTGAGAGACTTTGAGAGAGTAGTGGGGGTATCACACCATATCCGGGAGGCAAATATGATAGAAGTAAGCAATCTTACAAAAAAATATGGTGACCATATTGCCGTAGACAATCTCTCGTTCCGTGTGGAAAAGGGACAGATCTACGGCTTTCTTGGTCCTAACGGCGCCGGTAAATCAACGACCATGAACATCATCACCGGTTATCTGGCAGCCACGGAGGGCACCGTAACCATTGATGGCAAGGATGTCCAAAAGGATCCGGAGGAGGCAAAGCGTGCTATCGGTTATCTGCCGGAGCTTCCGCCACTGTATGTTGACATGACGGTCAGAGAGTATCTGGAATTCGTGGCAGAACTGAAAAAGGTACCGAAAAAAGAACGGCAACAGCAGATAGAAGATGTCATGGGAATGACACAGATCACCGATATGCAGCAGCGCCTGATCAAGAATCTGTCCAAAGGTTATAAGCAGAGAGTCGGACTGGCACAGGCCATTCTGGGTTATCCCGAGGTCATCATTCTGGATGAGCCTACGGTAGGTCTGGATCCGAAACAGATCATCGAGATCAGGGATCTGATCCGCAAGTTGGGCGAAAATCATACCGTGATCCTCAGCTCCCATATTCTGTCGGAGGTCAGCGCGGTCTGCGATCATATTATGATCATCGCCCATGGCAAACTGGTGGCCAGCGATTCCCCGGAGAATTTACAGAAGCTTATGAGCGGTTCCATGGAACTGAGTCTGGAAGTAAAGGGAAGTGCTGCTGCAGTAAAAGCAGCTTTGCAGGAGATTCCGCAGATCGACCGGATCGAAGAGAACACCGAGACACCCAAAGATATTGCAAAATTAAAGGTGATTTCGAAAGAAAACGCCGATGTCAGAGAGCAGGTATTCTATGCGCTGGCAGAAGCAAAGCTGCCCATCTTGGAGATGACCCATGCAGAGAAGTCTCTGGAAGATATCTTCCTGGAACTGACCGGGGATGTGGCTCCTACACAGCCGGAGAAGCAAAAACTGTTCTCAAAACGGAAAAAACCGGAAACCACAGCCGCCACCGCCACGAAGCAGACAGAAGCTCCGGAAAGGGAAGCACAGTCCGATGAAGAGAAAAAAGATATTGTAACTACAAAGGAGGCGGAATAATATGTTAGCCATTTATAAGAGAGAACTGAAATCCTATTTCCGTTCCTTTATCGGATTTTTGTTTATTGCAGTCACCCTGTTTTTCTTGGGACTGTATTTCAGCGTTTATAACCTGATGAACGGATACCCTTATTTTGCCTATGTGGTATCCAGTGTTACCTTTTTATTCATGCTGACCGTGCCGATCCTGACCATGCGTATTCTGGCAGAGGAAAAGCGGAGCAAGACGGATCAGCTGATCCTGACGGCACCGGTTTCCGTAGGCGGCATTGTCATGGGAAAATTCCTGGCCCTTTTGACCATATTTGCCATTCCCGTAGCAATCATCTGTTTTTACCCGCTGATTATGGCGCAGTACGGCAGTGTCCCCATGGGAGAGGCTTACCTGTCGATTCTGGCATATTTCCTTTTCGGAATGACCGCCATCGCCATTGGTCTGTTCCTGTCCTCCCTGACGGAGAGCCAGGTCATCGCGGCAGTACTTACTTTTGTGGTATTGTTCCTGGGATATATGATGGATTCCATTTGCAGTATCATTTCCAGCACCGGCAATCTGCTGACAAAGCTGCTGAGCTGCTTTGATCTGTATACACCGTTTTCCAACCTGTTAAACGGTACGCTGGATATTTCTTCTATTGTATATTATGTATCTGTTACGGCACTGGTACTGTTCCTGACGGTACAGTCCATTCAGAAGCGCCGTTACAGTATATCCGTGAAAAATTTAAGCTTCAGCGCCTACAGCACCGGTATGATTGCCGTAGCCGTAGCACTGGTAGCAGTTGTCAATATTATTATGGGCGAAATGCCTTCCAGCTGGACAGCAATCGACATGACCAGCCAGAAGCTGTATTCCCTGACGGATCAGACCGTCGAGTATGTGAAAAACATGCAGGAGGATGTAACCATTTATGTATTGGTAAATAAGGACAGTCAGGATACTACACTGGGTCAGACCTTACAGAGATATGATGACCTGTCCGATCATATCACCGTGGAATATGTGGATCCCACCGTTAATCCGATGTTCTATACCCAGTACACCACCGGCAATATCAGCACCAACAGCCTGATCGTTGTCAGCGACAAGCGCAGTAAGGTCATTAATTACAGCGATGTCTACGAGTCCTCTTATGATTTTGACTATTCGACCTACAGCTACAACACCACGACCACCGGTTACGATGGCGAGGGACAGATCACCAGTGCATTGGATTATGTGTTAAATGACGATATGCCCAAGGTATACATGACCACGGGACACAATGAGCTGACCTTAAGCAGTAACTTTACTTCCGCACTGAACAAGGAAAATGTGGATTATGAGACCGTGAATCTGATGGATCTGGATGCCATCCCCGAGGATGCGGCATGCTTGTTCATCAACGGTGCCACCGGTGATTTCTCTTCCGATGATAAGGATAAGGTGATCGACTATCTGAACAATGGCGGAAAAGTCATTCTCGTAACCGGTTATACCGATGAAGAGACACCTAATATTGATGCCATTTTAAGCTATATGAACCTAAGCGTTGCCAAGGGTCTGGTCGTGGAGAACGATTCCAACGGCTACTACAGAAGCCCTTATTATATCCTGCCTACCCAAAGCTCTGACAGCTATACGTCCGGCACTTACGGAAAATACCTGTTCCTGCCGTACTCTCAGGGAATCATCGTTCCGGAGGAAGAGAGTACCGATGAGACAGCCACCGGCGATATTACTTATGATGTGTTCTTAAGTACCTCCGACAGTGCATTTGCAAAACAGGATGTCAGCAATGCACAGGACTTCTCGCAGGGCGAAAATGATGTGAAGGGTCCTTTCGCATTGGGCGTTGAGGCAGTGAAGACATTGGATGATGGGGATGCCACCCTGATCGTGTATGGCTGTGAGCAGATGTTCACGGATGATGCAAACTCTGTGGTCAGCGGTGCGAACCTGACCCTGTTCACCAATACGTTCAGTGGAATGGCAGACCATGAGACATCGGTATCCGTTCCGGTAAAAAGCTATGAAGTATCTAATCTGGTAGTTGATTCCTCACAGATTCTGCTGTTGGGACTGCTGGTTACCGTGATCCTGCCTGCCGGCTGCATGATCGCCGGATTCGTGATCTGGTTCCGCAGACGGAAGAAATAAGAG
>DJEP01000095.1:0-21391 GCA_002431915.1 Lachnospiraceae bacterium UBA5895 | reverse complement strand
ATGATCGGAATGCTGCTGGCACTGGTGGTGCTGGCGGCAGCCTTCCTGGGCATCCGGCAGTATAATAAAAATGCATCGTCCACGACTTCCACTACGGAGGATACACAGGAGACGGTACTGGATGTGAACTCCGATGATATTACCAGCTTCAGCTATGTGTATGAGGGCGGGACCTATTCCTTTGAAAAAGAAGATGATATCTGGTATTACGCAGATGATCATTCTCTCAACCTGAAACAGGAACGGATCAAGGCCATGCTTCTGAAGGTGGCACCGTTAAAGGTAAATCAGGTGATCGAGAATGTAACAGATATGTCACAGTACGGACTGACGAATCCGGAGCGCACCATTCAGTATGAGACCGCGGATCGCAGTGTGATCATCAACGTCGGTAACCTGAACTCCATGACCAGCCAGTACTACATCGCATTTCCTTCCGAAATGACGGTATATGCCGTGACCACCAATGTGGTGACCGGATTCAATTATACACTGGATGATCTGGTGGAGGAGGTGGAGGAGACTACCGAAAAAACGGAGACCGCAGAGACAGAAAGTACTGAAACTGTGGAAACAGGAGGTGAGACTTCGGAAACCGTGGCGGAGACTGAGACGGCATCTTCTGAGACCGAAAGCGCAGAAAACGAAACAGCGGCAACCGAAACCACCGAAGCTGTGGAAGCCAAATAAGCATTACAATCACAAAAGACTGCCCCCGGAAAAGAGGCAGCCTTTGTTGTTATTGTGGATTTCCCCCGCGAATGACAATAATGTCATTTAACTTTAATATTGTATCTTTTTGAGGCAGAACGGACAGATCCTCCCGCAGAATGAGGAAGATCGTGACCTGTTCTGCCTCTTCCATTTCTTCTACGGTTTTTCCGGCATGACGAGCGTCCACGAAGATCTCGGCGATCTCATGGATGTCGGCATCCCGGACATTGGAGATGCTGCTTTTGCGCTGGTACTGTTCCACGAAACCGGCACTGATGATACCGGTGGGGATAGCCACGGCACCGACGCCGAGATAGGCGATACAGATTGCCATGATCCGACCAAGCGTGGTGATGGGATAGATGTCACCGTAGCCCACGGTGAGCAGCGTTGACATGCTCCACCAGATGCCGCTGAAGGCATTGCGGAATACTTCCGGCTGGGCATCATGCTCCACACTGTACATGCACAGACTGCTGGCCAGCATCAGGATTAGTACGATGAATACGGAGGAAATGATCTGGTTGCGCTTTTCATATAATACTGTAGTAATGACATTGAAAGAGTCATACCGGGCATTCAGCCGGAACAGATGGAAGATTCTCGCTACCCGCAACATCCGGAAGATGACAATTCCGGACAGGAAGAAAAAGGGTAAAATCGTCAGCAGGTCGATGATTCCGTCGAAGGAGATCAGAAACCGCAACCGGGAGCGGAATTCACTTTTATCGGGATACAGATAGTCTGCGGTCCAGATCCGAAGACCATATTCCACACAGAAGATTAGAATGGTGATCACTTCGATTACGTGAAATACAGGAAACAGCGGGGAAAGCTCATCAAAGGTCTGCAAAAATGTTACCAGTATATTGGCACAGATAACGATTGCAATAAATATATCAAAAAGCCGGCTCAGACGATTGCTTTTGTCACCGATCTGAATGATGTTAAATATTTTTTTCTTCATGTAATTATGTTCCCCCACGTAATAGACAAATTCATACATTCATCATATCTACCAGCAGATGGAAAGTCAAGAAAACGGATGGCGGAATCTGTCAACTTAGCGGGAAAAAGGCATATATTATACTAACCCTGAATAAAATGGAAGGATGAAAATATATGGCAAGATTTACGAATCAGGCGCAGCTTCGTTACGGTGATGAAGTCACCAATTCGAACATTGCGGTAGGAGAGATCAGAGAGGTACTGTCCGCCACCAAGACGGCTGTCCGGGAGACTTACGGACAGAGAGATAACGTGACCTATATTATCAGCGTGGTAAATTCCGGGCAGACGGCATTTACCGGAGTAACACTGGTGGATGACCTGGGAGAATATGACTTCGGCGAGAGGGAACTGACTCCGCTGACCTATATCCCCGGAACCATTAAATATTATGCTGACGGCGTATTGCAGCCCACTCCCGTGGTCACGGCAGGACCGCCTCTCACCGTGAGCGGACTGACCATTCCCGCACAGGGCAATGCCGTCATTGTCTATGAGGCGGAACTGAACTCCTATGCTCCTCTGGGAGTGGATGCGACGATCACCAACACAGCTGTCATTACTGCCAATGCGGTAACGCCCATCACGGTGCAGGAGACCATTCGTGCCGAGGAACAGCCTCTGCTTACCATCACGAAGTCCGTCAGTCCCGTACCTGTTACGGAAAACGGCACGCTGACCTACACGTTTGTGATCCAGAACCTGGGAAATACCGCAGCAACGGTAGAGACTGGAGTGGTGATCACCGATACCTTTAATCCTATGTTAACGAATCTGACGGCTACCTTCAACGGCACCGCCTGGGTAGAAGGCACCAATTATACCTATGATGTGACCACGGGTGTATTCGCCAGTGTGGCAGGCAAGATCACAGTGCCCGCAGCGACCTACACGCAGGATACCACCACAGGAGCCTGGGGAATCAATCCCGGCGTCAGCACGCTGGTGATCTCCGGAACTGTATAGACCTAAGATGAAGTAAATAACGTGAGATAATGGACCGCCCTTACGGAGATTGTGACAGCAACAATCCCGTAAGGGCGGTTTTTTAAGTAAAAACGGGCAAAGTGCGTTTCTTGTCGTTTACAATGCGAAGCGTTCTGGTGTATCATCAGTCGTATAAGACTTCGGTAATAAAAGGGAATGGAAAGCCTGCCGGGAAAGAGGAACTCAATGAAATTTGATTATAAGAGAACCATGTATGCCTGCTTTGTGGGATATATTGTACAAGCTATTGTGAACAGCTTTGTTCCATTGTTATTCGTTACCTTCCAGAAGACCTACAATATTCCGCTGACGCAGATCACACTGCTGATCACGGTGAATTTTGTGGTACAGCTTCTGGTTGATATGCTGTCTGCGGGATTTATTGACAGGATCGGTTACCGGGCGGCGGTGATCCTGGCGCATATCTGTGCGGCAGCAGGACTGGCACTTCTGACGGTTCTGCCGGAAGTAGTGCCGGATCCCTTTGTGGGAATCCTGATTGCCGTGTTCGTGTATGCTATCGGCGGAGGACTGATCGAGGTACTGATCAGTCCTATCATAGAGGCCTGCCCTACGGATAATAAGGAATCGGCAATGAGCCTGCTGCACTCCTTTTACTGCTGGGGATGTACAGGTGTAGTACTGGTTTCCACCATATTTTTCAGCCTTTTCGGAATCTCACACTGGAAAATACTGACCCTGCTGTGGACGATCCTTCCCCTTGCCAACATGCTCCTGTTCGCGAAGGTGCCTATCTACAGTTTACAGGAAGAAGGCGAAAAGGGCATGAATCTGGGAGAACTGTTTCGGGAGAAAATGTTCTGGATCCTGATGTTGATGATGGTCTGCTCCGGAGCCGCCGAGCAGTCGGTGAGCCAGTGGGCATCCACCTTTGCGGAAAAAGGACTGGGGATCACTAAGAGTGTGGGAGACCTGGTAGGTCCCATGCTGTTCTCCATCCTCATGGGACTATCCCGCCTGCTCTATGGAAAATACGGTGAAAAATGGGATCTTGACCGCTTTATGAAATTCAGCTGTGTGCTTTGCATTGTATCGTATCTGTGCATCTCCTTTATCTCAGTTCCCATGGTGGAACTGTTGGGCTGCGGACTGTGCGGATTCTCCGTGGGAATCCTGTGGCCCGGCACCTTCAGTAAGGCAGCAGCGGCATTAAGACGCGGCGGAACCCTGTTGTTTGCCCTGCTGGCGCTAGCCGGAGACCTGGGCTGCTCCGGCGGTCCGACCCTCGTGGGCTTCGTCTCCAGCGGACTGGGAGATAACCTCAGACTGGGAATTTTCGCAGGAATCATTTTCCCGATTTTGCTTCTGGGAAGCCTGATATTTGGAGGACGCAGGAAAAATAATTCGGCGTTGCAGCGGAAGATCTTTTGAAAGAAGCACAGTAAAATAGAGAGGTAGATGGAATATATGGACTGGTTAAATATATTCGGATTGATAATGATTGCAGTCATTATGATACCAAATATTATTTTTGCAATTAGATGCAAAGATGCCTTTGAAAACAAATGGAGCAATAAAATTGTTGAAGTTGCAGAACAAATAGGAAGGTTTGGATGCCTTGCTTTTATGATAGTTAATGTTCCCGGAACATGGTTTGGGTGGTGGTCTGACGAAGCATTTGCCACATATCTTATTGTAGATACAATATTAGTAACGTTGTATTGTGCAATTTGGATAATTTGCTTTAAGAACAACAGCGTGTTCAGAGCACTGGCATTGTCTATTATTCCTTCCGTTTTGTTCTTATTTAGTGGAATTATGAGTCGGTCAATTTTGTTGCTTATTGCATCAATATTGTTTGCGCCAAGCCATATTGTAATTTCATATAGGAACGCAAAATGATATTGATAAAAATCCAGCTTGTGGAGGTGGTGCTATGAAGTTAAGAAAAATTCACCAAGACTTTTCAGTCTGTCAGGTGGAAGATTATTCGCACGTAAATTTTGAAGCTCCGTATTGTTTTATCGGTAAAACAGAGGATGAAAAATCACTCGTGTGCGCTACAAGTGAAGTTCCGTCAAATATAATAAAGAAAGATGATGGCTGGAAAACCGTTTACATTCAAGGAGCTTTGGACTTTTCGTTAATCGGGATATTATCTCAAATTGCTTCGATTTTGGCAGACAACGCAATCTCCATTTTTGCCGTATCCACTTACAATACGGATTATGTTTTGATAAAAAGCGAGAATTATCAGCGAGGACTGGAAATTCTGAAATCTAAGGGATACGAGATTTCAGACTGATAACTTTTGGTTTTCGACAGAGTAAGGATAACGTTTTACAAATAGTAGTGTAAAACGTTATTTTTTTGAATGTAAGCACAAAAACGGCACATATAATATTGAAGAAACGAACATATTATAAAATATATAAATTGAAGAAATGTATATTTTGTGATATAACATACTTATATTGTTGGAGGTAATTATGTATTTTAAAAGAAAAGCATACGATAAATTATTGGAATGGAAAAAGTTATATTCAGAAAAATATGCGGTATTGTTGGAAGGCGCAAGGCGAGTTGGCAAGTCGACTATTGCGGAGACCTTTGCAAAAAATGAATACAGGTCTTATATTTTAATTGATTTTTCCAAAACAACAAGTAATATTTTGGAATGTTTCGATGATATAGGGAATTTGAATATCTTTTTTCTGAGGCTGCAGGCAGAAACCGGAATCACATTGTATGAACACGAGTCCCTCATTATTTTTGACGAAGTACAGTTATTTCCAAAAGCCAGACAGGCAATAAAGCATCTTATACATGACGGCAGATACAGTTATCTGGAAACAGGTTCTTTGATCTCAATAAAGAAAAATGTAAAGGACATCCTGATTCCATCCGAGGAAATGAAGCTGGAAGTATATCCCATGGATTACGAAGAATTCTGTGATGCCACGGGCAATAATTATGGATTATTGCAACAGATTTATGATAGCGGAGCAGCCATTGGACAGGCAACTAACCGTAAATTAATGAGAGATTTGAGAATTTACATGGCAGTAGGGGGAATGCCACAGGCGGTAGAAGCCTATGTTAATGGAAAAAACTTTTCAGAAATAGATATGGTAAAAAGGCAGATCATATCTCTGTATGAGGAAGACTTTAAGAAAATTGATGCGTCCGGAAGAATATCGGCATTATATCATGCGATTCCGGCGCATCTGGCAAAGGATGCAAGAAAATATCGTATTACCACAGCAATCGGAAAAAGAAATAACACGAAAGCAGAAGAATTATTATACGAGCTGATAGATTCAAAAACGGTTCTGCCATGCTATAATTCTACCAATCCAAGAGTCAGCCTGACGGACACGAAAGATTTTGATAGTTACAAATTATATCTTTCGGATACAGGATTATTTGTTACACTGATGTTTATTGACCGTCCGGTGACGGAAAATGATATTTATGCGAAGTTACTTTCCGATAAATTACCTGCAAATCTGGGATATCTTTATGAGAATTTGGTTGCTCAAATGATTACAGCGTCCGGGAGAGAACTGTACTATCATACCTGGGAGAAAAAAGGGAGTACGCATTATTATGAGGTGGATTTCCTGATTTCGGAAGGAAGTAAAATAAATGCATTTGAAGTTAAGCCCTCAGGATCCGGAAAACATGAATCCATAATGGAATTTTGCAGAAAATTTTCTCAGAATATTAGCAAGGCGTATTTAATATCACAGAAAGATGCAGGAAAAGAAGAAAATTTATTGTTGAAACCGTTTTATCTCTTACCATTCTTGATAAAATGAGTTTGATAAATCGGGATTTAGGAGGGAACGTTATGAATGTTATAGAAGCTATTCATTACAGACATAGTTACAGAGGGAAGTATATGGATATTCCCATACCAAAGGAAGATTTAATAAAAATCATGCAAGCTGGTCTTGATGCTCCGTCCGGATGCAACAAACAGACTACATCATTGATTGCAGTTGATAATCGTGATGTATTGAAGCAACTTCATAGTGTGATAGAACCACCTGTTGGAGAAAGTGCTCCCGCTGCTATTTGCGTTTTGACACAGAGAGTCAATGCTTATCGGGATAAATGTTTTGCTGTGCAGGACTATTCAGCTGCGATCCAGAATATGCTACTTGCAATTGTGGAGCTTGGTTATCAAAGTTGTTGGTATGAAGGACATATTACCGATGATGACAGGATCTGTGATAAAATGGCACAGATCCTAAACGTGCCCGAGAGCTATGAGTTGGTCTGCTTTTTGCCTATTGGTATAGCAGAAAGCGATCCGATACATCCTCAAAAGAAAGCATTTGAAGAAAGAGCGTGGTTTAATTCATACAATCAGAGTACGCAAATACCTTAAAGCAGGAATAATGGAACAAGGTAAATTTGAGCCAACAGAGGAAGGTTCAGCACAAGGTTCAGTAATGAGTCCGATACTTGCAAATATATACATGCATCATGTGCTGACGCTGTGGTTCAAACTGGTGGTGCAAAGGGAAACGCATGGAGAGTGTTTTCTCGTCAACTTTGCGGATGATTTTGTTGCAGGATTTCAATATAAGTCAGAAGCTGAAAGATACTATAAAGAGTTAAAGGAACGAATGGAAAAGTTTGGACTGGAACTGGAAAGTAGTAAAAGCAGACTGATTGAATTTGGGAGATTTGCAGAGAAAAATCGTAGAGCAAAGGGAGAAAGGAAGCCTGAAACATTTGATTTTCTGGGATTTACCTTCTACTGTAGCAAAACTCGAAAAGGAGGTTTCGTGCCCAAAGTGCAGACTTCAAGAAAGAAGTTTGAACAAAAGGTTAGAGCATACAAGAACTGGATTTATGATAATCGAAATCGACCGATGCGAGAAATAATCAAAGAGTTGAACGTAAAGTTAATGGGACACTATCGGTATTATGGTGTTACATGGAATTTTCGGAAGATAACGACATTTTTGCATAGAGTACAACAGTTTCTATTCAAAGCTATGAACCGGAGAGGTTGTAGACGAGCATACACATGGAATGGATTTGTTGAAATGCTCAAGTATTACCCATTAGCAAAACCTAAAACGTACTATTGTTTATATTGAAGCGAATGTTACTATGAGGAGCCGTATGCGGGAAAGCCGCACGTACGGATCTGTGAGGGGCTAAGATTGAGAGGTCTTAGTCTACTCGACTATAAAATTGCAAAATCAGGGGAATCGGCACGGCACTGCTTTCCGCACTGGAAAAAGACGAATGGGGAAAACTCGTTTATCTCTATATACGGACAATGCCTGTACCTATCAATTTTATGAACACCGGGGATTTGACAGAGAAGGAGAACAGCAGGTCGTATTGAATTTGGAAAAAAAAGAAGTGCCGCTGACTTGTTTCCTTTATGCAAAGAAACTGGGAAAATGAAATAATATTCGAAGGAGATTTTTTGAATGAAACACGAATGTAAAATAACGGTATTAGAGACAAAAGTGTTTCCGGAACTATAGGAAAAATATTTAGCGAATCCCAAGTCCGGACCATGTCCGTGCTTCAAAGCCGGGGACACCTTCCTTTTACAGCGTACGCCGGAAAGAGACGACTTTTATCATCTGATGAATGGTAAATTCTGCGGTGAGGCATGGGACGCTGTCAGCAGATATGTTTATACAGCGTTGCAAGGCGGATCGATATTCCCGAGAATGACGAAGAAAGACAATGGCTGGAAAAGCAGAATTTCAGAAATACGGTGGAGGATGCTTACACAGGCTGAAAAACGAAGATTGCCGATAGAAGAGTGTGTTTCGGCATATGATATTTATAAGAAAATGTTTGACTAAAAATAGAACGCCTAAATAAACGAGTTTACAAAATTGTCTTTTAAGAGAAATATTACGATATTACGCTTAAAAGACAATTTTTAAATATATTTATTGCATAAATAAAAATTATAGGATATACTATGTCCATAAGTACATGTCACTTATGAAAATTTCTTTGTCAGCGGAAGCTGATATCTGAGACTTTTGTTAAGAAAGTCCGCCGCCTCTTTAAGAAGAGCAGAGAGGCAAAAACCCACACAGAAAACCAGCTGTATCAGAAAAACAGGTAAGTTATAATGTAGATATGGCGAAATCCTTTTATTTCCGGCGGTATCTATGATTACCTGACACAAAAGGAGGAAACCATTGAATACGGAATTGAAAAATGCAGTATTGGCAACAGATATAGATGCACAATACGATAACAGTGCGAAACGCCTGATAGCACATAAGATTGTTCTGGCGCGGATCCTGGTAAAAACCGTGGAAGAATTTAGGGGGATGGATCCGCTCGAGGTGGCAGCCCTGATAGAAGGGATTCCTTATATTAGCGCCGTGTCAGTGGAGCCGGGACTGACGAACGCGGTGCATTTTCAGAACGGACAACGCCTTGTTGGTTTTAACACAGAGAACCAGGAATTGAACGAAGGGCTGGTACGTTTCGACATCGTATTTTATGTACGGATGAAGGATGGACTGTCCCAGGTCATCATCAATGTAGAAGCACAAAAAGATGAACCCGGCGAATACGAGATTCTGAACCGGGCGATCTTCTATGTGAGCAGACTGATCTCTTCCCAGAAGAAACGGGCTTTCCAGAATTTGAGTTACGATGATATCAAGCGTGTCTATTCCATTTGGATCTGTATGAATATAGAAGAAAATACCATGAGCCATATTCATCTGACCAAAGAGGATCTGATCGGAACTTATGAATGGAAAGGCGATCTGGATCTGCTGAATATTATTATGATAGGACTGGCAAAGGAACTGCCGGAACATGATGAGACCTACGAGTTACATCGTCTGCTGGGGGCATTACTGTCCAGAGAGCTTACAGTGGATGAAAAGCTGGACATTATTGGAAGCGAATATAATATTCCGTTAGAAGAGAATTTTAGAAAGGATATGAGTACTATGTGTAATTTGAGCCAGGGAGTTAGGGAAGATGGACGCAGAGAGGGCGAAGCAGGACTTATTATGACAATGTATAAGAACGGTCTCTCTGCGGAACAGATTGCATCGGCAACAGATAAAACAATAGAAGAAATAAAGAGGATTATTGCCGGAAAAGAAACTCCCAATGAGACTTGAGATTTATGGGGAGACCTACGCAGTTCAGAGTAAGAAAAACCAATATACTGTATAAATGAGAGGAAAGTGTTATGCATTTTACATATTGTCCATATTGTGGCAAAAAACTTATTAGCAAAGAGATTTGGGATGAGGGGAAAATTCCATTTTGCGATAACTGTAATATACCTTTATGGGATATGTTTACAACAAGCATTATTGCCGCAGTGGTAAATGAGTATAGAGAAGTTGCATTATTAAGACAGAAGTATGTGTCTGCAACTAAATATGTATGTGTGGCAGGAATAATGAAAATAGGCGAAGCAGCTGAAGACACAGTTGTTCGTGAAGTAAAAGAAGAGATTGGGCAAGATATAGAAACTCTAGAATTTGTGAAAAGCTATCCTTATGAAAAGAAGGGAATGTTAATGTTAGGATATAAGGCTAAGGCAAAGAAAAAGGAGTTTGCATTATCTGGAGAAGTAGATGCTGTAGAGTGGATAAAGTATGAGAATGCTTTGGCATTATTAAGAGAAGGCAGTATTGGTTGGCAACTTGTAAAATTTGTAATAGAAAATGAACGATAGTGCATGGTTGCGTCAAATACTCCATAAAAGAAGTAGAGGTATTGCTTACAACATGAACATAAAAGAATTTTGGAAAGCCGTTCTGGCTCAGGACGAGAAAAATATCAGAAAGTATTTTCACAAGGAAGCCTATGTGAACTGGCATTGTACCAATGAGCATTTTACGGTAGATGAATATATCATTGCAAATTGTGAGTATCCCGGGGAATGGGACGGAGTCGTAGAACGAATGGAAACTCTGAATGATTTGATTATTACGGTTACACACATTTACCTTAAGGACAGAAGTGTTTCTTTCCATGTAACTTCATTTATTCAGATTAAAGAAGATAAAATTACAGCAATGGATGAATATTATGCCGATGATGGCATGGCGAACCACAGGGAATCCGCGCCTGTCAGGATCGGGAGCAGCAGGATCAAGATGCCGCTGATGACCAGTCCGCGGGCAACGGACACGATGAATGCTGCTGTAGGCTTCATGATCGCCTGAAAATAGTAGGTAGAGAAAATGTTGAACGGCAGCAGCAAAAATGACAGCGCATAGGTTCGGATAATGGCAGGAGCCATGGCAAGTATTTCCGGCGTGGGCGCCATGAAAATACGGATATAGACATTCGGGCACAGCATACTGAGCGCCGTCCAGAATATGCCGAAGAATGCCGTGGTCCACAATGCCAGCCGAAGTGTATTCTTGCGGCTGAAAAAGTGTGTCATCATCACAACAAATGAAACAGCAGAACCGATGGCGGTCGCAAGACCTGCACCAAAGATTCCCATGTCACAGGTAAATACGAAGAAGTAGTCACCGAAGATATTGAAGATACCGCCGGTGAGCACACCGAAGGTGGCAAGTCCCGGAGCTTTATCATTTCGCAGAAAGGCTGACAGCATCTGGTTGAACAAAAACAGCGGGAATACATATTTGATCGGACGCATATATCTCTGTGCCAGTACCAGCAGCGATTCATCTGCGCCGAAAAAGGTGAGAATCGGACGCTTAAAACAGATGACCCCGATCCATGCCAGAACAGATAAGATCACGGCACCGATCACTGCAGCGGTGAAATACTGGTTCTCGCTGCCATCATTTTTCTCATGACCGCGCTTCATGCTGAAAATGACACTGCCGCCGATACCCATCAACAGTCCCAGGCTGTATATAATGTTCCAGACCGGTGCTACGACTGCCAGTGCAGCGGTTCCCTCCGACCCATGGTACTGACCCACCATTGCGGTGTCCACAATAGAATACACCGATGTGATCATGGCACTGCCAAACGCTGCCGACAGATATTTGAAGTACATCGGCTTGATTTTCCGTTCAGAAAATCCATATTAGATTCCTCCCTTGCAAAAAAATAAGCCGGACAAGAAACAGATATCTCAATCTGCCTCTTATCCGGCTGTTGCTTCTCTGAACAACTCGCCCTCCGAGCTTTTGCCGCATATTGTAGCAATGATGGAGCGCACTGTCAAGATTAACCGAAGTATCTCTTTAATAATCCCTCGAATGCCTTGCCATGTCTAGCCTCATCACGAGCCATCTCATGAACGGTATCATGGATTGCATCCAGGTTCAGAGCCTTGGCTCTCTTAGCCAGGTCGAACTTACCAGCGGTAGCACCGTTCTCGGCATCTACTCTCATTTCCAGATTCTTCTTGGTGGAATCGGTAACGACTTCACCTAACAGCTCTGCGAACTTTGCAGCATGCTCAGCCTCTTCGTAAGCTGCCTTCTCCCAGTACAGACCGATCTCGGGATAACCCTCTCTGTGAGCAACTCTTGCCATTGCCAGATACATACCAACCTCGGAGCATTCGCCCTGGAAGTTTGCGCGCAGATCTGCAATGATATCTTCGGGAGCACCCTGTGCTACACCTACTACATGTTCAGCAGCCCAGGTCTTATCCTCTTCCTGCTTCGTGAACTTGGAAGCGGGAGCGTGACAGATGGGGCACTCTGCGGGAGCCGCATCACCTTCATAAACATAACCACATACCTGACATACATACTTTGCCATAATTTTTTCTCCTTTTCTCTGATGAAATATTTTGTTTGTTTTCTCTTTTTGCGTGTGCCATATCGACACAAATTTATTTATGGAACGAAGCCTGTTTTCCTTTAAGAAAGTGTGGACTTCGTAGCAATCCTGGTACAGGCGGGACAGGTGCCGTAGAAATAAGTGACATGTCCCCGGATCCTGCCGTCGAATCTCTCTCCGGCGTTCTCCATGATGGAATCAATACTATCCATGTCCAGATCAATGACGCTTCCACATTCCGTACACACGAAATGATAATGTTCGGAAGTATCGGCATCAAAATGGTCTACACCGTCACCTATCCGGAGTCGTAAGATCTCTCCCATGTCTGACAAAAGAGTCAGATTACGGTAGACGGTACCGAGACTTAAGTTCGGATCCTGCTGCTTCAGGTTGGAATAGATCACATCTGCGGTAGGATGATCCTTGCGCCCCATGAGAAAGGTTTTAATCATTTCCCGTTGTCTGCTTCGTTTCAGTGCCATGATGAACTCCTTTCTCAATAATAGTAATGATTACTGTTTTTATAAGCCTATTATACATGATATTCGAATAATGTCAACAGAAAAATAAAATAAAAAATTTGTTTATATTTTTTTAATGATATTCTTGATTCCTTATATACACAGAGAATATTATTTTATGCTATAATTGACACAAGAGAGGGCGTTATTATGAAATTTAAAACGAGATTACGGGTAACTTTTTTAAGTATTATTTTACTTCCGCTGCTGTTGACAATCATGGCGTTTGTGGTGATTGCCATTTATCTGATGAATTTTTCGCAGGGTCTCAGCCTGACGGATATTGACTATTCTATGATGTCGGAAAATATCAAGGAATTCACCAACACCACGGATCAGGCCTATTATGTGCTGCTGGATCAGGCGAAGGAAGACAGCAGCAAGCTGGAGGACAAGGAATATCTCGATCATGTGAATGCGGAGGTATCCCGGAAGTCTACTTATATTATAGTAAGAAAAGGCGACCAGCTCTATTATGCGGGCAATGAAGATGCCGCACAGAAGATTTTTGAAAAGCTGCCTGCTTATGGTGATGAAAAACTGTCGGATGACAGTGGCTACTTCTATAATGAACTGGAAAAATATGTAAAGCAGATTGATTTTACTTTCCGGGACGGAACACCGGGCAGTGTGTTTATTGTCACAAAGGTCAATTCCCTGATTTCGCGGAATCTGTTGATTGACATGTTCATTGCTATTATTGTGATTTTGATCTTCACCAGCCTGATGCTGACCCAGTGGATCCATAAGGGTGTGTTTGAGCCTGTGAACGAATTGAACATTGCCATGCGTAAGATCAAGGAAGGAAATTTTGACTATGTTCTGGAGACGGATGCCAAAGGTGAGATCGGAGATCTCTACCGCAATTACGAGGACATGCGTCTGCGTCTGAAGGAATCCACGGAGGAGAACATCCAGCATGAGAAGCAGAACAAGGAGCTGGTCAGCAATATTTCCCATGATCTGAAGACACCCATTACAGCCATCAAGGGCTATGTGGAGGGAATCATGGACGGTGTGGCGGATACGCCGGAGAAGATGGATAAATATATTAAGACCATCTACAACAAAGCCATTGATATGGATCGTCTGATCAATGAGCTGACGACCTATTCCGGAATTGATAATAACAAGATTCCTTATAATTTTCATCGGATCAATGTGGCGGATTATTTCGGAGACTGTGTGGAAGAGGTCGGTTTGGATCTGGAACAGCGTGGTATCAAATTGAATTATTCCAACCTGGTATCTCCTGACACGGTTGTCATTGCAGATCCGGAGCAGATGAAGAAGGTCATCAATAATATTATCAGTAACAGTGTAAAATATATGGATAAGCCGAATGGACATATTGATATCCGCATCCTTGACGAAGTGGATTCCATCCGGGTAGAGATCGAGGATAACGGCAAAGGCATTGCACAGAAGGATCTGCAGAAGATTTTCGAACGCTTCTACCGTACGGATGCTTCCCGAAATTCAGCACAGGGCGGCAGCGGTATCGGTCTTTCCATTGTGAAAAAGATTATTGAGGATCACGGCGGTTATGTATGGGCTACGGCAAAAGAGGGCGAAGGAACCTGTATGCATTTTGTCCTGAGAAAATATATTGAGCTGCAGCCGGGTGGAACCAAGTAAGGAAACAGCATGATAACAGATCATGCATAAGACATTTTGTAAATGGAGGAAGAACGATGAGTAAGATTTTAATTATTGAAGATGAAGTGGCAATTGCGGATCTTGAGAAAGATTATCTGGAACTCAGCGATTTCAAGGTGGATATCTGCAATACCGGTGATGAGGGTCTTAAGACGGCGTTGGCAGGAGATTATGACCTGATCATTCTGGATCTGATGCTGCCCGGAATGGATGGCTTCGAAGTATGTAAGAAGATCCGTGAGGAGAAAAACATCCCGATCCTGATGGTATCTGCGAAGAAGGATGATATTGATAAGATCCGGGGATTGGGCCTGGGTGCGGATGATTATATGACCAAGCCTTTCAGCCCCAGTGAACTGGTAGCCCGCGTGAAGGCGCACATGGCCCGTTATGAGAGACTGGTAGGCACCAATCAGAAGCAGCAGAATGATATCGTGGAGATCCGCGGTATCCGTATTGATAAGACTGCGAGACGTGTATATGTGGACGGTGTGGAGAAGACTTTTACGACCAAAGAGTTCGATCTCCTGACTTTCCTGGCGGAGCATCCGAATCATGTATTTACCAAGGAAGAATTGTTCCGTGAGATCTGGGATATGGATTCCATCGGTGATATTGCCACCGTAACCGTGCATATCAAGAAGATCCGTGAAAAGATTGAAAAGGATACTGCAAAACCTCAGTATATTGAGACCATCTGGGGTGTCGGTTACAGATTTAAGGTATAAATTTCAAAATTAACCGATATGGTAAAAGAGAGCTTCTATTATGGATACAGATACAAACTGTTCCCGATAGGAGCTTTTTTGACGAAGGTATGCTATAATCATATCATTGTGAGTTTTACTTGCAATGATGTGCCTGCAATTCAAAATTTGCAGTTGGTGAGAAAGACGAGGTTATCCTCATGAACAGAAAGAAATGCATACAATTATCCACCACGCAGAAGATTATGTTAAGTTTTCTCTGCGCCATCCTGGTGGGAAGTTTTCTGCTGGCGTTGCCGGTCAGCTCTGCCAGCGGAGAATCGGTTCCTTATATAGACGCTTTATTTACAGCAACCACATCCATCTGCGTCACCGGACTGGTGACGGTTCCCACATATTCCGCCTGGAGTATCTGGGGACAGATCGTGATTCTCATCCTGATACAGTTGGGAGGACTGGGGATCATTACGGTCATGTACGGTGTGATGATGGGATTGCACAGACGATTGGGACTGGGTAACCGCTGGATGCTGCAGGATGTGTTTAATCTGAATAATATCTCCGGAATTGTGAAGTTTCTCCGTAAGGTTCTCATAGGAACCCTGGTGGTGGAAGGAACGGGAGCTCTTTTGTATATGACGGTATTTGTGCCGGAATACGGTCCGCGGGGTATCTGGATCTCTCTGTTCAATGCGGTGTCGGCGTTCTGTAACGCAGGAATGGATATTATGTCGGAAAACAGTCTGTGCGGATATGTGTTTCAACCCATGGTCAACCTGGTCACGATGCTGCTGATCATATTGGGAGGTTTAGGATATATTGTCTGGTGGGATGTACTGCGGGTTCTGAAGAATTTCAGAGCGCAGAAGATGAACTGTTTGAAACAGCTGACGCTGCACAGCAAGATCGCCCTTTCTATGACCGGATTGCTTATTATCGTGGGAGCTGCGGCATTTTTTATTTTCGAATATGATAATCCGCTGACCATGCAGGGATATACGTTCGGAGAGAGAATTCTGGCATCGCTGTTTCAGTCGGTGACGACCAGAACGGCAGGATTTGCTACCATTCCCCAGGAGAATCTGACCAACACTTCGGCAATGATCTCCGTCCTGCTGATGCTGATCGGAGGGTCTCCTGTGGGAACCGCAGGCGGAATGAAAACAGTGACGATCGCAGTGCTGCTGGTATCCATGTTCGCCACCATACGCAACAAGGAAGATGCAGAGCTTTTTCAGAGGAATATTCCGAAGCAGGCAGTGAATAAGTCCGTGGCAGTGGTCAGCATGTTTTTCATCATTGCATCGTTGTCCACGATCCTTTTGTCCGCGGTGACAGATGCGGATGTTATCGATATTGTATATGAAACGGTCAGCGCCACGGCTACCGTGGGATTAACCAGGAACTTGACGTCCATGCTGAATTTATGGGGAAAGCTGATCATTATTGTAACCATGTATCTGGGAAGAGTCGGGCCCATTTCCCTGGTGGTAGCGTTCAGCACACAGAAAAAGAACAAAAATATTGTGAAGAATCCTACGGAAGAGATCAGCGTAGGTTAATGCGGGTTTGACAGGAAGGAAGAAATTATGGGAATCAATCAGACGTATGCGGTCTTCGGACTGGGAAGATATGGAAGAAGTGTAGCGAAGGAACTGGTAGAGAACGGAGCGGAGGTACTGGCGGTAGACAACAGAGAGGCTGTGGTCAATGCTGCGATTGCAGAGATTCCCTATTGCAAATGTGCGGATGTTACGGATGCGGAGGCACTCCGACAACTGGGGATTTCCAATATGGATGTGGTCATTGTGACCATGGCGAATCACCTGGAGGCCAGTGTCATGGCCACAATGTTGTGCAAGGAACTGGGAGTGAAAACGGTGATCGCCAAGTGCGCCAGTGAGATGAACTGTAAGATCCTCACAAAAGTAGGGGCGGACCGCGTGGTATTCCCGGAAAGTGAATCCGGAATCCATCTGGCGAAGAGCCTGTTAAGCTCCGGGTTCATGGATATTATTGAATTGTCACAGGATGTTTCCATGGTAGAGCTGGAGATCAAACAGCAGTGGATCGGGAAGAACCTGGTCGAACTGAATCTGCGCAAAAAATATTCTGTTAACGTAGTGGCGATCATCGAAGGAAAAAATGTGAATACCAACATCGATCCGGAGATGCCGCTGACGAAAGATATGCGGTTGATCGTCATTGCCAACCGTGCAAAACTGAATAAACTTAAATAGAATAGCTGAGAACATACAAAATAGAGTGAAGCATCTGACTGGGTATTTATACACAGAACGGGATGTTTCACTCTATTTTTATGTGACGGCAGACGCTTGTAAGGTCGTAAACAGGCAATCAGTTATCTGCCCGGAAGGTTTTCTCATTAAAGGCACCCTGCTGTTTAGCCACGATAGTGGTACATACGGCATCGCCGGTGATGTTTACAGCGGTACGCAGCATATCCAAAATACGGTCAATACCCATGATCAGTGCAATGCCTTCGGTAGGCAGTCCCACAGAAGCCAGTACCATGGAAAGAGTTACCAGTCCGACGCTGGGAACACCGGCGGTACCGATGGAAGCAATGGTAGCGGTTGCAATCACGGTAGCAATTGCGGCAGGGGTCAGAGGAATCCCATAGGCCTGCGCGATGAATACCACAGCCACGCCCTGCATGATGGAAGTACCGTCCATGTTGATGGTGGCACCCAGAGGAATCGTAAAGGACGAAATCTGTTTGGAGACACCGATTTTTTTATGCAGAGTGTCAATGGACAGAGGAATGGTCGCATTACTGGTGGAGGTGGAGAATGCAAAGGTCATGACCGGAAAGAATTTTTTAATGAATTTCAAAGGATTCAACCGGGTGAATACAAACAGCATGACCTGATATACCACGAAGCATTGCACTGCCAGCGCCAGGATCACGCTTCCCATATATTTTAACATGGGAACAAATGCATCGAAGCCGATACCTGCGAAGGTCTTGGCGATCAGGCAGAAGACACCGATGGGGGCTGCTTTCATGACAGAAGTCGTCATTTCCATCATAATATCGTTGAACTGGCTGAAAAAGTTCGCAACGGTGGAGACCCGGTTGCCCATGGCAGCCAGCAGGATACCGATGAACAAGGCAAAGAAAATCACCGGAAGCATATCACCCTCTGCCAGCGAGGTAAAAATATTTTTCGGAATAATGTTGAGTAAGGTCTCCGCAAAATTGACCTGTGTGGAAGCCACTTCGGGAGTATCTTCCGGCAAAGCAATATTCAGGCCCACGCCTGGGTTGATCAGACTGGCGATACCAAGTGCGACACTGATGGCCAGGGCGGTGGTGCAGATATAGAACAGAATGGTCTTCACACCGACGATTCCCAGTGTTTTCGTATCACCGATAGCCATGGCACCGCAGACCAGGGAGCAGAATACCAGCGGAACCACCAGCATCTGCATCAGGCGGATAAAACCGTTGCCCAGTACATACAGAATGCCGTTGATCAGGATGGTATCCTTAAAATATCCCTCCGGCATATAATAGTGAATCAGTACACCGCATACCGCACCGGTTAACAGGGCGATAAAGATTTTGGTGGACAGACCTAATTTCTTTTTTTCGGTTTTCTTTTCGGACTCGTGCTTTTCCACTATTCCAGTCCTCCTGTCTCTTTCATGTAATCAGCCAGTGCCGTTTTCCAGTCGCCGGGTTCTTCCATGCCGGTGAGACGAAGCATCATGTTATCCAGCACGGAATATTTCTCGGGAGCATTTTCTTTTACGGTAACCGTAAGCTGATCTTCTTTGCCGGCGAGGCGTAAGATCTCCTTTGCAAATTCCAGACGGGTGCAGGAACCGCCGTTGCATACCGCGTGATAGATGCCGTAATGGTCGTTGTCGATGAAGAATTTGACCACCCGTGCAAGCTCCGCAGCGGAGGTAGGTACCGCCCGGTCGTTGTTCCACAATTCTATGGAAGATATCTTCGGATCAGCGGCCGCTTCCAGTACTTCGTTCAGGAAATCCTTGCCAATGCCATAGATCCAGGAACTGCGGATAATGACATAGCGGGTCATGAGCTGAATGACGAATTTCTCTCCGGCGTATTTGGACTTGGCAAAAAGTCCCATCGGATTGACATCATCGAATTCATTATAGGGTGTGTCGGATGCGCTGGAAAATACATCATCCGTGGAAATCTGAATGAGCTTTGCCTGAATGCTCTCTGCGGCCTGGGCCAGATTCCTGGCGCCGACGGCATTTACCTTATATGCCATATCTGTCTCCGGCTGTTCAGCAGCAGAGGAAGGGTGATAGCCGGCACAGTTGATGACCACATCGGGGCGGTTACGGTGCATGAACAGAGAGACTTCATGTTCGTCTGTAATGTCCAGTTCGTCCTTATCGGTCTCGTATAATTCATATTCCATCATATCCAATAATCTGATAAGCGCCTGCCCCATGTGACCCAGGGAGCCAACGATCCATATTTTTTTCATTGCAATATTGCCTCCTTTATTCTAAGAGATCTGTCTGTTACCGAGAAACAGTATAACACAGTATAACATAGGAAAGATTGCAGGGAAAAGAAAAAGTTAAAAAGGGAGAGAAACTCCGTAAAAATGGATATTAACAGGGAGGAAAGGATTTGCTATACTAACATCGAAACGGTAGAAACCCGAGGGACAGAGCGCGGGATATGGTTGGAACAAAAACTTTAAATTCAGGAAGGCAGGGTATTTATATGGCAAAATTACGTCTGGGTGCATTGGAAGCCGGCGGCACAAAAATGGTCTGTGCCATTGGCAATGAAAGCGGTGAGATCTATGAACAGGTATCGATTCCTACGACCACGCCGGAGGAGACAATCCCGAAAATGATTGACTATTTTAGGGACAAGGAGATTGACGCACTGGGAATTGCCTGCTTCGGTCCCATCGAGCTGGACAGGGATTCCGAAAAATACGGTTATATCACGACCACACCAAAAGTCGCATGGAGAGACTGCAATATTGTGGGTCAGATGCAGGAAGCACTTCACTGTCCGGTGGGATTCGATACGGATGTGAATGGTTCTGTCCTGGGTGAGGTGACTTTTGGGCAGGCCAGGAGAAAAAAGTGCGTCATGTATCTGACCATCGGCACCGGTGTCGGCGGTGGTATCTACAGTAACGGAGAGCTGCATCACGGAATGCTTCATCCCGAGACCGGACATGTGTTGATTACAAAGCGAGGCACCGACACCTATGCCGGAAGATGTCCCTATCATAAGAATTGCCTGGAGGGTCTGGCAGCAGGACCGGCCATCGAAGAGCGCTGGGGCAAAAAAGCGGTGGAACTGGCAGACTGTCCGGAGGTATGGGAGCTGGAGGCGGATTACATCGCCCAGGCACTGACCGGTTATGTCATGACAGTTTCCCCGGAAATGATTATCTTAGGCGGCGGCGTCATGCACCAGGAGCAGCTGTTCCCGCTGATCCGGGAGAAGCTTAAGGAATATATCAATGGCTACATCGTAACGGATGAGCTTGCTGACATGGAACATTATGTGGTGCCCGCATCCCTTCATGATGATCAGGGCATTATGGGATGTCTGGAGCTTGGCAGAAGAGCAATGCTTTCACGGGAATAGCTTTTCCGGTATTGTAGCGGAGACACCTGAAAGGCAGTGTGAAAACTGCGGATAAAATGGCTTACGTTGGAGAATCCGGATTGCAGAGCCACTTCCGTGACCGGAAGATTACTGCTCTCCAGTAAATGACGGGCATGTGTCAGACGCAGGTGCATCAGGTATTGTGTCAGGGTCAGGTGAAAATGCTGCTTAAAATACCGGGACAGATATTTTTCGGATAAATGGAACTGCTTCGACAGGTCTTCCAGTCGGAGTGGTTCCATATATTTTTGCTGCAGATAGGTTAAGAGTTCCCGCTGCAGGGGATCATTTCCCCGGGACGCAGGAGGAGTCTGCAGACCGGAAACGGCAAATTCACGTAAGAGAGACAGTAACAGAATGCGCAGGGTTAACTGCTTCGACATTGTGTTGGTATCATGCTCCGCGCGGACGATCTGTGTGAACAGATA
>DJEP01000041.1:22145-28599 GCA_002431915.1 Lachnospiraceae bacterium UBA5895 | reverse complement strand
GACTGGAAGATGGATTCCTTCGTGGAAGAGTCCATCAAGACCATCCGTGAGAAGGTCGGAAATGGTAAAGTTTTGTGCGCATTGTCCGGCGGTGTGGATTCCTCCGTGGCAGCAGTATTGTTATCCAAGGCGGTCGGCGAGCAGCTGACCTGTGTCTTTGTAGATCACGGCCTGCTCCGTAAGAACGAGGGCGATGAGGTAGAAGCAGTTTTCGGTCCCAATGGTAATTACGACCTGCACTTTATCCGTGTGAATGCGCAGGAGCGTTTCTACAGCAAGCTGGCCGGAGTATCCGAGCCGGAGCATAAGAGAAAGATCATCGGCGAAGAGTTCATCCGCGTTTTCGAGGAAGAGGCGAAGAAGATCGGTGCCGTAGATTTCCTGGTACAGGGAACCATCTATCCCGACGTGGTAGAGAGCGGACTGGGCGGTGAATCCGCAGTGATCAAGTCCCACCACAACGTAGGCGGTTTGCCCGACTATGTAGATTTCAAGGAGATCATCGAGCCTCTGCGTAACCTGTTCAAGGATGAGGTTCGTAAGGTAGGACTGGAGCTTGGTATTCCGGAGCATCTGGTATTCCGTCAGCCGTTCCCAGGTCCCGGACTGGGCATCCGTATCATCGGCGAAGTAACCGCCGAGAAGGTCAAGATCGTACAGGATGCAGATGCCATCTACCGCGAGGAGATCGTCAACGCAGGTCTGGACCGCGAGATCAACCAGTACTTCGCAGCCCTGACCAATATGAGATCCGTAGGTGTTATGGGCGATGAAAGAACCTATGATTACGCTATTGCACTGAGAGCAGTGAAGACGATTGATTTCATGACCGCCGAGAGTGCGCAGATTCCTTACGAGGTATTGCAGAAGGTGACCAGCAGGATCATCAATGAGGTGAGCCATGTGAACAGAGTAATGTATGATATTACCAGTAAGCCGCCTGGAACGATCGAGTTTGAATAAAGGGTTAAATCCCTACAAAGCCTGTATTTATGGGCTATTTACTCCAACTACATCTGCTAGTATTTCATATATTACAAAGACCGAAATAATAAGATCAAAAACGCAGGAGGTCTAACCCTCCTGCGTTCCCATTTCATCGGTGGTAGAGCGGATATGCTCTACTGCCTTTTTTACTTGTTCTGCGTAATCCAGATTGTTCTGACTCATGGTATGTACCTGCTCGGCGTTGGCGGTAACTTCTTCGGTTACAGCAGACAGCTGGGAGATATTTTCCATAATCTTGTTGTTGGAGTCTGACAGACCCAGAATATGGTGATTTACTTCTTCCACCTGGGATGCCAGGGCTTCCATATTTTTATTCAACTGATCGAAGGTCTCGGAAGCGGCAAGGATCTTCTCACTCTGTCGGTCGGTAGCTTCGATGGAGCCGTTTATGGTATCGACTACCGTGTTGGCATTGGCATTCAGCTCGTTGGTGATCTTGGTGATCTCTTCGGTAAAGCTCTTCGTCTGCTCTGCCAGCTGACGAATCTGCTGCGCCACAACGGCGAAACCGCGTCCTGCCTCACCGGCACGGGCACTTTCAATGGAAGCGTTCAGCGCCAGAAGGTTGGTCTGACCGGAGATCGCCATGATGCTTCCGGCGATATCTTCCACTTCTTTTGTCTTTTCCTGCAACTTTTCCATGGCATCCGTGACGGAATGGTTCGTATCTTTGATCATAGCGGACTGCTGTCTCAAATCTTCCATGGCAGCCATGTTTTTACGGATACTGTCGTTAGAATCTTCGGCAATCTGAACCATCTGCTCCGAGATATGACCGGTCTGCTCGATAGCATTCTGAATCGTGCTGGTCATCTGACTCTGCTCCTCGATGCTGGTGGCGGTCATATTGGTGGCATCGGAGATCTCACGCATACTGTTAGCTACGGATTCCGTCGTCTGTACCAGCTGATTCATGAGATCCGTGGTCTTGGAAGTCTCCTGATGTACGGTCTGGGATACATCTAAAACGTTATCCAGGATCGTCTTTACATGTTCATGCTCTTCCAGAGAAGAGCCAATAGCATCATTATTGAACAAAATGGTAATCTTGCCGGTCTCCAGGATAATGACACCGATCAGAAATACCAGCAAGGTAGAGCAGACCGCGTTGACATCCTGACCGTAGATTCCCTTAGATGCCTGCACGACCATGACTACCAGATAGAGTACGAACAGTCCCAGTGCGGTTTTTCGCAGAGACTTTTTCTCATAATAAGGAATCTGCAATATGAAGATGGCAATCAGCGCATAGTGGATGAAGCTGGCATCCGTCTGCAGACCGACCAGAAGATATTCAATACCGATCTCGATGGTAGCGAAGACCTTTAACAGTCTGGTTGCCTTATTCCGGAGGTGTGTCACGGTATTGACCACGCAGAAAATGGCAATCAGGATCGTGTTGGAATACGTGACGATCGGCGCGATATTGTGATTGATTAGTTTTAACCACAGATAAAACAGGAAAACAATTGCCAAAAGAGAAGAAGCAATAATGTAGAATTTGTTCATCCTGCGATTGCGTTCCGCAACATCTGTGTAACGATATTTATTATTTTCTTTCAGATCCATAAATTCCCTCCGTATAATTATAAAAACTAATTTAAGTGTAACTGCTTTCATCATTTTTTTCTACAGTTTTATTCATTTTTTGACAAAAAAATTCTACAAATACAAAAAGAATAAATTGATACTGATTTTCAATACCAAATAAGTTATAATACTTTTGTTACACTATAGAACATTAAGATGTTGAGATACGAAAGGATACAGAAGTGTTATGACACTGAAAGAATTGGAAATCGGTAAAAGTGCCGTGATCAAAACGGTCGGCGGCTCAGGAGAACTCAGACAGCATTTCCTGGATATGGGTATGATCCCCGGAGCGGAGGTAACGGTGGTAAAGCTGGCTCCTATGGGGGATCCCATGGAATTGCAGGTGCACGGCTATGAACTTACCTTACGCCTGGCGGAGGCCGATCAGATCGAGATCGCCCCCATTGCGAAGAGAACGAGAGAACATAAGGGCCTGGACCGGGTAACAGATGCGGAACATCCCGGCTTGGGTGAGGATGGGAAATACCATTCGAAAAAAGATGAGAATCCACTGCCGGAGGGAACGACACTGACGTTTGCCCTGGCGGGAAATCAGAATTGCGGTAAGACCACACTGTTCAATCAGCTCACCGGATCGAACCAGCACGTGGGTAATTTCCCGGGAGTCACTGTAGATCGCAAGGACGGTTCCATCAAGGGATATCCCGACACGCTGGTGACAGACCTGCCGGGTATTTATTCCATGTCCCCTTACAGCAGTGAGGAGATCGTGTCCCGAAATTTTATCTTATATGAACAGCCCAAGGCTATTATTAACATCGTGGATGCCACGAATATCGAGCGTAACCTGTATCTGACCATGCAGCTGCTGGAGATGAATATTCCCATGGTCGTGGCGTTGAACATGATGGATGAAGTCACCGGCAACCAGGGCTCCATCGATGTGAATGCCATGGAGGCTTTCCTGGGAGTTCCCGTAATTCCCATTTCCGCAGCGAAAAACGAGGGCGTGGATGAATTGATCCGTCATGCGGTTCATGTGGCAAAATATCAGGAACGGCCTCTGCGGCAGGATTTCTGTGATAAAAATGACCACGACGGTTCCGTACACCGCTGTATCCATGCGGTATGCCATCTGATTGAGGATCATGCGGAAGCAGCAAAGCTGCCCCTTCGTTTTGCAGCGAACAAGGCCATTGAAGGCGATCACCTGATTTTGGAAAAATTGCAGCTGGATGAAAATGAAAAAGAAATGCTGGAGCACATCGTCTGCCAGATGGAGACAGAACGCGGTGTGGACAGAAGTGCGGCTATTGCCGATATGCGTTTTGATTTTATCGAAAGATTATGCGAGCAGACGGTAGTAAAACCCAAGGAAAGTAAGGAACGGATCCGCAGTGAGAAGATCGACCGGATCCTCACCGGAAAATATACGGCCATTCCCTGTTTTATTGTGATCATGATACTGGTATTTTACCTGACCTTCAATGTCATCGGCGCATGGCTCCAGGGACTGCTGGAACTGGGAATCGGAAAATTGACGGAGATTACCGATGCGGCACTGACGGCAGCCCATGTCAACAGTGCGGTCAAAAGCCTTGTAATTGACGGTATTTTCACCGGTGTGGGAAGTGTATTGAGCTTCCTGCCCATCGTGGTTACTCTGTTCTTCTTCCTGTCTTTGATGGAGGACAGCGGATATATTGCCCGTGTGGCATTCGTTATGGATAAGCTGCTGAGAAAGATCGGTCTGTCCGGACGAAGTATTGTTCCCATGCTGATCGGTTTCGGCTGTACGGTTCCGGCAGTCATGGCCACGAGAACACTGACCAGCGAGAGAGATCGTAAGATGACGATTCTGCTGACACCGTTTATGAGCTGTTCGGCAAAATTACCGATTTATTCCTTCTTTGTCAGTGTATTTTTCCCGGGAAAAGGCGGACTGGTCATGTCGGCTTTGTATCTGTTTGGCATTGTGATGGGAATTCTGGTAGCATTTTTGTATCGGGGAACGCTGTTCAAAGGAGAGCCGGTACCTTTTGTAATGGAACTGCCGAACTATCGTCTGCCCGGAGCCAAAAATGTAGGACAGCTGCTGTGGGAGAAGGCAAAAGACTTTTTACAGAAGGCATTCACGGTGATCTTTATTGCTACCATCGTGGTATGGTTCCTGCAGAGCTTTGACCTGAAATTGAATCTCGTGGAGGATTCGGCAAACAGTATGCTGGCTATGGTATCCGGCTTATTGGTACCACTGTTCAAACCGCTCGGTCTGGGAGACTGGCGGATCTGCACTTCCCTGATCAGTGGATTCATGGCAAAAGAGAGCGTGGTAGCAACGCTGGAAGTATTGTTCGGCAGCAGCATTGCTACCGTACTTACCCCGCTGGCAGCAGCTACATTACTGGTATTCAGCCTGCTGTATACCCCCTGCGTGGCGGCTATCGCTTCCGTCCGCAGAGAACTGGGTGGAAAATGGGCCATCGCCGTGGTACTCTGGCAGTGTCTTGTGGCATGGGTGGCAGCCTTCCTGGTACATAGTATTGGATTGCTGATGGGATTCTAGAAATTTCAGATAATAAGATGACAAATAGAAAACCTGCAGGGGATTATTCCTCCTGCAGGTATTTTATTACGCATTTTAATTCCGGAGAGATCCATTTATTCCGGTGATACAAAAGTTGTCGCCAGATGTCCGGATGAATTTCCGGCATGGGGAGACTGATGAGATTGCCTTTTGCCAGATCTTCCGCCACGACGAATTCCGGCAGATAGGAGATGCCGAGGTCCTGACGCAGGAGATTGCGGATCAGCTGGGTATCGCCCACTTCCATGATCGGAAGTGTCTCCCTGCCGTTCTGGGAGAGAAGATCATCCAGCGCCGCCCGGTAACTCATATTTTTCTCCGTCAGGATCAGCGGGTATTCCAAAATCTGATCCAGAGTGACCTGCTTACAACCGGCCAGCGGATGACCGGCGCCGGTGACGAAGTGAATATCTACGGGAGCCTCGAAAGCAGTCACGTAATTATGATTGAAAATACGACGATCCAGTGTGTATACAATATCTACCTGATTCTGTCCCAGCATCTGGAACATTTCATCGGTGCTGGTAGCGATGATCTTCAGGCGGATTCCCGGATATTTTTCATGAAAATCCTTAAAACGGCTGTGAAATTCCCAACTGGCCAGGGATTCCGCAATGGCGATCCGCACCAGACCCTCCGGAGCGGTATTGCCGCTGATGTGGGTGGCCTCCGCTGCCAGCCGCAGGATCTGCTGGGCCAGGGGCAGCAGTTTTTCCCCCTCGTTGGTCAGGGTTACAGTATGCCCGATCCGTTCAAACAGAGGGATGGATAGCTCCTTCTCCAGCTGCTTGATCTGAAAGGATACGGTGGACTGGGTATAACCCAGCCGTCCGGCCGCCAGTGTAAAACTTTTTAATTCATTTACCATGACAAAGGTTTCCAAATTTTTTACGTCCATAAGGCTGCTACGCTTTCTGAATTATAAATTCAATTCTTCGATCAATGTGATAAAAATAATTTGTTTTTCAAATATTTATGAAAATTATATAATGAAGAAATAAGACTGTCAATGTAAAAAGACAGCGAAAATATGGAAAAACAGCAAAAAAGTAAGGACGCGTTCAGCGTACAAAAACGTATAAAATAAGTAGTTTTGGGAAGGATCAGGGGTATGGAAAACAGAGAAAGACTGGGGAGTCGTTTGGGATTTATCATGCTGTCGGCGGGGTGCGCCATCGGCTGTGGAAATGTGTGGAAATTCCCGTGGATGTGCGGGCAGAACGGTGGCGGAAGCTTCATGCTGATCTACGTGATCTGCCTGATCGTGCTGGGGCTGCCCACCATGATCATGGAATTTTCCGTAGG
>DJEP01000041.1:0-22021 GCA_002431915.1 Lachnospiraceae bacterium UBA5895 | reverse complement strand
ATCGTCTGTCTCATTGGAAACATTGCACTGATCGCATTTTATGCGGTGGTGTCCGGCTGGATCCTCTATTATTTTGTAAAATTCCTGACGGGACAGAATCAGGATTTCGGTTTTGAAAAAATGATCACGACGCCCTCCGTGGATGTAACATATCTGCTGATTACCATAGTGATCGCATTCGTGATCCTGAGCTTTAACCTGCAGGGTGGTCTGGAGCGCATTACCAAGTATATGATGTCGGCATTGATCGTGCTGATGCTGGTGCTGGCAGTGCATAGTTTTACGCTCCCGGGAGCCGGAGAGGGATTGAGCTTCTATCTGATTCCCGATTTCTCCAAGATCACCGGTTCTGTAGTGGTGGGTGCCATGAATCAGGCATTTTTCACCTTATCGGTGGGCATGGGCGGTATGGCAATCTTCGGAAGCTATATCGGCAAAGACCGCTCCCTCATGGGGGAGTCTATCCATATTATTACGCTGGATACGCTGGTAGCGGTGATTGCCGGAATCATTATATTCCCGGCGTGCTTTACTTATGATGTGGAAGTGACGGCGGGCCCCAGTCTCCTGTTCGATACTATGGCAACTGTGTTCAACAACATGGCAGGTGGCAGATGGTGGGGAACATTATTTTTCCTGTTCATGGTGTTCGCAGCTATGTCCACGGTACTGGGAGTGTGTGAAAATATTTTGGCGATGGTCCGGGAGCTGACCGGATGGTCGAGACCGGTGGGATGCATCGTTTGTGGCGCGGGATGTTTTCTGCTGGCACTGACGACGGCGCTGGGCTTCAGCGTGATCCATTTTCAGCCTTTTGCAGCGGGAACGACCTGGCTGGATTTTTGGGATTTCCTGGTGTCGAGCAATATCATGCCCATAGGGTCAATCCTGCTGGCAGTATTTTGCTGCTACAAGGTAGGCTGGGGCTGGGACAAATTCCTGGAGGAAGCCAACGAGGGAAAAGGCTTAAAAGTGCAGCCGTGGATGAAACCGGTGTTCAAATATTTTGTGCCGGCGGCGGTGCTGTTCATTTATGTGTACGGAATGGTAAATTTTGCATGGAAATAAGGAAAATTGTAAAGACAAACGACGGTGGGGTGAGAACCCTGCCGTTTTTGTGTATACGATGAGCCAAATACAGATTTGTGCTTGCACAAGAATCTGTATTTGGCGATGACCGGGAAGCGGTTGCGCCGCAGCTCAAAATTGGGTAGTATGTAATTATTCAGAGCAATGTTATTCAAGAAACCCTCGTAGAGGCGGTTTGACGAATGGGATTCTGAATAGTTAGGGCAGTGTAAAGAATAGAAGCAGGAGGTGTCTATGACAGAGCAGGAGATCCGGACAATATTAAGCAGACAGAGAGAGTATTTTGCCGCGGGAGCCACGCTTTCCCGGGAATTCCGGGCAGAACAGCTGGGAAAATTAAAGGCTTCCCTGCAGCATCATGAGACAGAATTGAACGATGCGCTGCAACAGGACCTGGGAAAAAGCCGGATGGAGAGCTATATGTGTGAGATCGGACTGACGCTGTCGGAGCTGACCTGGATGCAGAAGCACCTTCGGGGATTGATGCGGGAAAAAAGAGTGCCGACACCGTTATCGCAGTTCGCGGCGCGAAGCTTCCGCTCCCCATCACCTTACGGAACGGTGCTGATCATGAGCCCCTGGAATTACCCGGTGCTGCTGACACTGGATCCCCTGATTGATGCCATAGCCGCCGGAAATACGGCGGTAGTAAAGCCAAGCGCTTACGCTCCGGCGACGGCGGCAGTGTTAAAACTGATTTTGGAAGAATGCTTCCCAACGGAATATGTGGCGGTGATCACCGGCGGCAGAGCAGAGAACCAGGCATTGTTGCAACAGCGGTTTGATATGATATTTTTCACCGGAGGCAAGACCGTAGGCAGAGAGGTGCTTAGAAGTGCCGCGGAAACCTTAACCCCGGTGACGCTGGAGCTGGGCGGTAAAAGCCCCTGCATCGTAGATGCTACGGCGAAGATTGCGCTGGCGGCGAGGAGAATCGTGTTCGGAAAATATCTGAATTGCGGGCAGACCTGCGTGGCGCCGGATTATATTTTGTGTGATGGTCAGATCCGGGATCAGTTGGTAGAAGCCATCCGGGCGGAGATCAGCCGGCAGTTTGGAGAAGCTCCCCTGCAGAATCCGGATTATGGGAAAATCATTAACGAGAAGCATTTTCACAGACTGCTGGGGTTGATTGCTCCGGAAAAGATTATCTGCGGCGGGCAGTATGATGAGAAGACACTGCGGATCGCTTCAACAGTGATGACAGACGTGACCTGGGAAGATGCCGTGATGGGGGAAGAAATCTTCGGTCCGATCCTGCCGGTGCTGACGTATAATGCAGATGATGAAGATGCTGTACAGAAAAATATTGCGAAAAATGATTTTTGCAGGGAGGCTTCGGGGATGCATGCTGCCACGGGAGATTTTATGGATTGGGCGATCCGCTGCGTGGAGGAACATCCCCATCCCCTGGCACTATATCTTTTCAGCGAAGACAAAAAGGCGCAGAGGCGGATCTTAGACCACTGCCATTTTGGCGGCGGCTGCATCAACGATACCATTATCCATCTCGCTACCAGTGCCATGCCCTTCGGCGGTGTGGGCGAGAGCGGTATGGGCGGCTACCATGGCCGTGCCGGATTCGAGACCTTCAGCCATTATAGAAGTATTGTCAATAAAAAGACATGGATGGATCTGCCGATACGATACCAGAGATATGATGAGAAAAAAGAAAAGTTGTTGCGGAGGTTTTTGAAGTAACGTCCTGAAAAGTGTGAGACAACACTGAATTACGTCCTGAAAAGTGTAGTGTATAGCCTAAATTACGTCCTGAAAAATGTAATAGCAGGATATTTGCGTGAAATAATATCGAAATCGAGAAGGAAAGAAGGTAATTAGTATGAACTTTAACAAACAGAAATGCATTACAGCAGTAGTATTATTACTGGTGGCTATTTTATCCATAACTGTCATCGGAAAATACGCCTCCGCTCCGGAGAATCATCAGAAGACGATTGCTTCTCTCGATGAGAAAAAGCAGACGGTCATGGAACTGACGGCGGCATCCACGGTGACTTCGGCACTGATCACATTACTCCCGGGTGACACGGCAACACCCATCGCGGAGAAAATGGCGGATGTCAGCGGATATCTGCTGGTTGTCCTTTGTGCCATCTATCTGGAAAAATATCTCGTGACCATCACCGGCTATGTGGCATTTACATATTTGATTCCGGCAGCATGCGTCCTGTGGATTCTGAATCTGTTTTTTGCAAATGCCACCGTGCGGAAGCTGGCGGCAAAGCTTGCAGTGTTCGGCATTGCCATCTTCCTCGTGGTTCCCGCCAGCGTGAAAATATCCGACCTTATCGGAGACACTTATCAGGCACAGATCGAGGCAACCATAGAAGATGCCAAGAATACACAGAACATACTGGAAAACAGTGACCTGGTTAATGACACCAATGCGACGGAAACAACCGGAACCGGTACAACAGGAACTGTTACGGGAAACACGCAGGAGAAAAACAACAGTGAATCCGGCTCTGTTTCTAATATCTTCGACTGGGCAAAGGATGCTATCTCCAGTGCCAAGGATTCCGTGGCAAATGTTGTGGAAAATGTGACCATTTCTACCGAAGAGCTGGTGCAGAAAGTGGAGAATTCCCTGAACCACTTTATTGAGGCAGTGGCAGTGATGATCATTACCTCCTGCGTGATTCCGATACTGGTATTGTTGCTGTTCTTCTGGATGGTGAAGATCGTGCTGGATGTGGATCTGAGCGGCGTGAAAATTAAGGGGATGCTGCCGGAGCATAAGGAGTAGATTATGAGAAACGGGGGAAGAAAATGGAATATCTTGCACATATTGATGGGGAAAGAGAGCAATCAGTAAAGGAGCATTTACAGAGAACCGCAGAGCTTGCAGAAAAATTTGCTGCAAAATTTGGAAAAGCGGACTGGGGATATTGTTGCGGACTGTTGCACGATATTGGAAAGTATTCTCAGGAATTTCAATGCAAGATTCAGAAAAATCTGAATATTCAGGTGGATCATTCCACAGCTGGAGCAAAGATTTGTGAAAAACTGGACGGTTGTTATTGGCTCCTGACTTATTGCATCGCCGGACACCATGCCGGATTACCTGATTTGGGACGAGAGGGATTGCCGTCCTCTTTGTTGGGGAGACTTAACAAAAGATTGTGCGATTACAGTGCATATAAGAAAGAAATAGAAATCCCTCAAATTATCACACCACCCATTGACATGGATTCGGAAAAGGATCCGAGCTTTGCACTGAGTGTATTTATCCGCATGTTGTATTCCTGCCTGGTGGATGCGGATTTCCTGGATACGGAATCTTTTATGAGCAATGGGACGGTTCAAAGAGACTCCGGAGAGAGCATGGAAGTTCTTTTGGATAAATTACATAATCGTATATCAGACTGGCTTGAAAATCAAGATGATACTACGATTGATGGAAGACGATCCGAAATTCTCCGGAATTCTCTGGAACAAGGGAAGTCTCCCCAAGGATTGTTTCAACTTACTGTGCCTACCGGCGGTGGCAAGACGGTAGCTTCTCTGGCATTTGCATTGCGGCATGCAGTGGAACATCATATGGATCGTGTGATTTATGTGATTCCCTATACTAGTATCATCGAGCAGAATGCGCAGGTGTTCCGGGAAATTCTGGGTAGTGAAAATGTGTTGGAAAATCACAGTAATGTAGACTATGAGAGTTCAGAAGAATTCAAACCGATGCAGCTGGCAGCGGAAAACTGGGATAAACCGGTAGTAGTTACTACAAATGTCCAGTTTTTTGAATCTCTATATGCCAATAAGTCCTCCAAATGCAGAAAATTACATAATATAGTAAACAGTGTGATCATATTCGATGAAGCGCAGATGCTTCCTACAAATTATTTGAAACCGTGCATGGCAATGATAGAAGAACTGTTGCAGCAATACAGGACAAGTGTTGTACTGTGTACGGCGACGCAGCCGGCATTACAGCAGTTCCTGCCTGAAAAGTATGTTGCCCGGGAATTATGCCCACGGAGAGACGAGCAATTTCGATTTTTTGAAAGGGTAACTTATCAGGATATTGATACCGTTACGGAAGAGGAAATGGCGGAAAAATTGCAGCAGGAGTGGCATGCACTGTGTATCGTGAATACGCGAAAACGAGCGCAGCGGCTTTATGAACGGCTGCAGGGAGAAGGCGTTTACCATTTGTCAACAACCATGTATCCGGCGCATAGGAGACGAGTGCTTGCGGAGATCAGAAAATGCCTGGACGATAAAAAAGGGAAAAAATGTATTGTGATATCGACGAGCCTTGTGGAAGCAGGAGTGGATCTGGATTTTACTTCGGTATATCGAGAACTTGCCGGTGTGGATTCGATTATTCAGGCAGCAGGACGGTGCAACCGGAATAATAAAAGAGGAAAGGAAGAGAGCATCGTCCGCATTTTCCGGTGGGACGAGAGAGAAAATGTATCCGGACAGCTGCAGCAGATCGATACAACGAAAAATCTGCTGGCGGAAGGCAGGGATATTACAACACTGGATAATATTACAGAATATTTTCGGAGACTGTATCATATCAAGGGGGAAAGCCTGGATATGAAGAACATATTGGATAAATTCAAGGACGGAAATTATCAATTTGCAACGGTAGCCGGAGAATTTAACCTGATTGAAGAGAATACGGTCACAGTATATATTAACAGAGAGCCGGAAGCGGAGGCTCTTTTGCAGGAGATCCGCCAAAAAGGACTGACGAAGAGCCGCATGCGACAGGCGGGGCAGTACTGTGTGAATGTCCGGAAAAAGGGGAAATATGAGAAAAGGGATATGCTGTTTGATGAAATGTATAGAGCAGGCATGCTGAAAGAGGTACATCCGGATGCACAGGATTTCTTCGTGTTGACACAGGAGGAACAATACCGGGAAGATACCGGATTGAAACTGGAAGTGGAATTGGGCAGAATACTGTTTGGTTAATATTGTAGTAAATGGAAGTAGCGGTACACGATGGAAAAGTGTACCGCTACTCTTGTAAGTTAATGAAAATTACAATTATTTCAATCCACAGGATATACCTGACATTGAAAGTATATCATATGATTTAAAAAATTAATAGTTCTAATAAAAATTTCAATTGTAATTATCATTATGAATAGAAAATAAGTATTGCAAATATATAAGACTTGTAGTATAGTGAATTTGTCAGATAAATTAAGATAAACTAAAATATTGTCATATCATATCTACAAAAAGACAGTATTTTACAAAGGGGGTATTATTGTCAGACGAAAATAGTACTACAAGGGAACAGTAAACGGGAACAGCGCTTTAATTGTGGAAAGAAGGTGGAATAAATGGGAGTCGGAGTAAAAGTAAATGTATGGGGAGACTATGCATTATTTTCGAGACCCGAACTCAAAGTTGAACGCTACAGCTATGACATCATCACGCCCTCAGCGGCACGCGGTATTTTGGAAGCCATCTATTGGCATCCGGGAATGCGGTGGATCATCGACAAAATCTATGTCAAAAACCCTATCCAATTTACAAGTGTACGACGAAATGAAGTAAAAAGCAAGATCCTGGCAAGCAATGTATTGCAGGCATATAACGGTGCAGACAAACCATTGTACATCAGTACGAAGGAAGATATTGTACAGAGAGCATCACAGCTGCTCTGCAATGTAAGCTACACCATCGAGGCCCATTTTGAGATGACAGAGAAAGCCAATGCTTCTGATAATCCCGGAAAATTCAAGGACATTATCATGAGACGGCTGCGCAAAGGAGAATTTTATTATGCTCCATACTTCGGCTGTAGAGAGTTTCCGGCACATTTTGCTCTCTGCGAAGAAGAGATTCATACCGCTTATGATGTAGTAGCAGAAAAAGATCTTGGCATCATGCTATTCGACATGGATTACAGTGATCCGGAGAATATTCGGCCGATGTTTTTCCGGGCAGTAATGCGTCACGGAGTGGTGGATCTGAGAGATTGCGAGGTGCTGCGATGATATTACAGGCACTGGTAAAATACTATGAAAATCTGGCGGAGCAGGGAAAAGTTTCCAGGCTTGGATGGTGCCATGCGAAAGTGTCCCACGAAATCAATTTGTCTTCGGAGGGGGATATCATAGGTATTACTTCCCGAAAAATAGAGGATATGCGTGGCAAAAAAGCAGTCTGGGTACCGGCAAATCTCGTTGTACCAGAGATGGTGACCAGATCTTCCGGTGTAGCAGCAAATTTCCTGTGTGACAATTCCAAGTACATGCTTGGCATTGATGCAGAAGGGACGAACCCGCGTGTAATGGATTGTTTCCAGGCTACAAAAGAAAAGCATGGACAGATACTGCAAACTGCACAAGGAAAAACAGCCAGGGCAATTTTAGCCTATTTTGAAAAATGGGATCCGCAGAAAGCAACGGAACATCCCGTGATCCGGGAGAACTGGGAAGAACTGACAGAAGGCGGCAATCTTATTTTTTCCGTGGAAGGTCAGGAAGCACAGGATGATCCGGAGATTCGCGGCTGCTGGGAGAACTATCGGGCGCAGAATGGTGGAGAAGATAACGGCATTTGTCTGGTTACCGGTAAAAGGGCTGAGATATCCCGAATCCATAAAGCAATCAAAGGAGTACCCGGGGCACAGTCCAGTGGAGCGGCGTTGGTGTCATTCAATGCACCGTCATTTGAGTCTTACGGAAAGGAACAGAGTTATAATGCACCGGTGGGAAGATATGCAGAATTTGCATATACCACCGCACTGAATTACCTGCTGTCTCAGCGGGACTACACCTTTTCCCTGGGAGATTCCATGATCGTGTTTTGGGCGGAAAGCGGTAAAGAACAGTATCAGAAATGCTTTCTGAATATGTTTAAGCCCACGAAAGATAATCAGAAAAAACTGAAGGACATTTTCGACAGCCTGAAAGAAGGCACAAGAATCTGCCTGGAAGATGCGGAAATGGATCCGAAACAGAATTTTTACATACTGGCGCTGGCACCAAATGCAGCACGATTGTCGGTCCGTTTTTTCTATGTGAATTCTTTCGGAAAAATCATACAGAATATAGCAGACCATTATGAACGACTCAAAATCGTAAAACCGGCATGGGAGGAACAGGATTATCTGGGGATTCGTGACATGCTGAATGAGACGGTGAATCAGAAATCAAAAGATAAGACCCCGGTTCCGGACATGGCAGCGTTGGTATTGCAGGCAATCCTATCCGGTGGACGATATCCGGCAAGCCTGTATACAAACACCCTGATTCGCATTCGGGCAGAATGCGGCAACGTGAACTGGAAGCGTGCTGCTATCATTAAGGCAGTTTTGATCAAAAATTATAATTGTATGAAAGGAGAAAGTCTCATGGGATTGAACGAAGACCGCAATGACATTGCCTATGTATTGGGAAGATTGTTTTCCGTATTAGAAAGCATACAGAAAGAGGCAAATCCGACGATCACTACGACGATTCATGACCGCTACTTTAATTCTGCATGCGCGACGCCGGCAGTTATTTTCCCGGTGTTACTCAAACTAAAAAACAGTCATATGAAAAAGCTGGAACGGGATAGAGGAGGAGCAAAAGTCTATTACGAAAAAGAAGTGGGGAAAATTATGAGCAAATTTGATGATTTTCCGAAACGTTTATCCCTGGAACAGCAGGGACAATTTGCGATTGGCTACTATCATCAACAGCAGGAAAAATATAAAAAAGGGGAGGACAAATAAATGAGTGAAGTAATCAAAAACAGATATGAGTTCGTAGTATTATTTGATGTGGAGAACGGCAATCCCAACGGAGATCCCGATGCCGGTAACATGCCCAGAGTGGATCCTGAGAGTGGACTGGGACTGGTAACGGATGTCTGCCTGAAACGTAAGATCCGCAATTACGTCGAGACTGTAAAAGAGGATGCTCAGGGATATAAGATTTATATTAAAGAAGATGTGCCCTTAAACCGTAGCGACAGAGAAGCCTGCGCTGATATGGGAATCACGGAAACAGATGATAAAAAGGTGACGGAGGAACTTAAGAAATTAAAGAAAAATGATCCCGGTGTAGATCTTAAACTGAAAGACTATATGTGCCGGAATTTCTATGATATCCGTACCTTTGGCGCTGTAATGACTACGTTTGTAAAAGCATCGCTGAACTGCGGTCAGGTGAGAGGACCCGTGCAGATCGGATTTGCAAGAAGCATCGACCCGATCATCAGCCAGGAAGTAACCATCACCAGAGTTGCCATTACCACAGAGAAAGATGCGGAAAACAAGAATACAGAGATGGGCAGAAAGACCATCGTTCCTTACGGCCTGTATCGTGCAGAAGGCTATATTTCCGCAAATCTTGCACGGAAAGTAACCGGATTTTCCGAGGAGGATCTGGAACTGTTATGGGAAGCAATTCTTAACATGCTCGAGGTAGACCATTCCGCAGCGAGAGGTAATATGGCAGTGCGGGAACTGATCGTATTCAAACATAGCAAAGAACTGGGAGACTGCCCGGCATATAAATTGTTCGATGCCGTAGATGTAAAGAAAAATGAGGATGTGGAATATCCCAGAAAATATCAGGATTACACAGTTACCGTTCATGAGGAGCAGATCCCTGATTCTGTGGAAGTAAGAAGGATGAATTAATGGAATATGCAGAAGATGATTATCTCATGATATCCGGGATCCAGCATTTCAGATTCTGCAAAAGACAGTGGGCGCTGATCCATATAGAGCAGCAGTGGGCGGAAAATGAACATACAGTGATTGGCGAACTGATGCATAAAAAGGCACATGATCCCTATCTTACCGAGAAAAGAAAAGACACGATCATAGCGAGAGCATTACCCGTGGCGTCCAGAGAAATGGGCGTCACGGGTGAGTGTGATGTGGTGGAATTTCACAAATGTGAGGATGGAATCCGTCTGCACGGGCACAGAGGCAATTTTTCCGTATATCCGATCGAATACAAAAAGGGAAAACCTAAGATTACAGAAGAAGATAAATTACAATTAGCAGCGCAGGCAATGTGCCTGGAAGAAATGTTTTCCACACAGATTCCGGAAGGCGCACTGTTTTACGGAGAGACAAAACGTAGGGAAATCGTAGAGATCACGACAGAACTTCGCAGTCAAGTGAAGGAAATGTTTCAGGAAATGCATCAATATTACGAACGGCAATATACACCGAAAGTAAAGATGGGGAAAGGCTGCACTGCCTGCTCTTTAAAGGAACTCTGCATGCCAAAACTTACAAAAACCGGTTCGGTCAAAAACTATATGGAACAGGCGCTTATGGAGGAAAACGTATGAAAAAATTATTGAATACGTTATATGTTACTTCCGAAAACAGTTATTTGTCGTTGGATGGTGAGAATATTGTCATTTATGATGACAAGAAAGAATTGGGCAGAGTTCCGCTGCATAACCTCGAGGGAATTGTATCGTTCGGATATCGGGGAACCAGTCCGGCACTTATGGGGGCCTGTGCTGAACGAAATATTTCACTGTGTTACATGACTCCGCAGGGGAAATTCCTGGCACGGGTCACTGGGAAAGTGCGGGGCAACGTGATCCTGAGGGAACAACAGTATGCCAGCAGCAAAGATGAACTGGTGGGATTGGAGATTGCTAAAAACTGTATCCTCGGAAAAGTACATAATGCAAGATGGGTTCTGGAGCGGGCAGTCAGGGACCATAGCATGCAGATCGATGCAGAGCAGGTAAAAAAGGCATCCGAAATGCTGAAAAATTCTTTGATGTTGATTCAGAACAGTACTTCCAGGGATGAACTCAGGGGATATGAAGGAGAGGCAGCCAGTATTTATTTTGGCGTGTTTGATGAACTAATTCTGCAGCAGAAAAAAGATTTTACATTTCAGGGCAGGAATAAGAGACCGCCTCTCGATAAAATGAATGCGATGCTGTCTTTTGTGTATACATTGTTGATGAATATGGAGGCAGCTGCACTGGAGTGTGTAGGGTTGGATCCCTGTGTTGGATATCTACATATGGAACGCCCGGGTAGAGCATCTTTGGCACTGGACATGATGGAGGAACTGAGATCCGTGATGGCAGACCGTTTTGTGTTGTCGCTTGTGAATAAGCGGATGATCACAGCCAAAAATTTTACACAAAAAGAAAACGGTGCCGTTCTCCTGGATGATGATGGACGCAGGCTGATACTGACGGAGTGGCAGAATCGAAAAAAGGAGACCATAACACATCCCTATTTGCAGGAAAAAGTGGAATGGGGCATGGTGCCTTATGTACAGGCAATGCTGCTGGCACGATTTTTACGTGGCGATCTGGACGGCTATCCTGCGTTCCTGTGGAAGTGAGGTACGATATGCTAGTATTGATCACATATGATGTCAACACAGAAAATGTAGCTGGCAAAGCACGATTGCGCAAAGTGGCAAAGCAATGTGTCAATTACGGTAGAAGAGTTCAAAATTCTGTATTTGAGTGTATTTTAGACAATGCTCAGAGTATTGCATTGAAGGCGACGCTTGAGGATATTATTGATACAGAAAAGGACAGCCTTCGCTTCTACTACCTGGGTAATAAATACCAGACCAAGATAGAACATATTGGTGTGGATAGAGGAATTGCCCCGGATCAGACACTGATTTTGTAACTGGTGCGAAAGTTAAGCATACATAAAATGCCTGGGAGATTCGCACCTGAAAATTATGTATTTTTTTGAAATAACATACAAAGATATTTTTAATTAAGGAAGTTTGTTATAAAGATTAAATGTATTAGACAATTTTTGCTAAGAGAGAAGAGAAATTTTTGGCGAAAATTGGTGTCGCTCCCCGCGCGGGAGCGTGGATTGAAATCTCAGAATCGACATGAGCAGCTCCTTTCCTTCTCGTCGCTCCCCGCGCGGGAGCGTGGATTGAAATTTGCCCTAACTGCCATGTGAAACATTTGTACTGTGGTCGCTCCCCGCGCGGGAGCGTGGATTGAAATTTCCTGCCCTGCGGATTTAGAGCCTTATGCAGAGTCGCTCCCCGCGCGGGAGCGTGGATTGAAATACAAGGTCAAAGGACACTGCGAACTGGAGACTTGCGTCGCTCCCCGCGCGGGAGCGTGGATTGAAATAAGGAAAAAGAAAAAGAACTGTCATATATTGCAGTCGCTCCCCGCGCGGGAGCGTGGATTGAAATTTCAATGCAAAGTATGAATCAATCAAAATGTCCGTCGCTCCCCGCGCGGGAGCGTGGATTGAAATCTATTATAATGGCACTATCCATCAGCTTTACTTCGTCGCTCCCCGCGCGGGAGCGTGGATTGAAATCACATGTGCAAGGACTCAGATGGAAATGATTACGTCGCTCCCCTCGCGGGAGTACAGGTTGAAATGATGCGAACGGTGTTGATTCCACGACAGCACTTGGTTGCTCTTCTCGTGGGGACGTGGATTGAAGCGGTAAAATAGCAGTTACCAGCTTTATTGTGACGAGGCATTCCCTGCTGGCGCAATAACAGTGAGTATCTTACATACTATTGTTTTTGTGTATAATTGTGTATAATATAAAAAGAAAAAAGAACGCACTGGCGAAGATCCCAAGCATAGAAGGAGGCATATGATATGCAATACACATATACCGCTGTTATTACTGAAAGAGACGGAACCTTCTATGCGAAGGTTCCAGATGTGGACGGATGTATTACTACCGCACCGACTTTGACAGAAGCAATTGCACTGATTACTGATGCATTGAATCTTTGCCTTTTTGGTTTGGAAGATGAGGAAATTACTCCAAATGAGCCTACGCTGCAGGCAGAGATTCCTCATTTACCGACAGATATTCTTACGATCATCCAGGCAGACACCATAAAGTATCGTAGCATGACTGATACCAAGGCGGTCCGAAAAAAATGTTTCGCTTCCGGCATGGATGTCCAGACTTGCCGATAAACGCGGAATCAATTGTTCAAAAGTATTGCGGGAGGCGCTTACCACAAAACTTTTGTAACTACACAAAAAAAATTTTTTACAAAGGAGTCCCCTATGTCCCAGCCAATTCAATCCGAAGCCCATCTCACGACCTTCGAAGCCATCAGCATGATCGTCGGCAACAGTGTCGGCACCGGCATCATTGCCGTTCCGTACCTTGCCACGAAGAATAGCATGCTGGATGTCGTGTGGATGGTATTGATTGCCTATTGTGTGAACGTGATTCTGCATCTGATCATTGCCGAGTTATCCTATAACAACGGCGGTGTTCAACTGGTAAAAAGTTTTGAAGGAGAGCTGTTTCAAGGCAAAATGAAACAGCTCTTCAGCTGGGGTGTATTTGTTGTCTACGGACTGGCAATCATGATCGGTGTCAGCGGAAATATCAACGGTGGCGCCCAGATCTTCGTGAACTGGTTCGGAATGCCTTTCGTGGCGGCGCAGGTTTTGTATTATGTGATCGCCGGAGTCGTGGTGTTTATCGGCATGAAAGCTGTGGGCATTGCACAGAAATACGCGGTCATCGTCCTCATGGGAATCGTGGCGGTGATGACGATAGGCACTTTTCTGCATCCGCTGAATTCCCTGCAACGGGCGGAGTTCCACTGGAATAATCTGCTGGCGCTGTACAGCATGGTGGTATTCGCCACTTCCGCCAACCAGGCGGTGATCCAGGTGGTGAAGGGACTGGACGGCAATGCGAAAAAGATCCGCAGATCCATCTTCATCGGCTTCGGACTTTCCTCAGTATTTGTACTGATCGTGACGGGCACGGTTCTCCTGGGAACGAAAGGAACGCTGGAAAAAGAGCTTGCCTACATGCAGCTAGGAGAGAGCATCGGTACCTGGGCAATGATATTGGCAGGTGTATTTTCCTTATTTGCGTTATTAACCACGTTCTGGAGCAACACTCTCGCCCTCCGCGATGTGGTTCATGAGCAGACCGGTATCGGCAACCGCATCAGCTGGCTGATTGCCACGGTTCCCTGTATCCTGTTTGCTATTTTCGGAGTGAACAGCTTCATTGTTCTGACCCGTATCATGAGCGGTGTGGTGGTACTGGTGAGCATTATGCTGGTGCTGACGTACGGAAAATCAAGGAAAAAGGCGGGCAGCAGTCCTATCTGTGGTGTGATCGGCACGGTGCCGTTCCAGGTGCTGATGGTGATCTCCACGATTCTTTCCGCAGTAGGTGCCCTGATTCCGTTGAGCTAATCCCAAAACAGAAAAGAGATTCATATGTATACTTCTAAAAACTTTCAGATTCGGGACGAAGAGACATTTTCCCTTTGTATCCCGACGGACAGAGATTATAAAATATTGCAACTGACAGACCTGCACCTTGGTTTCGGGCTCTTTTCCGGGAAAAAGGATAAATTGGCGTTGGCAGCGGTGACGGAGCTGATTCACCGGACGAACCCGGATCTGATGGTTCTGACTGGGGATTCCGTTTTCCCATTTTTTCCGAAAAGCGGCACCATGAACAACAGAAAACAAGCGCATAAGCTGCTGGCATTTCTGGATGGTTTTCGGATTCCCTATACCCTGGTGTTTGGCAACCATGACTGCGAGATGGGCTCCACCTGCAATAAGGAACAGCTGGCGGAGATTTTTGCCACGGGAAAATATGCCATTTTCACCAAAGGAAGATATGATCACAGCCCGCAGAATCCCATTACCGGTGTAGGAAATTTTGTACTGGATCTGACAGATGGGGAAGACAGAGTTCTCCTGCCGCTCATCCACCTGGACTCCAACATGTACGGTGACGGCTGGTTTTTCAGCGGTTTCGACCGGATCCATGAGGATCAGACGGACTGGTGCATGGAAAAACTGAACGAGCGGAAAGTGCCTGCCATGGCATTTTTCCACATGCCGCCCGCGGAATTCAAGGAAGCTTATGAGAAGATGAAATTAGGAGATCACAGTGTGATCTATGAGCATGGCAGTATCGGAGAAAAGGACGAGTATTTCGGAATATCGAACCAGCCCCCTCATTTTTTCGAAAAAGCGGTGGATAACGGCTGGCTGAAATGGATCTTCTGTGGACACGATCACCTGAATACATTGTCACTGACGTATAAAGGCATCCGCATGGCTTACGGAATGTCTATTGATTATCTGGGATATTCCGGCATCGCAAAGCAATATATCCAGCGCGGTGCCACGTTGATCACGCGGAAAACAGATGGAAGTATAGACATCCATATGGTGCCGTTGACAAGCGTAGTTTCGACACGAGTAAGGGGAACCTGAGGAAGGCTCCCCTGAATGAATTCAGATAGAAATTAATAATTGATACCACTGATACCCAGCACACCGTTCTGCACATTGAAAGTAATATTAGGTGCATCACCGGTGCTGTAGAGGGTAAATCCTGCCATGCTGGCGCTTAAGTCAGACAGATCGGCATTCGCGATGGAATCCTTCATTTCCTGGGTGAAGATCTTGTCGGCACCCAGAGCCATCAGGTCTTCTTTGCTTTCGATAACACTGCCGTCGCCCAGAGCTACGTAGATCGGGTAATTTGCCAGATCTGCCAGGGCTTCCAGATCCTCATCGGCTACCGCTGCCTGGATTTTCTCAGCGAAAGCCACGGCATCCTCAGTGGGAACCGCAAAGTTGTCCTCATAGGAAGTTCCGTCGGTCGCGTCAGCTGTTTCCGTAGTTGTCTCGGCACTGGCTTCGGTAGCAGAACTTTCAGCAGTAGAAGCCTCCGCACTGCTTTCAGAAGTCACCGTGCTTTCCGCCGAAGCCGCGGCTCCATTTCCCTGACTGCCACAGGCAGCAAAAGACAATACCATTACAGTAGTTAAAAGTGCACAAATCATTTTATTTTTCATAATAAGAACTCCTTTCTTAATAAAACCTTATCTTACAGGTCTCTGATGGTTAGACTGTGTAATCCCCATAAAAGTTGCAAAAAAAATAAATTTTTCTCAAAATAGCTCCTAATTAGGAAAAATATGCCCCAAAAGATTCTCCTTCTGCTAAAATGTAAAAATAAGACAGATGAAGAACACAGAACAGGAAACGACCATGGAACCATACTACTATCAGAAAATGAACAAACCCCAGCAGGCTGCCTATCACGCCATGCAGCAGGGAGTGCTGGCGCTGGCAGACGAGATCCAGCTGCCGCGGATCCCGGCGGAGGAACTGTATGACGTATTTTTCCGGCTGCGGCTGGATCACCCGGAGATCTTTTGGGTGGTGAGTTATCGGTACAAATATTATCAGGACTCCCTCAATATTATCTTCGTGCCGGAGTATCTGTTTGAGAAAAATAAGATCAGAGAGCACCAGAAAGCCATGCAGTCCCGGGTGGAAAAGCTGGCGCGCCCCGCCGCAAAATTCACGGAATGGGAAAAAGAGAAGTACATTCATGACTTTATCTGCGAAAATATCACTTACGATAAGTTGAAAAAGCCTTATTCCCATGAGATCATAGGACCCTTAGGACAGGGCGTGGGTGTCTGCGAGGGCATTGCCAAATCGGTGAAGGTGCTCTGTGACGCGTTAGGGTTGCGGTGTGTCATCGCCATCTGCGGCAACAATCCGGAGAAAGGTATCAAATACCGTCACACCTGGAATATTGTGCGGATCGGCGGGGCGGGTATCTCACCAGAGAAGTTCTGCAGGAGCTGTTGGAACTGATCCGCAAAGCAGGCGAGGAGCGGCAGAAGACCGCCCGGATCAGTCTCAACTGGCCACAGGCGGTCATTCATTTCAGCTATGTGGAAAATGTAGGCATCCCGGAGCCGGAGGTCGTCATGGAAGATGCCAACGAAGGAGAACAGTTCGACACCGGGGAATAGAGCAGGGGATTATGGATTTATGGATCATTTCAAAGCGCTCTCCCGGAACAGCGCATTTACGGCAATTTTATAGTCGCTGACGTCCGTGGCTTTGCGGATCTTTTTCACGTATTTCTCCGGAGATTCAAAACTGCGGCTTAAGAAAGTCCAGAGATCCTTCATTTTATACAGGGTATTGGTATCACCGGACATGATCTCCTGATATCCCGCAAGGAGGGAATTGTGGAATTCCTTCAGGACAGCCAGCCGTTCTTCCGAAGAAGGCAGCGCAGCCCACAAAGAGACATTCTTCAATTCCTGCAACAGCCCCGGATTCTGTAAGATTCCCCGACCGATCATAACGGTATCGATCATGGGAAGTTTGGTCAGGATCTGCGAAAGAGTCTCCGGGGAGGTAATGTCTCCGTTATAGCACAGCGGACATTGCAGGGTTCCGGCCGCCTCTGCGAAAGTCTCCAGATGAGGAGTTCCCTTGTAGCCTTCCTTTTGCAGTCTGGGGTGAATGATCAGTTCCTTCATGGGGAATTTTTGATATATTTTAAGCAGTGGAGCCCATTCATCCATGTAGTCCATGCCGATGCGGGTCTTAATGGAGATTTCCAACGGACATTTGTCGAAGATCTCGTCCAGAAAATCCTCCAGTTCCCGGGGCGTGCCTAAGAAGCCGGCACCCCGGTTTTTTGCCACTACCGTCCCGGAAGGACAGCCCAGATTCAGATTGACTTCATGGTAGCCATATCCGGCCAGTTGCTCTGCCAGCGACAGGAATTCCTCCGCCTTATTGGTCAGGATCTGTGGCACGGTGCACACGCCCACATTATGCTCCGGCAGCACATCGCCACGTTCTCTGCTGTTCATGTGCCGGTTGGAGATAAAAGGGGTAAAATATTTGTCCATGCCGCCATAATAGCGGTTCCAGTTCGTGCGGAAATTATAGGTGGTCAGTCCCTCCATGGGGGCGAGATAATATTTCATAAAAATGTATGCCTTTCCGTAACCTGCAAGCATTTAACTGCATGGCAGCGTATGCTTTCGCTGTTTGTACTTTCGCAACGTGTATTTGGCAGCCTGTGCAGGAACTAATTTGCGTGTGGAAAATTTATTAAGGTAAACGCTTCCGAAATCCGTTTGCAAAATTCTCTGTGCGGGGATATCCTAAATAATGCGTATGCTGCTTTTACATGACTTTGAACAGATACTATTATAATAAAGATAGCAGAAAATGCAAAGAAAACCATTAGGATTTGAAACTAGAATCTAGCAAAACAATCAGGAAGGAAAATAGAAGCATGACTGAAAAAACAGAAAATAATACCATAAAACTAACCACCGACGAACGCACCCAACAGGAAATCACCATCTCCGGCAACCCCGGGAAACCGGTCGGAGAGGATGGCGAGAAGATGCTGCAGCGCATGAACGAAAGTCATTATGCCGTGACCGGCTGGGCACTGGAACACTGGAAGATTCGGGAAAATGACCGGATCCTGGACATCGGCTGTGGCGGAGGCGCGACTCTGAAACGCATGAGTGAACAGGTGCGTGTCGGTCATCTGACAGGAGTGGATTATTCCGCCACGTCACTGGAAATTTCCGGGAAAACCAATGCAGAGGCGCTGCGACAGGGCAAAATGGATCTCGTGGAGGCATCCGTGGAAAAGCTGCCTTTTGCAGACAATGCCTTTGACAAGATTATCACGGTGGAAAGCTTCTATTTCTGGCCGGATCCCGCGGAGAATCTGAAGGAAGTTTACCGGGTATTGAAGGAGCAGGGAACCTTTTTACTGGTGGCCGACATTTACCAGAAGGAGGATCTGCCGGAACAGGTGCGGGAAAACATTCAGAGATTCCACCTGTTTAATCCCACACCGGAAGAATTCAGAGTACTGCTCAAAAATGCGGGATTTCGCAAGGTGCAGATCCATTTAAAAGACGGCGAGGACTGGATCTGTGCGGAAGGGCACAAATAAGCAGTAGAACCCACCGGAAAAACGCAAAAACCGGGTGGAAGTCTGAAACGGAACACGATAGAATCAGAAACGCAGGAAATGCGAAAGTACTCATGAAAGTATTCAAAGGAGAAAACAATAACCATGTATAATCAGAATTATAAAGTAGAACTTCCCCAGTTTCCGGACAGGGAGGTGTCCATCGCGGAATACGGTGCAAAAAGCGGTGATCTGCAGATAGAGACCGGCAGACACAATGCGGAAGCCATCAACCACGCGATCCGTGAGGTGTCGGAGCAGGGCGGCGGTACGGTGAGAGTCCCCGCAGGCATCTGGGCAGTGGCACCGATTTGTCTGTTAAGTGGTGTCAATCTGCATCTGGATAGTCAGGCAATGTTAAAATTCATCAAGTCCAAAGAAGACTATCCCCTGCGGATTACCAGCTACGAAGGACAGGACTGCATCCGCACGGTATCTCCCATTACTGCAGAGAATGCGGAAAACATCGCTATCACCGGAGAAGGCATCATTGACGGAAGCGGTGACAAATGGCGTCCAATCAAAAAGTTCAAGATGACGGAAAAGCAGTGGGATGCTTTATTTGAAATCAGTCCTTATGTGCTGGAGACAAAAGAGACAGCCATCTGGATGCCCACGGAGTCTGTTTTAAAGGGCAACCACCACAATATTCAGGGAACCACCGAAGAGGCACTGACTGCTGCAGCTCCCTATTATGATTTTTATCGCCCGGTCATGGTCAGCCTGCGTTACTGCAAAAAGGTGCTTCTGCAGGGGGTGACGTTTATGAATTCTCCCGCGTGGAACATTCATCCCTATTTCTGTGAGAGTCTTACGGTGGACAGTGTACAGATCCGCAATCCCTATTATGCCCAGAACGGTGACGGCATCGATGTGGAATCCTGCACCAACGTGCATATTCATCACAGCACTTTCGAGACCGGAGACGATGCCATCTGCATGAAGTCCGGCAAAAATGCCATCGCCCGCAAGATCGAGGGACCATGCAGCAATGTATACATTCATGACTGTCTGGTAAATGAAGGTCACGGAGGTTTCGTCATCGGCAGTGAGATGTCCCGCGGAGTCAGGGATATTCTGGTGGAGAACTGTACTTTCGTGGGAACCGATGTAGGTGTCCGCATGAAGAGTGCGCTGGGCCGCGGCGGGGTGGTGGAAAACATCACGCTCCGCAATATCCACATGAGCGAGATCAAGGGAGAAGCAGTGATCCTGACCATGTCCTACGTCCTCAATTCTCTGAACAGAGAGGAGACCATTGCCATGGAAAATGAGGAGGACATCCCATATTTCAGAGATCTGTCCATGGAAAATATCGAAGTTACCGGATGTAAGCAGTTTACAAAGATCGAGCCCCTGCAGGGCAGACCGGAGACGATTCAGAATGTAGTCATCAATGGGCAGAAACTGGCGTAAGCACCCGGACGGACAGGCAGCTATCCGGTGCCGGGAAAAGGAAATTTTGAAATATAGTAACAGGAGGTAACGATTATGCCATGTACAACTATATTAGTAGGAAAAAAGGCGTCTTATGACGGATCCACCATGATCGCACGGAACGATGATTCCCCCTCCGGACAGTTTACCCCGAAGAAATTCGTGGTGGTGCATCCGGAAGAACAGCCGAAAAAATATAAATCTGTGCTTTCTCATGTGGAGATCGATCTGCCGGAGGAGCCTTTGCGATATACCGCAGTGCCAAATGCACTGGAGGGAGAAGGCATCTGGGCAGCCCACGGTGTTAATGCAGCAGGCGTGGGCATGACCGCCACGGAGACCATCACGTCCAATGCCAGAGTCCTGGGAGCAGATCCGCTGGTGGAATATGTTCCGGCGAAGGACGGTGCGGAGGAGATTCCCGGCGGCATCGGCGAGGAGGATATTGTGTCTCTGGTGCTTCCTTACATTCACAGTGCCAGAGAGGGTGTCACACGACTGGGAAGCCTGTTGGAAAAGTACGGCACCTACGAGATGAACGGGATTGCTTTTTCCGATAAAAACGAGATATGGTGGCTGGAGACCATCGGCGGACATCACTGGATTGCCCGCAGAGTGCCGGACAATGCTTATGTGGTGATGCCGAACCAGTTCGGAATCGATACCTTTGATCTGGAGGATGCTTTGACTGTGCAAAGGGAGCATATGTGCTCTGCGGATCTGAGAGAATTTATCGAAAAGAATCACCTGGATCTGTCACAGGACGGCACTTTTTCCGCCAGAGATGCCTTCGGCAGCCATGACGATTCCGATCATGTATACAATACCGCAAGAGCCTGGTATATGCTGCGTACCCTGAATCCCCGGACGAAGCGCTGGGATGGTCCGGATGCGGAGTACACGCCGTTTTCCGATGATCTGCCCTGGTGCATGGTGCCGGAGAAGAAAATCACGGTGGAGGATGTGAAATACATCCTGTCTTCCCATTATCAGGGAACTCCCTACGATCCTTATGCGGCCTACGGTGATAAGTCTATGCGGGGAGCCTATCGTTCCATCGGTATCAACCGGAATGACGTTATGACCCTGATTCAGATGCGTCCGGAGGGTGAGCCCATCCAGTGGCTGGCACTGGCTTCTAATGCCTTTAATACACTGGCACCTTTTTATACAGATATCGACCGGACCCCAGAGTACTTATCCGAAACCACCGGAAAAGTATCCACGGAGAACTTCTACTGGATGAGCCGTATGATCGCGGCTATGGCGGACGCTTCCTACAACAAATCCGTGTTCCACATTGAGCGATATCAGGAAAATGTGGCGGCGAAGAGCCATGAGATCCTGAATCGTTATGATGCACTGCTGGCGCAGGAGATGAATGAGGAAAAACGTAAGAATTTACAGGGAGAAGCCAACGAAAAGGTCGCAGAAATGCTACGGGAGGCAGCAGCCGACACTCTGGATAAGGTGCTGTATGAACTCAGCGGACAGATGAAAAATGCCTATGCCAGATCGGATGCATAAACTTTTTTCCTCACGGATCAAAAAATTTGAACATAAATGCATAGAAAAGACAGCAGATTCCCAAAAGAGTCTGCTGTTTTCCTGTTTTTATGCATATGAAAATATCTCATTGACAAATCGGAAGTGTTTTCATATAATTACCAAAGATAATTACTTGAAGTAACTATATGAGAAAATGAAAGATAAATATACAAATGATCTCTCGGAATTCTGAT
>DJEP01000042.1 GCA_002431915.1 Lachnospiraceae bacterium UBA5895 | reverse complement strand
TCTCAGGTATATGGTGCACATTATCACACTTGGAGAAGTGCGGTTCAGCTCTTTGGCGTACTGGATGGCAAGCATTCCATACTGGATGGTAACTATGAGTTCTTCAAGCCTTATTACGAAATGGTTCTCAATCAGGAAAAGGATGGCGTGTGCAGGAAATACACGGATTTAAAGACTGAAGGTTTACACTATTCCGCTGCCTTCTCAGGTGGAGATGTGGCAATGATGAATATGGGTTCTTGGTTTATCTCTACCATGATTTCAAACCTGCAGAACGGAGAATATGATTCCAGCCTGTGCGGTAACTGGGGATTCGTTAAGTACCCTCACGCAGAAGGCGTGGAGCCCGGTTCCACACTGGGTACCATTACCGGTATTGCAATAGCCTCTGCCACAGACACACCGGATGAATCCTGGGAGTTCGTAAGATGGCTGAGCAGTGAAGAGGGCGCAACGGTTGTGGCTAACAGCGGTAATTTCCCGGCAATTATGACTGATGAAGTAAAAGATATCATTGCGGGTCTGGATGGATTCCCTGCCGATGAAGCCAGCAAAGAAGCTTTGACCGTATCCAACCTGTACCTGGAAGTTCCTTATGCACCCAACGTTTCCGAGATCAACTCGGCACTGGATTCTTACCATGGAAGTATCATGACCGGTGAGATGAGCATTGACGACGGTATTGCGGCAATGAACAAGGCGGTAGCTGATATTCAGGCTCAGTAAGTAAGCTCTTTCTTATAAAGTATTGAATGTTTGTTGTATGTTGAATAAGACACAGGGGTCGTACCTACGGCCCCTTTCTTATCAAAAGACGAAAAAGATGACATAAAAAGCGTTTGAAAGGAGAATTGTTATGCGGAAATTAAGCCGTCAAACCAAAAGAGATCTGGTGGCCTACTCCTTTATTGCACCTAACTTTATCGGTTTCTGTGTATTTACCCTGATCCCCATTATCTTTGCCTTTGCCCTTGCCTTTATGAAATGGGATGGAAGCAACCCGATCCAGTGGGCGGGCTTAAGCAACTTTACAAGACTGTGGAAGGATACTTTTTTCCTGGCCGCATTAAAAAATACAATTATTTATTGTATTGGTACCGTACCCCTGACCATGGTTGCGTCACTGGCACTGGCCATTGTACTGAATCAGAAAGTAATAGGAAGAGGGGTCTTCAGAACCCTTTCCTTTTTCCCATATGTAGCATCACTGGTAGCGATCACAGCTGTCTGGAAAATGCTGTTCCATCCCTCCAAGGGACCTGTGAACAATCTTTTATTAAATGTGTTTAATGTGCCGCAGGATCAGCTGCCTCAATGGTTCAGCGGAGGGCTGGTATTACTTTCCATGATTTTGTTCAGTGTATGGAAAGGCATGGGCTATTACATGGTAATCTATCTGGCAGGCCTGCAGGGAATATCTTCGGAACTGTACGAAGCGGCCAGTCTGGATGGAGCCAATACCTGGCAGAAATTCCGTTATGTGACCTGGCCGCAGTTATCGTCCACGACCTTCTTCGTAGTTGTCATGATGACCATCAGCTGCTTTAAAGTTTACGATATCGCTATCATGCTGGCGGGTGGTGGAAGCGGAGAGCTTACTACTTCTGCAACCGTTCTCGTATACTACATTTATCAGAAAGCATTTATCGACTGGGATCTGGGCTACTCCAGTTCGGTAGCAATGGTGCTGTTTATTATGGTACTTGCGGTAACACTTGTTCAGTTCCGCGTTCAGGCAAAGAGGGAGAAGGCATAATGGCGGTTTTAGCTTTGAAGGTCCTTGATAAGGATAGCAATACGATCTGCGTCAGCAGTGGTGAGAACTTCGTGGATCTGGTCTGCACCCACACCTATGAAGAGGGTGACCGGATCGTACTGGAGACCGACGAGAAAGATATTCATGTGCATTTACAGGTGGATGACGCACTGGGAGCTGCCTTTGTATACATAACCGATAATGTATCCTATTATGTTCCCTTCGGAGAAAAAAGGATCAGCATGTCCCCCAAGGTGTTTTCCGGCAGCAAGCATTATCTCTATGCGGAAGTGGCAAGAGAAGATGAGATCACAGCCTACCGGAATCTGGCACTCAATCCGGCGGACCAGCATATGGATGTCCCCTGTTATCCTCATGCCACAGCCAATGTGGAGACCCGGGGCGAGAGCGTATTCGCAGCGAAAAACGCCATTGACGGCGTCCGGGCGAACCTCTCCCACGGAGAATGGCCCTACGAATCCTGGGGCATTAACATGCAGGATGACGCAGCCATGAAGCTGGATTTCGGCAGACCGGTACTGGCAGAAAAGATCGTATTGTACACAAGATCCGATTTTCCCCATGACAACTGGTGGCAGCAGGTGACGATAAGATTTTCAGATGGCACAGAGCAGGAGTTCTCTTTGGAAAAGAGCAGCAGGGCACATGTACTGCAGATTCCCGAGAAAGAGATCACTTGGCTGGAGCTTTGTAACTTGATCAAAGCAGAAGATCCATCCCCCTTCCCGGCACTGAGCCAGATAGAAGTGTATGGCAGGGTAAAACGTTAGGAGGCGCACAGATTATGAAATCAGCACATAGAAAAGCCATTATGGGCAAAGTGATCGTATATGCAATTCTGATTCTGATTGCATTAGTCATGATCATTCCTTTCCTGTGGATGCTTTCCGCATCCATCAAGAGTGACAGAGAAGTATTCCAGATGGATCCGTTTGTATGGATTCCGGCGAACCCCAAGTGGGACAATTACATGAAAATCTGGACGAAGATTCCCTTTGCCAGATTTGTGGGGAATACATTTTATCTGACATTGATCGTTACTTTTTTACAGTTATTGACCAGCAGCTTTGCAGCATATTCCTTTGCAAAGCTGGACTTCCGTCATAAGAACGGACTGTTCCTGGCATATATCGCCACCATCGCAATGCCCTGGCAGGTATACATGGTACCTCAGTTCATCATGATGAGAAGAATGGGACTGAACGATAAGCTTCTTGCGATGATCTGCCTGCAGGCGTTCTCTGCTTTCGGCGTGTTCATGATGAAGCAGTTCTATGAAAGCATTCCGGATGAATTATGTGAGGCAGCCAGAATTGACGGTATGAGTGAATACCGGATCTACGCCAGCATCATGCTGCCGCTGTCGAAACCGGCATTATCCACTCTGACTATTTTCACTTTCGTGGCTACCTGGAACGACTATCTGGGTCCCCTGATCTATTTGAAGAGCGAGAACAAGAAGACTATTCAGCTGGGATTGAAAATGTTCATCAGCCAGTACTCTTCCGATTACGGTCTGATCATGGCAGGATCGGTATTGTCACTGATCCCGGTATTGATTGTGTTCCTGGTATTACAGAAATACTTTGTGGAGGGTGTTGCTTCTACAGGACTGAAAGGATAACGGATAACAATGTATTTTCACAAGCCTGTGCCGGTTCTATGTCACAGGCTTGTATAATAAAGAAAAGGAAAAAATATGATAACATTTGACAAAAAAAAATATCCTTTGATAACTGAGAAAGAAATAAAGGATGCATTGCAGTTCTCTACCGAGCAGGTAATCCGGGATCTGCCGGAATTTACCGACCGGTTCCAGAATGCCTACAGTGAGAACGGTTTCTACCAGCCCATTCCGAACAACTACTGGACCTGCGGATTCTGGACCGGAGAGATCTGGCTGGCTTACGAATATTCACAGGATGAGCGTCTGAAAAAAGCGGGCGAGATTCAGGTGAAGAGCTTTTTGGACCGTATTGACAATAAGATCGAAGTAGACCATCACGATATGGGATTTCTGTATTCTCCTTCCTGCGTGGCAGCCTATAAGCTGATCGGCAGCAAGGAAGGCAGGGAAGCCGCTATCAAGGCAGCAGACCAGCTCATCACCCGTTATCATCCTGTAGGCGAGTTCATTCAGGCATGGGGTTCCATGGATGCTCCGGAGAATTACCGTCTGATCATTGACTGCCTGTTGAACCTGCCTCTGCTGTACTGGGCATCCGATGAGACGGGGGATCCGAAGTATCGTGACATTGCCGAGAAGCATATCCATACGGCAGTAGCCAATGTGATCCGTGAGGATTATTCCACCTGGCATACTTTCTTCTTCGATATGAAGACGGGAGCGCCGGATCATGGTGCCACCTGTCAGGGTTACCGCGACGGCTCAGCCTGGGCGAGAGGTCAGGCCTGGGGTGTCTACGGTATGGCACTGGCTTACCGCTATACCGGAAGAAAAGAATATATTGACCTGTTCCGCCATGTAACAGAGTATTTTCTGGAACATCTGCCGAAGGATCTGGTGCCCTACTGGGATCTGGAGTTTACCGATGGGGATGACCAGCCGAGAGATTCCTCCTCTGCCTCCATTGCTGCCTGCGGTATGCTGGAAATGGCAAAATACTTAGAGCCGGAAGAGGCAGAGCATTATATTACGCTGGCAAAACAGATCATGCGGTCTGTCTATGTGGGCTATGCCGTAAAGGATCCAAAGGAATCCAACGGACTGGTGCTGCACAGCACCTATTCCAACCATTCCCCTTATAATACCTGTAATCATTACGGCGTGGACGAGTGCAACTCCTGGGGAGACTATTTCTACATGGAGGCGCTGACTAGACTGTTAAAAGACTGGAGGGAGTATTGGTAACTATTCAGAGCCATGAAATATTGTCGGGTACGTCGAATGCTTGCATTCGTAAGTACATCGAACAATATTTCTTTGGCGAAGTAGCCTCAATGAGCAAAAAGTAAGCCTCGTAAGAGGCGGTTTTGCGAATGAGGCTCTGAATAGTTATGGAAAGGAATGAAGATAATGAATTTACATTCAAAAAAAGATTTTAAGGACTGTATGTTATCAATATTAAATCCGCTGAAGCCTTATTACAGTGAGGAAAAAGCGAGACTGACACTGGGTGTTACCATGGCACATTATGACATCGGTGCCACCTGGATGGAGGCATTTTCCAGACCCTTATGGGGACTGGTGCCCTTCTGGGCAGGCGGCGGATCGGAGCCGGAATTTGAAGAGATCTACCGCAAGGGTCTCACTGCAGGAACCGATGAGAAGAATCCGGAATACTGGGGAGAATGCACCTCTTTTGACCAGAGATTCGTGGAGATGGCAGCCATCTCTTACGGCATTATGTTCGCTCCCGAGGTGGTATGGGATCCCCTCACGGAAGCACAAAAGGAAAATCTCTGCAACTACTTAAATAAGATCAATGAGCATCCCCTGCCGGTCTGCAACTGGATCCTTTTTGCCGTACTGGTGAATATCGCCATGAAAAAGGTGGGACGCCGGTACAGCCCTGAGATGCTGGAGGAATATCTGGAAGGACTGGAGACCTTCTATCTGGGCGAGGGCTGGTACAGGGACGGAGATTCCGGACAGAAGGACTATTATATTTCCTTTGCCATTCATTTCTACAGCCTGATCTATGCCGTGACTATGGAAAAGGACGATCCGGAGAGGACTAAAAAATACAAGGCGAGAGCCATGGAATTTGCAAAGCAGTTCATTTACTGGTTCGATGAAGAGGGCGAGGCGATTCCTTTCGGCAGATCCCTGACCTATCGTTTCTCTCAGGTAAGCTTTTTCAGTGTGTGTCTGCTGGCAGGACTGGAGCCGTTCCCGGTTCCCGTAATGAAAGGCCTGATCGCAAGGCATCTGCGCACCTGGCTGAAACGCCCAATCTTTGACAGAGATCATGTGCTGACTATTGGCTACGGCTATCCGAATCTGATCATGGCAGAGCAGTACAATGCTCCCGGCTCCCCTTACTGGGGCATGAAAGTATTTGCCTTTTTGCTGCTTCCCGACGATCATCCTTTCTGGAGCGCAGAGGAAGCACCCCTGCCGAAGCTGGCACCGGTCTGCCCACAGAAATACGCCGATTTGTTTGTCTACCATTACGGCAATCACACCACCGCATTTGCTCCCGGTGTCTACAGCCCCAACGGACACGGCCAGATCGTGGCAAAATACGGAAAGTTTGCCTACGATACCCGGTTCAGCATCAGCGTGGCAAAGTCCTGCTACGAACTGCATGAGAATGCACCGGACAACATGCTGGCATTCTGGATTGACGGTTATGTGTATGTGCGCCGGATCTGCGAGGAGTCGAAGATCACGGAGACCGGCGTGTGGTCGAAGTGGAGCCCCTATCCGGGCATCACGGTAGAGACCACAATCACCCCGGATGCCGGTGGACACACCAGAGTACATAAGATCATCAGTGAGATCGAATGTGTGGCGTATGACTGCGGTTATGCGGTCAGCAGAGGCGATTTTGAAGAGATCGGCTTCGCAGAAAAGGTGGACGGTGCATCCGCTCAGGCCAGCAATGAATTCAGCAGCTGTACGGTCAGTGCGGTAGCAGACGAAAATGTGCAGGTCAATGAAGTGGCAGACAAGCCGCCTGTGGGTCACATGATCACCGCAGATCCCAACACCAATCTGCTCTACACCAAGACCAAGATCCCGGCAGTGAAATACCACATCCACAAAGGGACGCAGGAAATCGTCACCAGAGTGGATGCTGAAGTCATCTAATCTGCAGAACGATGCACTGGAAAATGGATAATGAGAAAACAGATGCTACAGGAGGATACTTGTGAAAAATATTGTAATTAATGAAAGTGACATGCGCGTCAGTTTTCGGGTCAATGATGATGAAACTGTGGAGTTGGTAGATTTTTCCGGTATGCCGGGCAGTCAGGATATGTCTTATCCGGGATTAAAGGAACAGGGAGTCTGGAAGACAAAGGACACGACCCGCCAGCTGATTTCCCTCCAGTTAACCGGACACAGCTCCATGAGAGCCTGCAAGCATAATATGGGAAGTGATTCTTCTGCGCTGCTTTATGTGAAGCACTCTTTGACGGAGGATGAAGGAGGAAGGCTTCTCTGTATTGAAATGAAAGACAAAGACCAACCGGGGCTCACGGTTACATATTACATGCGCTTCTTCGAAGGCATAGCAGCGGTGCGCACATGGATTACATTGGAGAATACCGGACAGGAAGATATTGGAATTGACTATGTTACTTCTTTTATTTATGAGGGGTTAGGAAAAAACGGTTCGAAACCCTATTATGATAAGTTTGAAATATATGTGCCAAGAAACAGCTGGGCAAATGAGGCGCAGTGGAATCACTATGATATTATGGATCTCGGGCTGTCCTATATGCCGGTACAGGGATTTAATCTTCCGGATGCCAGCAATAACCGATTCCATTATGGCAACACGGGCTCATGGTCATCCTGTGCTTATTTACCGGTGGGTATTATAAAGGATAAAGAAACCGGTGAAATTTATTATTCAGAAGTGGATTTTTCCGGATCCTGGACAATTGAATACGGGTCGGCAAAGGATAGACATCTTTATATTGCGCTTATGGGGCCGAATGATGAAAGCATGTGGTGGAAAAACGTAAAACCCGGTGAAAAAATTTCAACAGTGCCTGCTTGCTTTGGCGTAAGCCGGGGAGATGTATCTACTGCAATAGGAGAACTGACAAAATACAGAAGAGCTATCCGGCGGCCGAATAAAGATGATGAATGCTGTTCCGTTGTTTTCAATGACTATATGAACTGTCTGTTTGGTGATCCGACAGAAGAAAAAGAGAAGCAGATCATAGACATTGCAGCAAAGCTGGGATGCGAGTACTACTGTATGGACTGTGGATGGTATGCGGATGGGTTCTGGTTTGACACTATCGGAGAATGGAAAGAATCCTCCCAAAGGTTTCCGCATGGTTTAAAGACTGTCTATGATTATGCGCATTCCAAAGGATTAAAAATGGGAATGTGGCTGGAAATTGAAGCCATGGGAGCTAACAGTGAATTTGTAAGGAATTTACCGGATGACTGGTTTGTCTGCAACCATGGAAAACGCCGCGTAGAGAGGAATCGTTATCTGTTGGACTTCCGGAATCCTGCGGTGAGACAATATTGTACAGATGTCATAGATCGTTTAATCCATGATTATGGCTGCGAATTTTTCAAAGTGGATTATAATGTCACAACCGGTCCCGGCAGTGATGTGGATACAGACAGCCGGGGAGAGGCTAATTTGGAGCATTATCGTGCATTATATGACTGGTGGAAGGAGATTTACAGAAAATATCCGGATCTTGTCGTGGAAGCATGCAGCTCCGGAGCACAAAGAATGGACTATGGCATTTTGGAACTACACAGTTTACAATCCACGAGTGACCAGACAGATGTAATCAATAATACATATATTGCAGCCAATGTTGTCAGTGCAGTGACACCGGAACAGGCAGGAATGTGGGTGTTTCCATACGAGGACGATGAGGAACATATTATTTATAATATGGTTAATGGCATTCTGCTGCGTCCGTATATTAGTGGTATGGTCTGGAAACTGTCAGAGGAAAAACTGCAGATTTTAGCGGACGGAATTGAGCTTTATAAAAAAATACGTGATGAATTAAAGACAATGACACCGTTTTTCCCGGAGCACTTTAATGAGCGGAAGGCAGAAAGCCTCTATTATGGACTCAGGAATGAACATAAATTATACCTGGCGGTTTTTGGTGTAGATACGGAAAAAATAAAAATAGATATGCACAGTCTGGGAGCAGCTGTTAAGACAGCCAGGGTAATTTATCCGGAAAAAGTAAATTGTACAATAAGCTGTCAGGATAGCATCCTGAGTGTGATTCTGCCACAGAAAAAATGCGCAAGACTTCTGGAATTGGATTTTCAGACGAGATAAGATGCCTGTAGGAGCAGTTATCCATACATGGCACAAAGGAGAGAAGAAGCCCGGCAACGGGTCTCTTCTCTCCTTCTTCTTTAATCCGCTATGCGGGTCCATACCTGCATTTCGTTTTCACCGCGGTTGGCCCAGGTATAATACGGAATGAAACGGAGTCTGACACTGTTTTTCACAGGAGCTTCATAGGTGCTATAAAGCGCGGCAGTCTCTTCCCCGGCGGAGGAGTCTGCTTTTTTGCGGAAGCCGTTGATGAGGATCACCGGAACTTCTGCCTCGCATATTTTTCCGGATACGATCTCCGGCTGCAGATTGGGATCTATTAGCAATTCGTGAAGATTTCTGCCATTGTCCGTCTCTTCCAGACAATACACGATGGGGCCTCTTGTCACAGCCGCTTTCCCGATGTCTTCCCGGACTTTGTCATTTGCTGTCATCAGCCGCACATCCATGGGGAAATGAAGGGAAAAAGTATCCTCTTCCTGCCAGTCCTTCGTCACGTACAGATAACCGTTCTTTGTTTCCAGCTTTGCGTTCTCCGCACCCTTCAATTCGTAGGAATCACACCAGTCCGGAATCCGAAGTGCCAGCACAAACTCGGTTCTCTGTGCATGCACTTTGATTTTGACATCACCATTCCAGGGAAAGCCGGTTTCTATATGGAGCTTCACTTTTTTGCCTGCGATTTCTTTTTCCAGATCGCAGCCCAGATAGAGATGGACGTACAATGTGGTATCATTTTCCGTAAAGGCATAGGAGCCAAGGGAGCTTAGGAGCCTTGCAAGATTGGGAGGGCAGCAGGCGCAGCCAAACCATTTCTGCCGTACCGGCTTTACATGGAATTTCCGCTGATCCTTATGGCAGGCTTCCGGCAATACCTCCAGAGGATTTACATAGAAAAAGCTTTTTCCGTCCAGCGCCATACCACTTAAGATTCCATTATAAATGGCTCGTTCCATAACATTGGCATATTTGGCATCTGCCTCGATTTCCAGCATTCTCCGGGCGAAAAATACCAGACCGATGGACGCGCAAGTCTCCGCATAGGCCGTATCATTGGGAAGATCATAGGGGAAGGAAAAGGCTTCTCCCATGCTGGTGGCACCAACGCCTCCCGTAATGTACATTTTTTCCAGAACAGTGCTGTCCCAGAGCTTCCGGCAAGCCTCATACAGGGAAGCATCCGCTGTAAGTCTTGCAATATCCGCCATACCGGAATACAGATACATGGCGCGCACGGAATGGCCTACGGCTTCGGTCTGCTGCCTTACCGGCAGGTGGGCTTGATAATAGTCATAGCGAAGCTCCTGTTCCTGCCCTTTTTTCACATTCTCGGGATGCTCCTTGTCGAAATAATAGGGACGCTGTCCCCGTTCCTCTATAAAATAGCGGCTGAGATCCAGATATTTTTGATTCCCGGTTGTCTCATAAAGGCGTACCAATGCCATTTCCGCGATCTCATGCCCCGGATACCCCTTGCATTTTCCCTCGGCAGTGCCGAAGTGATCTGCTACATAGTCGGCAAAGAGCTCCGCGGCTTTCAGCAGTTTGTCTTTTCCGGTGGCCTGATAATATGCCACGGCACCCTCTATGAGATGCCCAAAACAATATAATTCATGATGATCTTTCAAATTGGAGAAAATCTGCTCATCACTGTTGATAATATAATAGGTATCCAGATAACCATCGGGCCGTTGTGCCGCACATACGATATCAATGGCACCATCGGCAATTTTCTCCAGTTCCGGATCCGGATGGCGGATCAGAGAATATCCGACGGCTTCGATCCATTTGGAAAAATCGCTGTCCTGAAATACAAAGCCATAAAAAGTATCCGCCGGATGTTCCGGATCCCGGGGCAGAATTTCGATTCCATGCCGCACACTTTCCGCTTTCGCATGATCGGTTCCGGCTTCTTTCTGATCCAGATGTTTCCGGGCTGCAATCTTAAAATTCCGCATACAAAAACTGGGAGCCGCACCCTCCACCCTGTCATTTAATGCCGCCCACTGGTAAGGAATGACTTCTTTCCGGATCAGCTCCATCTCGTTTGTCCAGAATTCGTCCGATACCTTCATGGCATTTAAAGACACCGGTTTTGAAAAATTTGTTTTATCCATGCAATGACCTGCCTTTCGTTTTTTCTATAACCATCATAGAATATTTTTGTGACAGATTACATTGTCCATTTGGAAATTGCATGTACAAAATGGAAACACTATTATAAAATAATGGTAAATACAATCGACGGAATGGAGTGATGGAATATGGTATATCTGGAAAAGAAAAATCTGCATACCGTTACCGTGGGAAACTATGTTACTTCGGTGAATGGCATGATTCATCCGGACCGGGTTATGGAGGAACATGATTTTTTGTATATGCTGGATGGAGAAATGGAGGTATGGGAAGATGAGATTCCCTATGTACTGAAAAACGATGATCTGCTGATCCTCGCTGCCGGCAGACATCATTACGGAAAAAAAGTGTGCACAGCCGGGAACCGGCATATGTATATTCATGCTGTACCTTCCACGGCGGAAGAAGCATCCAATATTTCATTGTTTCCGCCAGCACAGGGAGACTCGCTTTTTTCCTGTCCGTCTCTGGTTCACTGTGCTGCGGCTCCACAGATACGGCAGAATATGCAGGAAATGATCTTTGTCCTGCTATCCCATTCCCCGGAACGCGACATCAGACTTTCGCTGCTTTTTTCCCTGCTTTTGTGTGAACTTTCGGAACTTACGATCTCCACAGAGCCCCAGGCCAGTCCGGATCCCATGGTGGACAGCGTTATGCGGCAGATTCATTCCACGCCCCAGCACTTTTTTTCTACACAGGAGATTGCCTCGGACTATCATATTTGCAGCAGAACGTTAAATAATCATTTTCTCAAAAGCTGTGGCAGGACATTTTCAGCTTTCCAAATGGACACAAAGCTACAGATGGTGCAGCATTTTCTTCTGGAGCAGCCTTATACCAAACTTTTTGAAGTGGCGGTGAACTATGGATTTTATGATGAATTTCATCTTAGCAAAGCCTTCAAGAAAAAATATGGAATTTCTCCTTCACAGTTCAGACAGCGGCATAAGATATGAACATTTTATGCGCCGATTAAAAAAGATTTTTTGTTTTCACCCATTGTGTGGGGGAACAGCCAATGTGGTTTTTGAAAGTACGGATAAAATTCGTATAATCATTGAAACCGCAAAGTTCCACCACTTTTGTGACACTGTATCCGCTTTCCAGGTATTCTTTTGCGGTAGCCAGTTTTTTGGTAAGAATATATTGTTTTAAAGTAATGCTTGTCTGTCTGGCAAACTGTGTACAGATATAATTCTCCGAATAGGAGAAGGCTTTTGCCAGAGAAGAGATTTTCAATTCTTCATCCAGATGCTGATCAATATAGGTAATGATATCCCGGACCAGATCCGTGAAGGGAACAGGAACGACCGTTTTTCCGTGGGCGTACGCGTAATTTACCATGATCAGGATCTGGATCAGATAGGTGACCGACAGCACATCTTCTCCATAGCGTTTGGATTTCCAATAAGGGCAGAACTTCGCGGCGAGCTCGATAAAAGTGCCGATATCATCGTTGTCCAGTGTGAGCAGGCAGTTGAGATCGCTGGAACGATGATGAAAGCATGCAAGCAGATCCGTATTTGGTGTGGAATAGGTACGTATCAGATCGGGATCAAAATGAATAGCGATCCGCTTGAACATTTTATTGTTCCCATTATTGTTAGCCACCAGATGCAGATCGTGATTGGTCAGAAGCACAAGAGTGCCGAAGGGAACATCATATTTTTGCCCGTTAATAAGCATGGAAATATTGTCGTTCAGAATTAACAGCATTTCATATTTCGTATGTGAGTGATAAACAGGGTCTTTTGAATGGGGAGAATCCATAAAATTACATTCAATAGAGTATTCAATTAATCTTTTTTTCATATATTTTAAGCCTCTTTACAGAACTTTTCCAAAATTGTAATACAACTGAATAAAAAACGCAAGGTATACAATGATAAACGCATAGAACTTGCTAAAAATTAATGAGAAAATAAAAAAGCAATAAGCAATAGCAAGTACATAGGAGGTTACATGTATGAAAAAGGGATTAAAAAAGTTAACAGCACTGTTATGCGGTGCGACACTCGCTGCTTCTATGGTTGGCTGTGGAACGCAGGATGCCGGAACTACCAGCCAGACAACTGCTGCACAGAACAATACAACGCAGGCTGTCGAAAGCCAGACAACCGATACCGGTAAAACAGAATTCAATGTATGGTGTTGGTCACCGAATGAAGATCTGCTGCAGACCGGTGTGGACATGTACAATGATCTGGGAAATGATGTATCTCTGAATGTCACGGTGATGGCTCTGGCAGATGTACGTACCAAGATTGCTACTATTGCCGGATCCGGGGATTACAGTCAGCTGCCTGATATTCTGCTGATGCAGGATACGTCCATTCCCATGCTGGTAAAGGCTTATCCGGATGCTTTCACGGATCTGAATTCTCAGGGCATCAATACCGCTGACTATGATCAGGCGAAGATCGGATGGTGTACCTACGATGACAAGCTCTACGGAGTACCTTTTGATTCCAGTGTAGCTGTAGCATGCTACAGAACAGATTACCTGCAGGATGCGGGGTACAGCATTGAGGATATGTCTGATATTACCTGGAGCGAATTCAAGACCATCGGTGAAGAGGTACTGGCGAAGACCGGTCATCCCCTGTTATCCATGCCTTCGGATGCAACCTTACTTACCATTATGCTGAATTCCACCGGCGCAAGTTATTTTGACGCAGATGGCAAGGCAAATCTGAACCAGAATGAGAACCTGAAGAAGACCGTGGAAGAGTATCAGGATCTTGTAAACAGTGGTGTAATCAAGGTCGTTACCAACTGGGATGAGTATATGAGCTCTCTGAATGCAGGTTCCAGCGCAGGTACCATCAACGGTATGTGGATTCTGAACTCCATTAAGGGAGCAGAGGACCAGTCCGGAAAATGGGGCATCGCAAATCTTCCTTCTGTAGACGGAATCCAGGGTGCCGGCAACTATGCCTCCAGTGGCGGCAGCAGCTGGATGATCACCAGCAACTGTAAGGATGTGGATGGCGCGGTGAAGATGCTGACCACGATCCTTGGCGGTGAACTCAGCGATACCTTCTATCAGGATATTCTGCTGGACTCCAACTACATTGCAGGCTACCTTCCTACCGCAGGCAATGCAGAAATCTACAATACTCCCGATGAGTTCTTCAATGGAGAGACCATTTATGCGGAACTTGGTCAGTTCGCTACCAAGATCCCCAAGAGCAATACAAGCTATGCGTACGATGAGACTCTGGATGCAGTGGCAACTGCTCTGACCAATATTCTGAACGGTGCGGATATACAGTCTGAACTGGATGCTGCACAATCTACTGTGGATTTTATAACCGGTAAATAAGGAGTATTGCATGCGCAAATTAAGCAATAGTAAAAAATACGGTATAACCGGCTGGCTGTTTCTTCTGCCAGCCGCTATACTGATTTGTTTTATGAGTTTTCGCCCGATTTTTCAGGCGTTTATCATTTCATTAAAGTCCGGCATCGGAAATAACATGGAATTTGCCGGGGGATATAATTACCTGAGAATGCTGCAGGATAAGACTCTGCATACAGCCATTATGAATACATTGGTGTATATGCTGCAGGTTCCCATTATGCTGGGACTGGCATTGTGGCTGGCGACGCTTTTGAATGAAAAAGGACTGCACTTCAAGGGATTGTTCCGGATCCTTTTGTTTCTGCCCTGTGCCACAGCTTCGGTATCCTATTCCCTGATCTTCCGTATCATGTTTGCCGCAGACGGTATGATCAATACCTTTCTTGTAAAAAGCGGAATACTGCAGACGGGGTACAATTTCTTCGGACATCCATGGTCTGCCCGAATGATTATTCTGCTGGCATTAATTTGGAGATGGACCGGCTATAATATGGTATTTCTGCTGGCAGCACTGCAAAATATTGATGAGGGAATCTATGAGTCTGCCATTTTGGACGGAGCTTCCCGGCTGCAGATTTTTACGAAGATAACGATTCCTCTGATCAAACCGACACTGATTCTGCTGATGATCATGACAGTCAACGGTACCATACAGCTGTATGATGAATCTGTAAATCTGACGGGAGGCGGACCGGCGAATACCACGCTGTCCATTTCCCATTATATTTACAATCTGTCTTTCCAGTATACGCCGAATTTCGGATACTCTACAGCAATATCCTTTGTCATATTTGTTGTGGTAGCAATTCTGTCGCTGATTCAGATGAAAGTAGGTGATAAGCGTGACTAAACGGAGAAAAAGTGTTTGTTATATTGTACTGACGATTGCATCACTGCTTTCAGTATTCCCGATCTACTGGATGTTCGTCTCGGCGACCAATACCACTTCGGAAATCATTACAGGAAAACTGCTCCCGGGAACACATCTGTGGGAAAATATGGAAAACCTGCTGGCGGCAAAACATATTGGCAGAGCAATGTTAAACTCCTTCCGGTATTCTATCGTTCAGACGATAATGGCACTGCTTGTCAGCTCCATTGCCGGATATGGATTTGAAATCTATCATTCCAGGGGAAAAGACTGGACAATGAAGTTTTTGATGCTGTCCATGTTGGTTCCGTCGATTTCTACGGTAATTCCTCTGTATTCCATGTTTTCATCTATGGGATTACTGAATAGTATGATTGCTTTTGTATTGCCGGGAATTTCTTCGGTATTTCTGATCATGCTGTTTCGTCAGGGCGCGAGAGCGTTCCCTATAGAACTCATACAGGCGGCGCGTGTGGACGGACTGAACGAGATTCAAATCTTTTTTAGGATGTTCATTCCGGTAATGGCGCCTACATATGTGGCAGCGCTGACAATTACCTTTATGAATTCCTGGAACAGCTATATGTGGCCGAGTATCATTATGCTGAGCAATGATTCTGTAACGATGCCGCTGTTGATTGCTAATCTGATGTCCGGGTATACGCAGGATTATGGAATGGTTCTCCTGGCGGTATCCATCTGTACGATACCTACTATTATCATTTTTACGTTCCTGCAGAGATACTTTACAGCGGGAATTACAGGCTCAGTTAAGATGTAGGAGAGAAAATGAAACATGGCAAATACTGATTTTTTGAAAAACGGAGCAGTCTGGGAAGACTGCAACGGAGAAACGATACATGCACACGGTGGATGTATTCTGAAATATGGGGAGTACTTCTACTGGTATGGAGAGGACAGACGGGAGAATTATTATATCAGCTGCTATCGCTCGAAGGATCTGATTCATTGGGAATTCCGGAACCACATTCTGACGACGGATTCTCCCATGGAACAGATCCGGGTCAGAACACAGTTGATACTGCAGCAGGAGGATCACAAAAAAGTCAACCTGGAGCGTCCCAAGGTGCTGTATAATTCCAAAACAGGCAAATTCGTTCTGTGGGTGCATTATGAGAACGGAAAAAATTACAGCGAGGCTGCCTGTGCCATTGCGACCTGCGAGGAGCCGGACGGAGATTACACCTATCACGGACACTTTAATCCTCTGGGATATATGTCGCGAGACTGCACGCTTTACCAGGAACCGGACGGAACGGCGTATTTCATCTCAGCTGCCAGAAATAATGCGGATATGCACATATATCGTCTGCAAGATGATTATATGAACATCGATGTACTGACCGGCAGACTCTGGCAGGGCGAATATCGTGAAGCACCCGCTGTATTTCGTAGGAATGGAAAGCTTTATATGCTCAGTTCTTTTTGTACGGGCTGGGATCCCAATCAGGGAAAATATGCTACCGCGGACACCATGGAGGGAAGATGGAGCAGCCTGGAGGAATTCGGCGATGCCACGACCTATGCCACACAACCGGCATATGTCCTGGCGCTTCCTAAGGGAGAACAGACGCACTATTTGTATATTTCCGACAGATGGGATGGCAAGGATTATAATAATTCCCGCTATGTTTTCCTGTATCTGGAATTTGATGAAGATGGGAAAATGAAGTTAGATTATCAGCCGGAATTTCATTCTCCGTATGCGGACTGAAATCCGTAGATTGCTGAGGAAAGATAAATGATAGAAGAGATAAAAACCGGTACAATCGAAGAATGGGAAAAATACCGACGCCCCGAGCTGCTTACTCTGTATCGGGAAAATGTATACGGCGATTGCCCATTTCCGGTGCCGGAGACGGTGACCGGTGTGATACAGGATACCGAGCGGACGGAAGACGGCTATATCCGGGAGGAAGATCTGCTGTATATAGAACACTATGCTATGCCGATCACGCTGTTCTATCCGGTTATCGGAAGAAACAATAAGATTGTTATTTATCTGCGCCTGTCAGATCAGAAAGAGACGGATATTCCCATAAAAATGATCACGGACAGAGGTTATACACTGATCCAGGTATGGGTGGAAAGTGTAGCCTCTGATGCGGAGAATTGTTTTCAGACCGGACTGTTCCGCTACTTTAACAGCGAAAAAACACCGGACAGCTGCGGAGCCCTCGGTGCCTGGAGCTATGGTTTGTCGAGAGTCATGGATTTCATTTTATCCCAGCCGGAGAGATTCCCGTACCCGAAAGTCATTGTGGCAGGCTTCTCCCGGGGAGGGAAATGCGGCTTGTGGACAGCCGCTTCGGATGAGAGATTTGCAATGGTTGCAGCATTTCACTCGGGAACCGGTGGAGCAGAGCTGTGCCGGGACAAAAGACCCGGTGCGGAGACGGTAGCGGCGATTACGACGAACTTTCCGTATTGGTTTTGCGATAACTTTGCAAAATACGGAGACTGTGTGGAAACATTGCCGGTGGATCAGCACATGCTGCTGGGCTTAATAGCACCAAGAGGATTATTTCTGACCGGAGCCGCGGATGATCCCTGGGCAGATATGGAAAGTGAAAAAAGAAGTGCAAAGATGGCTTTTTCTGTGTATAAAATGTATCAGAAAGATGCGGTTATGTATTTCGAGGGTCGGGAAGGACATAAGGCAACCATTGAGGAATGGGAAGAAATGCTCAATTTTGCAGATAGGATTGTATAGGACATGGCAATTGGATTTTGGAATTATCGTGCAGAACTGCTGGAAATGAATATGACAACAGTGGTAGTATTTCCGAAAAAAATAGGAGAAGAGAAAATTCCATGTCTGTTTTTACTGCACACAGATGGGAGCAGTCCCATGGAAGTGATGCGTCGCTACGATATAGAGGGTTTAGTGGAACAGCTTCATATGGCGGTGATCTTACCTACCGGGCATCGAAGCTGTTTCTGCAATCTGGAATACGGTGCGGCATATAATGATTATCTGACACAGGAGTTATTGCCAAAGGTCAGAAGTACCTTCGGCTGCATCAGCGAACACCGGGAAGATACTTTTATCTGTGGCATGGGAACCGGTGAAAAAGGAGCATGCGAAGCGTTTAAGAAGCATCCCGAACTTTTTGCAGGAGGGGAAAATGGCACTCATACAAATGGCTGAATATATGAAATCGCTTGGAATGGAAGATCCGGTAAGTATTGCAGTCCCCGATCATGACTTTCAGAACAGAGTGTTATATCTGCTGCATGGAATGATGGGGGATTATTCGTCCTATTTTCGTGAGCATGATATGGAACAGCTGGCAAATGAAAAAAAGATTCTGATTATTATGCCATCCGTACAAAACAGTATTTATACCAATATGGAGCATGGAGGAGCATTTTGTGATTATGTGGCAGAAGAGCTGCCCCGGCGCATGGAGGCTGTTTTTTGTAAAAGAGAACTGCCGGTGATGCGATATATCGCAGGGTGTTCCATGGGAGGAACCGGAGCGATGAAAATCGGCTTCGCTTACCCTGAGAGATACCTGGCAATCGGTGCCATATCGTCTGGCGCGATCAATTTCAGCGAGGAAGAATGTGCCAAGAATCCGGCATTTGCCGCCAGATGGCGTGGAATCTTCGGAGACCGGAAATGGAGAGAGACTTCGGATGATACTTTTTATATGGTACAGCAGGCGCTTAAAAAGGGAACCGCATTGCCCAGACTGTACCATTGCGGTGGTACGCAGGATCCTTACAGAAGTCAGTTCCTGCGCACAAGGGATTATTTCGCAGCACTGCCCGAGGAGAGTATAGATTATTTTTACGATGAGGGAGAGGGCGGACATACGGAAGATTTTATGTTTGCCCATTTGCAGTATTTTGTGCGCAATTATATCTTATAGTATACTTTATAATGATAGGCATGGAGGAAGAATGTCACCCTTGGCGTTAAAGGAGCAGGTCAGGGAAAATCTCCGGGAAGCATTGGAAGAATGCGATTCGGAGTTGGTATATACGACCGCTCAGAATGTTTTGAATATTTCCGAAAGCATCCGGACAATTATCTGCAGGCGCTGGATGTTGCGGGCAGCATGCTGTATATCTCTATTTTTTCCCTGCAGGACGGAGAAAATGTGGTTGCAGGGTTTTTCACGGAGGATCCAGATGGTTACTGCTCTCTGTACAGACAGAAAACGGTAGAGGATGTGCAGAAGTGCCTTTTATTTCAGTAAAGTCTTTAAGAAAATAGAAGGAATATCCCCCAAGGAATATATAAACAGCAGATATGCGCTGGAAGGATAGAATTTTAAACGCTCTGTTATTCACCTGTTTATTCTAAAAAACAGAATAAGTCAGTGAATAGCAGAGCGTTGTATTGTTTTTACGGTGAATAATATTTTAGAATAAGCAAAGTGGTTTTCCTGAAGGTATATAAATTGTTTATATTTGGACAGTGGAAATCACAACATTTTTATGCTATCATACATATAACAGTAAGAGGTGATAGTTATGAAAATAGAACGAATTGATGACAAGACCGTAAAGTGCTTCCTGTCCAACGAAGAGCTGGAAGAGTACGATATTGATTATAAAGATTTTGTGACCCGCAGTGACAAGGCAAAAGAGATAGTCCAGGAGATCATTGAACAGGCAGAGGAAGAGGTGGGCTACAAGCCGCCGAAGTATGCATTTGACCTGCAGATCATGATGCTGCCGGATGAGGGACTGGTGCTGGTATTCTCGGATAAGGATCCCGCAGAGAGCAAGCCCAATACGCCGATGCAGGCGTTGCGGGAATTGATGCGTATCTGCAAAGAAGTAGAGAAGAAAGCACAGCAGGAGGAAGCTGCGGAGAAGTCCGGTGCTCCCGCACAGTCTGAGCAATCTGACAAAAACAAGAAAAAGCAGAAAAAGGCAGAAGAACCCCATAAGCCCCAGGTGGCAATCTTCGCTTTCCGGAATATCGGCAGAGTGATCGAATATGCTGCGGTATTGCCGGCTAACTTACGAATCAACAGTACGCTGTACCGTATGGAGGATGGCACCTGCTATGTCTATGTGGAGAAGGGCAGTGCTTCTTACGAGCGTTACAGCAGAGCCTGCATCCAGGCAATGGAGTTCGCAGGATTATATGCTGCGGATGAGCAGAAGTTACGGTACTTGGAAGAGCACGGCGAATGCCTGATCCGGGAAAAAGCTCTGAAAAAACTGCGTGCATAATACTGCCCATAGGAATCTGCATGACTGCCTGCAGGCGGGGCAGATTCCCTATGAGGGAAGTTAAGTTACCCACGGGGTATCTCCAGCTACCATCGCCATATCCTCCGGCAACGGTGCAGTGAACTGCATTTTCTCCCCGGTGATGGGATGCCGGAAGGTCAGCTTCCACGCGTGCAGCGCCTGCCGTTTAATGCATTCCATATCCGGATTGTATAGGTAATCTCCAATCAGGGGATAACCCAGATATTTCATATGAATCCGTATCTGATGGGTACGGCCGGTCTCTAAGATGAGAGAGACCAGGCTGTGCCCGTTTTTTTCGTCCAGAACTTTGTAATGGGTAACCGCAGATTCTCCCTTTTCGAAATCCACGGTGCGCTCGATGATGGAGCCGTCCCTGCGTCCCAGAGGTGCGGTGATCGTGCCTTCCGGTGGTTGGACAGAACCTTTCACAATGGCAAGATATTCCCGGGTAATGCCGGAAGCTGTCTTATTGGCGATCATGGCGGACAGCATTCCTGCGCTGACATAATGCTTAGCAACGATGGTCAGTCCGGAAGTATCCCGGTCTAAGCGGTTGATGCAGCGGAAGACAAAGGGACAGTTCTGCTGTTCATAATAATACGCAAGGGCATTCGCCAGGGAATTGTAATAATTGTTCATAGACGGATGGATCGGCATTCCGGCGGGCTTGTTAATGACCATGAGATCCGCGTCTTCGTAGACAATATTTAACGGCAGATTTACCGGGGGAATCTTCTCGGAAGAGTGATCTTCCCGGATATGCAGCGTCAAGGTGTCGCCGGGCTGCAGCACATGATTCATAAAGCAGGGGATCCCGTTTGCAAGCACGGCATCAGGGTTCTTTTTTAACTGCACCAGATTCTGGGAGGAGAAGCCCTTCTGCTTCAGGAACCGGCTGACAGGCAGGGGTGTTATGAGATTTTCTGTAGTGTAAGTAAGTGTTCGTTCCATGAAAATGATTATACCTCATTCGGGCAAAATCGGACAGTGCCCGGAGCAAATAATGTCATTTCGGAAGCAACATCTCAGAGTTACAATAAATACAGAATCAGCGTAAAGGGTAGTTTGCCCATCTGCGTATGAGAACGATTGAAATACTCGAAATGCTCAAAATAGAAAGAAAGGCATGGTGGAAACTATGGAAAAATACGCATGGCGTGGAAAAATTGTACCGGGAATGCAGGAGGAATATAAGAAGAGACATGACAATATCTGGCCGGAGATGAAGGAAGTCCTGGCAAATGCTGGAATCGTGAATTACTCCATCTGGATGCAGGGCGAGGAGCTGTTCGGCTATTATGAATGCGAAAAAGGTGTGGACTATGCCGCAAAGGTACAGGCAGAGAGCGACGTTGTGAAAAAATGGGATGAATATATGAAAGATATTCTGATCATGGAGAAGGATCCTGTCACGGGAGCACAGCCGCTTCTGACACAGGTATTCAGTTTCAGATAAGGGAGGCTGTGGATAGCTTATGGAAAAATATTATCTGGCTGTGGATATCGGTGCTTCCAGCGGACGGCATATCCTGGGGCACTTAGAGAACGGTAAAATAGAGTTAGAAGAGATCTACCGTTTTGAAAACGGCATGGATCATAAGGACGGCAAGCTTCTGTGGAATGTGGGCCGGCTGTTCGGCGAGATCGTTGCCGGCATGAAAAAATGTAAAGAACTGGGAAAGATCCCGGTAAGCATGGCAATCGACACCTGGGCAGTGGATTATGTGCTGTTGGATGCGCAGGATCACATTCTGGGTGATACTTACGGCTACCGCGACCACCGCACGGACGGCATGGACGCGGAGGTGGCGAAGATTCTGCCGGAGACCGAACTGTATGCGGAAACGGGTATCCAGAAGCAGATTTTCAACACGGTCTATCAGCTGATGGCAGTAAAACAGCAGACTCCGGAGCTGTTACAGCAGGTGAGGACACTTCTCATGCTGCCGGATTATTTCGGATTCTGTCTGACGGGCAACAAATTATCGGAGTACACCAACGGTTCCACCACACAGCTGGTAGATCCCGCAACCTTTCAGTGGGATAAGGAGCTGATTCAGAAACTGGGCTATCCGGAGAACATTTTCTTACCGCTACAGATGCCCGGAACGAAAGTAGGACAGTTGCTTCCCGAGATTCAGCAGGAAGTGGGCTTTGATCTGGAAGTGGTGCTGTGCGGAAGCCACGACACCGCATCTGCTGTAATGGCAGTACCACAGACAGAGGGCGACGGCATCTACATCAGTTCGGGAACCTGGTCCCTCATGGGAATCGAGTCGTTAAAGCCTATTATCAATGAGGATGCGGCAGCAGCCAACTTTACCAACGAGGGCGGCTATGACCATAGATTCCGTTTCCTGAAAAATATTATGGGATTGTGGATGATCCAGTCGGTGCGGCATGAATATAAGGATGCGTACTCTTTTGCACAGCTGTGCGACATGGCGGAGGAAAGCAAGGAGTTCCACTCCAGAGTGGATGTGAACGATCAGAGCTTCCTCTCTCCGGACAGCATGGTGGAAGCCATCAGACAGTACTGTCAGAAGACAGGGCAGCCGGTACCGGAGTTCGTAGGAGAACTGGCATCTGTGGTATACCGCAGCCTGGCGCAGTCCTATGGAGAGACCGTAAGCGAGCTGGAGAAGATCGCAGGCAGGACCTACGACAGCATCCATATCATCGGCGGCGGTTCCAATGCCGCATACCTGAACCAGCTGACAGCGGATGCCACGGGCAAGACCGTATATGCGGGACCCGATGAGGCAACAGCGATCGGTAATCTCTTAGCGCAGATGATTCATGCGGAAGAACTGGCAGACCTGAAGAGCGCAAGACAGTGTGTCAGAGATTCGTTTGAAATCAAGACATTTGTCCCCGCAGAGCAGTAAAAGCAGCTTACGAATAGCATGAGCGGATCTGTTACATAAAAATAACCCTATA
>DJEP01000043.1 GCA_002431915.1 Lachnospiraceae bacterium UBA5895 | reverse complement strand
GGGCTCCGTTTATCCGAAATTTGGAATTTACCCCAGGTGAATACAAAAGTGATGTGTGCAGTGTTGACAGCAGCCATGGTGATGACCGGACTTACAGCTTGCGGAGGAACGACATCTGCGAGCACAGCAAGTACGGAAGCATCGGAAAATAAAGAGACGATCGCGCCGGAGAGCACGACGGAGCAGAGCACTGCAGAGAGCAGTGAAGAGAGCGGTGAAGAGAAGGTGGAATCCTATCTCGGTCAGATCACAGCCATTGACGGTAATGTGATCTCCATTGCACTGGCAGAGAAGCCGGAGGCTCCGGATGGTGAAGCACCCACAGGAGAAGCACCGACCGGTGAAAAGCCTGAAGGACAGGCACCTGACGGCAATGGTGGTGCTCCAGGCGGTGAAGCTCCGAATGGTCAGGCACCCAGTGGTGAAGCTCCCACAGGAGAAGCCCCTAACGGCGAAAAGCCCGACGGACAAGCACCTGACGACAAGGGACAGGTCCCCAGCGGTGAAGCTCCGGAAGCCTCCGCCAATCAGAAACCCGAGAAAGACATGCTGGACAACATGACACTGACCCTTAGCGGAGACACGATGACCATCACAGTCAACGATGATACAATCATCACAATCGACGGAAAAGCCGCTACTCTGGAGGATCTCCAGGTAGGCGATACGGTATCCTTCTTCCTGGATGACGAGATCGTGACTTCATTAAGTGTAGGCATGCCGGAGCCGGCACAATCGGAACAGTCTATGCAGGCTCCGGAGCGAAAGTAAGTTGACGCATAAGCATAGTACTCAGAATCTCTGCCATTTCTTCCGAAGACTGGGGATTGGCTTCTTTCAGCCAGGTCTCCACGACGCCGACACAGCCGGTGATGATGAAGGAACAGAGATATTCATAATTAGCATCGGACTGCGCACTCTCCAGAACCTGGAGGGTGCGCTTTTCAATTTGAGCTTTCAGGCGATTGATGAAAGCCAGATCCCCGTGAGGACCGATCATGACTTTTGTCAGATCTCTGTGCCGATCCAGGAAGCGGAAGAACTCCAGTAACGGTCCATGGGAGGACAGAGGTTGTGCCCCTACCGGTTCCTGCTCCATGATCTCATTGAATTCCTGGAACATTTCATCTTCCACTTTATGAAGCATATCGTAGATGTCATCGTAATGTAGATAAAAGGTTCCGCGGTTGATATCCACCAGCTCCGTCAGCTCCTTGACGGAAATATCCTGAATATCATGGTTTTCCATCATTTTTACCAGTCCTTGTAATAAAAGGGCGCGGGTCTTACGCACCCGTCGATCCATTTTTTCCATAAGATGATCCACCAGCCTTTCCATAAAAATAAAAGGAATCATTTCCTATATCTAATGCAAATCTGAATTTTTTCTAAAATAATAAACACTTCAAAATAAAGTGTCTAAAAATAAACAAACACATACAATCTGTAGCTTGCTTTTTCTTTCTCATTATTATATTTTGCTTGTGGCAGAAAATCAACACAAGTTCATTAAATCACATAAATACAATTTCTCATCTTTGTAGTAATGCTTTACAGAAAGGCAAAAAACTTTTAAACTAGAGGCATATAAAACGATACATAAAATAAGGGTACAAAGAGACACAGCAGGAGGAAACTATGGCAGCAGACAACACAGAAAAAGACAAAAAAGATAACTCCTTTATGATGAAGCTTGCCACGCTCATCGTAGACAAGCGAAAAGGATTTTATCTGATTTTCATCGTCTTGTGCGTATTTTGCGTATTATCCATGAACAAAGTCAAGGTCAACAACGATCTGACGACGTATTTGCCGGATACGACAGAGACCAGAAGGGGACTGGATCTGATGGATTCAGAATTTACGACTTATGGTTCTGCCCGGATCCTGATCTGTAATGTGACCTTTGATGAGGCACAGAAGTTAGCAGATCAGGTAGAAGAAATGGACGGTGTCAGCATGCTGGATTTCGATGACACCGAAGATCATTATCATGACATGGAGGCTTTATTGTCTGTCACTTTTGATGAGGAGGCAGATACGGAAGCCACACAGCAGCATTTAGATGAAGTATTGGATGCGCTGTCTGACTATGATGTCTATTATTCTTCCGACATCGGTCAGGAGGAACGTGATGCGGATGACCTGAATAATGATATGATCCTTATTCTGGTGCTGGCAGCTGTGGTTATCGTAGCCGTACTGTTATTTACCTCCACGACCTACGCGGAGATTCCCGTATATCTGACCACTTTCATTGTGGCAGCTATTTTGAACAAGGGTACGAACTACTGGTTTGGCACCATCAGCTTCGTTACGAATTCCATTGCGGTGGTGCTGCAGTTAGGTCTGGCAGTAGACTATGCCATCATTCTGGCACACCGTTTTATGGAAGAGCATGAGGACAAGGATGCCAGAGAAGCCGTGATTGTGGCACTGAGTAAAGCAATCCCGGAGATATCTTCCAGCTCCCTGACCACGATTTCCGGCATGGTAGCCATGATGTTCATGCAGTTCAGAATAGGTTATGATATGGGTATTATCCTGGCAAAATCCATTATTTTCAGTATGGTAGCCGTATTCTTCCTGATGCCCGGACTGTTACTTACCTTTTCCAAGGCAATCGACAATACCCACCATAAAAGCTTTGTGCCGAAGATCACAGCAGTCGGTAAATTCTGTGTGGCTACCCGCTTCATTGTACCGCCCATCCTGATCGTTGGCGTTATTGCAGCATTTTTCCTGTCCAATAAGGCAAATTACGTGTACGATACCAACACGCTGGAGTCCAGCAGAATGAGTGATAACAAGTTCTCGGTCAGCATGGTAAATCAGGAATTTGGCATGGTGAATCAGCTGGCGGTCATTGTGCCCAACGGGGATTATGAAAAGGAAGCGCAGACCCTGAAAGCACTGGAGAAGCTGAATGCAGTGAAGTCTGTTCAGGGACTTGGAAATATCGAAGCCATGGACGGTTACATGCTGACGGATAAATTGAATCCCAGACAGTTTGCGGAGCTGATCGACCTGGATGTGGAAGTGGCGGATATGCTGTATTCTGCATATGCAATGGACCAGAGTAATTACGGAGCACTGGTCAGTGGTGTGAGTGAATACGAAGTACCGTTTATTGATATGTTCCTGTTTATCTATGATCAGAAGGAGAGCGGCAACATCACGTTAGATGATGATCTGGAGGAGACGCTGACAGATGCTTACTCACAGATCTGTATTGCAAAAGATCAGCTGTTGGGAGAAGATAATTCCCGTTTTGTCCTGGAACTGAACGTTCCTTATGAAGGAGAGGAGACTACCGCGGCACTGGATCAGATCCGGAATACCGTGGCGAAGTTCTACAATATAGATGATATTCTGTTAGTCGGCAATGCCACCAGTGATAAGGATCTGGGCGATTCCTTCGCAACAGATAATACCATCATCACCGTACTGACAGCATTGTTCGTTATGATCATCCTGCTGTTTACCTTCCAGTCCGCCGGATTACCGGTACTGCTGGTAGTAACGATTCAGGGTAGTATCTGGATGAACTTCTCGCTGCCGTATCTGTTGAACGAAAATGTATATTTCCTGGGATACCTGGTAGTATCCGCAATTCAGATGGGTGCGACGATCGACTACGCTATCGTTATCACCAGCCGTTATATGGATCTGAAGACTTACATGCCGATTAAGGAAGCTGCCATCGAGGCGCTGAACCAGGCATTTCCTACCATCGTTACCAGTGGTTCCATGTTGGTGGCAGCAGGTTTCATTATCAGTTTTGTATCCAGTAACGCAGCGGTAGCAGCCATCGGACTGGCACTGGGACGCGGTACTCTGACTTCTATTTTGCTGGTACTGCTGGCATTGCCGCAGACGCTGCTGGTCGGAGATATTATTATTCAGAAGACGGCATTTACCTTAAAACGTGATCTGGCGAAGCCGCTGCCTTCTGCCGGAAGGATCCGTATGAACGGTCATATCAAGGGTTATGTCAATGGTATCCTGGAAGGTGATTTCGTCGGTGTCATCGACGGCGAGATGGGTGCAGTAGTACGTCCCAAGGATACCGTGACCATGGAACGGCAGGATGAACCGGAGGAAATCTATCCCAGACTGGAAGCACAGGAACTGCCGGAGGATGAGGCATCTGGGCAGGAAAGTACAGAAAGTCCAGTCAAAGAAAATATGCCGAAAAACAATGAAAACGATGCAAACGACAATACAGCAGAAAGCGAGGGAACAGAAGATGAACAGTAAGAGATTATTATGTTTCCTGCTGGGAGCAACATTGATTTTGCAGACACCGGCTACCGCTTATGCGGCAGAGACGCTGACCTATGAACAGTATAAGGGTGGCAGCGGTTATAGCAGTACCGCGCAGGAACAGGATTATGCAATTGTAGAAATCAGCACGGAGGAGGATCTGCGCAGGCTTACGGAGAATTGTGTGCTGGACAGCTGGTCCAGAGGTATAAAAGTAGTGCTGCAGAACGACATCGTTCTGAGTATGGAAAGTGAATTCAGTATTCCTACATTTGCAGGAATTTTCGATGGTAATGGCTTTACGATCTCCAATGTAAAGCTTACGGGCAACGGTTCTGCGGTAGGTCTTTTCCGTTATGTGCAGGAAGACGCCAAAGTACGTAATCTCACAGTGAGCGGAGAAATATCGCCCTCCGGAAGCCAGGATCAGGTCGGCGGTATCGTCGGGGTGAACTACGGCAGCATTGAGAATTGTAAGTTTTCCGGTAATGTCATCGGTGATAATGAAGTCGGTGGTATTGTGGGTGTGAATGAAGAGACCGGCGAGATCCGCAGATGTGAATCCAGTGCAAATGTCATCGGCAATCATTCCGCAGGTGGTATCGTGGGTAGCAATCACGGCATCTTAAATAACTGTAGCAACAGCGGCAGCATCAATACCTACAGTACGGAAGTGACTTATGAACTGGATGATATTACCATGGACAATTTGGAGCAGATCAACAGTACTTCCAATGTGGCTGCTCATACGGATACCGGCGGTATTGCAGGTATCTCTGACGGTAAGATCTATTATTGTTCCAATTCCGGAGCCATCGGTTACCGGCATGTGGGATACAATACCGGTGGTATCGTCGGCAGGCTGCATCAGGGCTATCTGCAGAATTGTACCAATACAGGTTATGTGCAGGGCAGAAAAGATGTGGGCGGTATCGTGGGACAGATGGAACCGTTTCTGGAGATCCAGTATCTCAGTGACAAATTAAAAGAGCTGGATACTGAGACCGATAAATTCCTGGATATGCTGGATGCGACCCAGAAGGATGTCAGCAACTACAGCAGGCAGGCATCTGCTCTTACCAAAAGTATCAGTACAAATCTGAAGGATGCCAACAGTGCGGGAAGTTCGTTGACTGGAACTGCACATGACTTGTGGTATATTTACAACCAGGAGCTGAACGGTGTCAGCAACGACCTAAAGGTTCTGAATGATGAACTGAACAAGCAGGCGGATGATGATAAAAATAACGGCAACAGTCATGATGTTACGCTCAGCGGTAATGACCTGAGCGGAGGCAACATTACGATCACAGTACCGGACGATACAGAGAGTTATAAAGCAGCGCTGAAAAAATTCGGAGAGAATGCGTCCAAACATTTAGATAACATGACCACCGCTTCCGCAGATCGAAGTGGTGGCATCAAGGACAATCTGGATACACTGAATGACCGTCTCGACAAAACTTTTGACCAACTAGGTCAACTGGGAGATGTGCTTCAGGCAGGGACAGACAGTACCAATGCACATATGGATGAACTGATGGATCAGGCGAGAGTTCTGCGGAAACTGGTCAGCGAGATCCGCGATGATCTCTTCCGATACGAAGGAATCTCTGTGGAGGATACTTCGGACGAATCCGCCAGCAAGGGGGAAGTGAACCCCGGAGATCCCGATGCTGAGGATGGCGAGGCAGAGCCGGAGGGAACCGAAGAAGCATTATATGACACCTCCAGTTTCCAAAAAGGTAAAATCACATTGTGCGTGAACCGTGGCATCGTAGAGGCGGACACTAATGTGGGCGGTATCGTTGGACAGGTGGCGACGGAATACGATTTTGACCCGGAGGATGATGTTACTCTAACCGGAACGGAGAGCTTTAATGTGGAGCAGACCGTCAAGGCAGTTATCCGGGACAGTCGTAATCTGGGAGATGTGACCGGTAAAAAGGACTATGTGGGTGGTATCGTCGGCAAAGCGGAATATGGTGCAGTTATTTCCTGCGAATCTTATGCTCCGGTAGAGAGCACCGGTGGCAGCTATGTAGGAGGCATTGCCGGATCCGACAGCTATGCGATCCGCAGCTGCTACAGCATGGGCAGGATCACCGGTAAAAATAATATCGGCGGAATCGCCGGAGAAGGCTGTGATATTTTCTACAGTTATGCTTATAACGAGCTGGATATGTCCGGCGAGAGTCAGGGCAGCATCGCCGGAAAAGTCAGTGATGACGGCACTTTATATGGCAACTATTACGTAGAGGGCGGTGCCGGCGGTGTGGATGGTATCGGTTATCAGGGTGGTGCAACCCCGTTGTCTTATCAGGAATTCTGCAATAAAGACGGCGTGCCGGAAGCATTTTCCCAGTTCACTGTCACTTTCCAGGCGGACGGTGTAGAAGTGGCTTCCTTTAAGTGTGGTTACGGTGACTATCTGTCCGCGGATCAGATTCCGGAGGTACCGGAGAAGGATGGCTATTACGGTGTATGGCCGGATTATGATTTCAGTTATATTACCGGCAATAAGGTACTGGAAGCGGAGTATGAGGAATGGACCGCATCCATTGCTTCCACGGAGAAAAATGATGCTGACAAGCCGCTGGTCATGGCGGAGGGCAACTTCTATCCCAATGCGGCACTGCATCTACAGGTGGATGGTGATACGTACACCGTATCACTTACGAATTCCATGGAAGAAAATGCACCGGATTATACCGGTGAACTTACCCTGCGTGTCTACTGCGAGGATACCGACAACACGGTAGTACAGGTGGAACAGGGCAGCGAGTACAGAGAAGTGGAATCCACGGTGATCGGCAGCTACCGACAGTTTACCATGGAAGTACCCGGCAGCTTCCGCACTGTGGAGGCGGAGAGCAGCCATACGCTGCTGATCATACTTTGTATCGCCGGTGGCGCAGTGGTGATCCTGCTGATCGTATTGTTGGTGAAAAAAGCGGGAAAGCGCAGAAAAAAGCGGAAACAGGCAAAGCGTGACCGAGAAGCCGCAAAGGATCCAAAAGACACGAACGACGACAATTCAGAGAATAACACCACAGAAGGCACAGAGACAGCGGAGAGTGCCGGACAGGCGGAAGACGCAGAGGAACAGTTATGATTCGGGCAGTGATATTCGATATGGACGGTACGTTGATCGATACCGAAAAATATTACCGCATTTTCTGGCCGAAGGCACTGGAGGCTTACGGCTATACCATGACGGATGAGCAGGCGCTTACCATGCGCAGCCTGGGCAGACCTTTTGCTCCCAGGCTGCTCAAAGCCTGGTACGGTGAAGGCTTTGATTATTATGCGGTGCGAGACAAGCGGAAAGAACTGATGGAAGAAGCGCTGGAGCGGGATGGCATCCAGTGCAAGCCCGGTGCCGTGGAACTTTTGGAGAATCTGAAAAAGAGACATATCATCACAGCCATAGCCACAGCGACAGATCTGGAGCGGACAGAAAAATATCTGACGCTTACAGGGCTCAGACCTTACTTTGAAAAACTGATCTCAGCCACCATGGTAGCCGAAGGCAAGCCCTCTCCGGATATCTATCTCTATGCTTGTGAACAGTTGGAACTGGCTCCGGAAGAGTGCCTGGCGGTGGAGGATTCCCCTAACGGTGTCTTAAGTGCATACCGTGCCGGCTGCAAAGTCGTCATGGTACCGGATCAGACACAGCCGGATGAAAATTTAAAAAAATGCCTGTACGCCTGCGTACCGACTCTGGCAGATATCAGCCACCTCATTTAGAGGTGGCTTTTTCGTATGTATCTGCGTATGCACTTGATTTTTATATATTACTGTGTTATTATTTTAACGATTAGAGTGACTATTCAGAAAGCAGCAGAATCGGACGAGACTGCTCTTGCCATGCTTGCATGGCAAGGGCGGTGTTGACTGATTCTGGGTGACTCGAATAGAGTCACCGCCACAGATATGAGCAAAAATAGCTGCAAAGCAGCGGAGAGTGCGATTTATCGCACGATTTTGCGAATGGCTGGGGCTGCTGGAAGCCTTGAGAAGGGGCGGAAAGGAATGGAAGAAAATGAATTTTGATGACATCGTAGCAAAAGTAAAAGAATGTGGGAAGAAGACCGTTGCTGTTTCCGTTGCACAGGACAGTGCCGTGCTGGAAGCTGTACATGAAGCCAAGAGACTGGGCATTGCAGATGCAATTCTGGTAGGTGATGAGGCGAAGATCCGTGAGATCGCAGCAGGAATGAATATGGATCTGACCGATTATGAGATCATCAACGAGCCGGATATGATCGAGGCTTCCCTGAAAGCTGTAAAGCTGGCACATGACGGCCGCGCAGATATGTATATGAAGGGTCTGATCGACTCTAAGAATTTCTTAAAGAGCGTACTGAACAAAGAAGTAGGTCTTCGCACCGGCGGAACCCTGTCTCATGTATGTGTATTTGAGATTCCCGGCATTGACAGACTATTATTCCTGACCGATGTTGCATTTATGACATACCCTACATTAGAGGAGAAGGTGCAGATCATCAAGAACACCATTCCCGTATGTAATGCCTGCGGCGTTGCAATGCCAAAGGTAGCACCTCTGGCAGCGGTAGAAGTTGTGAATCCCAAGATGCCCGTTACCGTAGATGCGGCAGAACTGACCAGGATGTGCGAAGAAGGTCAGATCCCCGGCTGTATCGTAGACGGTCCCCTGTCTCTGGATCTGGCAATCGATCCCGAAGCTGCCAAACATAAGGGAGCAACCGACCGTAAGATCCAGGGCGATGCCGATGTCCTGTTGTTCCCGGATATCCATGCCGGCAACCTGGTATACAAGGCAATTGTACATATGGTAAAAGTAAAGAACGGATGCATCCTGACCGGTACCAAAGTGCCTGTGGTCCTGACCAGCCGTTCCGATACCTTCGAGACCAAGGTATATTCTCTGGCACTGGCAGCAGTTGTGTCAGAAGAGATGAAGAAAAATCAGAAGTAAGCTATGGATATCATTATAGATGCCGTTGCGGAAGCTGCGAGTGAACTGCTGTCGGCAGGGATAGATGCTGTAGTGGATAAAGCGGCAAAACATAAGAGTGAATACAGGAGGAAACATACAATGGCAATCAAGAGTCTGGTAATCAACCCCGGTTCCACCTCCACCAAGATCGGTGTATTTGAGGATGAGACCTTATTATTTGAGGAAACCCTGAGACATTCCACCGAGGAGATTTCCAAATACAATACTATTTTCGAACAGAAGGATTTCCGTAAGAAGATCATTACCGATCTTCTGGCAGAGAAAAACTGTGACCTGAAGAGCTTCAACGTGATTGTAGGACGTGGTGGTCTGTTAAAACCCATCCCAAGCGGTACTTATGCTGTAACCGATGATCTGCTGGAGGATCTGAAAATCGGTGTCCAGGGTCAGCATGCCTCCAACCTGGGTGGTATTCTGGCAAGAGAGATCGGCGATGAGATCGGCGTTCCTTCTTACATTGTAGATCCTGTTGTAGTAGATGAACTGATGCCCATTGCAAGATATTCCGGTCTGGAAGAGATTCCCAGAGGCAGTATCTTCCATGCACTGAATCAGAAGGCAGTTGCCAAGAGATATGCAAAAGAAGCCGGTAAGCCTTATGAGTCTCTGAGACTGGTAGTTGTACACATGGGCGGCGGTGTATCCGTTGGCGCACATGAGGACGGCAGGGTTGTAGATGTATTCAGTGCCTTCGACGGTGACGGTGCATTCTCTCCCGAACGCGCAGGCGGCATTCCTTGTGCGGCACTGGTAAAAATGTGCTTTTCCGGAAAATATACTGAGAAGGAGATCAACGCAAAGCTGATCGGCAAGGGCGGCCTGAATTCCTATCTGGGTACCAACGATATGCGTGAGGTGACCAGGCGTGCCAACGAAGGCGATGCCAAGGCAGCAGAGGTTAAACAGGCATTCCTGTTACAGGTGGCTAAGGACATCGGTGCCATGGCATGTGTGCTGAACGGTAAGGTTGACCAGATCATCATCACCGGCGGTATTGCATACGGTGAAGACGTTGTGGCTAAACTGAAAGAAAGATGCGGCTGGATCGCTCCCGTAACCGTATATCCGGGTGAGGACGAGCTGTTAGCACTGGCACAGGGGGCTCTGCGTGTCATGAACGGCGAAGAGCAGGTAAAGCAGTACTAAAATATAACATAATTCTATAGACTGACATAGCAAACCGGGTGAATTTCATGAGAAATGGAAATTCACCCGGTTTTTTGTCCCCGTGTTGTCTCCTTTTACGTGCTAAGATGGCTCTGAGATAAGGATAAACAATATCGTGAAGAGGAAGACAGATGTCAGCAATAGCATTTATACATATATCACTGGAAATCTGGGGTGGCGTTTTCTGCCTGATTGCAGCACTGTCGGTATATCTGGGAAGACGAAAAGGCAACAAGGCGGATCGCATGATCGTATTCATGGAGCTGACTGTGGCGGCACTTATGATCATGGATGCCCTGGCCTGGGGATTCCGCGGATATCCGGGAGAACTGGGTGCGGTCATGGTACGTATGAGCAATCTTGCAGTGTACCTGATCAGTTATGGAATATTGGCGGAATTTACCACCTATCAATTGTATGTGATTGATGGCAAGACGGATTTTCCCATCCGGTTGTGGTGTTATGCCATCTACGCAATCAGCGCAGTAGGCGCCGTGATGGTGGAAGTAAGTCAATTTACCGATTTCTTTTATTATTTTGACGAAAATAATTTCTATCATCGTACAAACAATTTTTATATTTCCCAGGTGATTGCCATTGTGGGGATGGTGCTGGCGGTGTATCTGATGATCTATCACAGAAAATGCTTCAGTAATGAGATGTTTGCGGCATTGCTGTCCTATATGGCTTTACCGCTGCTGGCACTGCTGGTACAGCTGTTTGTATATGGAGTTGCCCTGTTAAATATTGCCATTGCCATTTCGATGCTGATGATTTTTTTCTCCTGGCAGATGGACCGGTCCAGAGAGTGTGTGGAAATGGCAGAGCAGCTGCTGGAGCAGGAACGGAAAATGAACAGACAGCAGCAGGAGATCATGATGAGCCAGATCCAGCCGCATTTCCTGTTCAATTCCCTGACGGCCATTGCACAGCTATGTGAGAAAAATCCGAAGATGGCCAGACATGCCACCATTTCTTTCGCAGAGTTCCTCCGAGCCAATATGAACGTGCTGAAGAATCCGGAACCGATCTTGTTCTCACAGGAACTGGAAAACATCGAGAACTACCTGGTGCTGGAGCAAATCCGGTTCGGGGATAAGCTGCGGATAGAGTATGATATCGAAGAGGAAGATTTCTTGATACCGATTCTGACGGTACAGCCATTGGTGGAAAATGCAATCAAGCATGGCATCCGACAGTCCGGGACGGTGTGGATCGCTACCAGAGAACTGGAGGATGCTTATGAAGTTGTGGTACAGGATAATGGAGTAGGCTATGACGGACATTCCATTCCCGAGGATGGAAAGAGCCATGTGGGGGTGGAGAACATCAGAAGCCGTCTGGCAGATGTGGTGCATGCCACACTGACGTATGAGAACCCGGCGGAGGGAGGCACCATTGCCAAAATCCGGATCCCAAAAGAACAAAGTGCAGAAATGCATTTTTAATAAGATTGACAAAATCAACAAAATCAACAAAAGAAAGGGAGAACCTATTATGTGGACAAGAAAAGAATTAAAAACAAACGCAAAGAGTCTGCTGAAGTCAAACTACTGGAAAGCATTTTTTGCTTCTCTGATCACGGCACTGTTTACTGCAGGCAGCAGCTCTTCCGGCGGCCGGAATGCATCGGACGAAGCACAGCAGGTTATGGTAACTTATGACGGAGTGGATGCTTCGACAGTGTTGGCAACGATAGGACTTATTCTGGGAGCCTGTGCAGTAATTTTCCTGGTATCCCTGCTGTTCTCCATATTTGTATCCGGCCCCTTCCGTGTGGGTGCACAGAAGCTGCTTCTGAATTGCAAGGAAGGCACTGCAAAATGCGGAGATGTATTGTTTGCCTTTAAGAATTCCTACCTGAATGTTGCCAAAACCATGTTCCTGCAGGGATTATATATTGTTTTGTGGTCACTGCTTCTGGTTGTTCCGGGAATTGTCAAGGCATATGAATACCGGATGGTGATTTATCTGATTGCAGAAAATCCCGGCATGAGTTCCGGGGAAGCTTTTGCAAGGAGTAAGGAAATGATGAGGGGACAGAAATGGAATGCTTTTGTATTGGATCTGTCCTTTATCGGATGGCATATCCTGGGTGTCTGCACGCTGGGTATCCTGGAAACCTTCTATGTAATGCCCTACGCTCTGTTGACGAATGCAGAGTTGTATCATGCTTTAAAGACAGGAACTAAAAAAGGAGACAGAATAAAATGATATTGAATTCCATCTTTGAGAGATGTATAAGAGAAGTTCCGTTTGTGGATCAGAAGATTCAGGATTATTTTTCTCCGCAGGGAACTTTTCCGAAGGGAATGTATCTGGCGGAAGAACTGCGGGAGAAGACCTACCGGGTTCCGGAAGGATATACGGAGGACGATTGCCGGGCGCTTCTGGCGACCATTACCTGCAGCGACAGATGCATGGAGGGAACCCGGATCACCGGTTCCTCATCCCCCAATCAGCTGGCGGATCCCCGGAAGAATGAAATCTTGAGACAGATTACGATGCTGATGACCAACAGCCTCTGCAGTGACGACTTTAAAAGGCAGAAGGGCATCAGTGAGGCTTATGCAAAAGGAAGGGATCTTCTGCCGGAGTTGTTCGGACAGCTGGCACAAAATGATCTGACAGAGACCAGAAAACTGTTCAGCGAAGGTGTTAAGAATATGCTCCTGATCCAACGAGGTATGTGGAGAGAAATTCAAGCAAAGCCTGAGGACTATTCCAGCTATCGTATCACGGAGATGGCACTGGATTTTCTGGAAAAACATCCCGAAATGCGGGATCCGCAGATCCTGGAGGATGCAGACATGGAAGACATCCCCATCTTCCGTGGAAAAATGGCATTTTATAAAGAGGCGCTGGAAAAGGGACGAGTATGTTTTGAGAAAACCCAAAAGGGAGAAAATCTGACAGAGGATGAAATCGCCGAAGTGATATTGCTGAATCAGATCTTTGCAGTATCCCAGCGGGAAAGTGACCAGAGAAAAGAAGAAATCTATGCGGAACATCTGAAACAGGAAAAGCTGCCGGGAGGAATCCCCATGCCCATCGGACAACGGTTTATAGATATTATGAGTGGAAGCCACAACTATGACAATAGCTATATTTATCTGAAAGAGATTCTGGGACCGTTAGAACTCACAAAATACAAGATGGCTCTGGAGGGAAGATGCAATGAGGCGGTGACAATGCAGGGTTATGGGGATTTCACCCGGGCGGTTGCAGCAAAGTATCCGGAGAACAGGGAATTTTTACTGGAAAAGGTGAAGCAATCCGATTATTTCCGGGAGGTACTGCAAAAAGAGGGGAAAGATCTGATAAATGCGCTGAATACCGTGAAGGACATGGGAGTATTTACCAGAGAGGATACTTTGGAGCTCCTGGAAAAAGAAGGTCTGCAGGAAAATCCGGTCACTTACCATGTTGAGGCAATACCGGAAAACAGAGCGTACGCAGAGGCACTGGAAGCAGAGCGGAGAGGAGAGAACATCCATTCCGAACAGTGGGAGAAACGTTTCCGGAAGATGATGGAAGTGGAAGACAACCTGATAGAACGGGAAAAGAAAGAAAGGAAAAATGCTATTAAGGTGGATATCCTTTCGAATCGTCTGAGTAATTGTCTGCACAGCTCTGAGGAAAAATGGTGCACGGATCTGCTGGAGACAGAGGATGCGTTGACAGAACTGTTGACCAATGGAACTCACTGCATCTTTCTGTTACGTCCGGACGGCACCAGAGAATATCTCATGGCGAAGCCGGACGGAAGTGATCTGGAACAGCTGAAGGAGAGATGCCTGGAGGCAGAGACGAACGGTATTTTCCTCCAGGCACCCGCCGGTGCGGAGACGAGAAACGAAGTCATGGCTGTCCGTCTGGACATGGGGAATGAGGGACAGGAATGTGGAATTGCCCCCTTACAGGAGTATATCAGAGATATTGAGCGTGAGCCACTGCCGGAGAGGCCTTCTCTCTGGAAGAGAATCTTCGCATTCCTTATTTCGGACTACAGGGAAGAGATCAGGGCTTATGAAGCAGCGGTAAGGGATCATGAAAATGCGGAAAAACTGAAGTCTGTAAAAGAAGCGGTCCATAGGGAACGGATGGAACAGAAAGAAGAGCAGGTTCACGATTTTGAAGAAGGAAGCACAGATGTGGAGAAAATGCTTAAGGCCGGCGATGAAAAGCTGGATGAGGCCCTGGAAACAGAAGTCCGGAAGCAGGCAGAAGCTTTGCGTGTGGACAAATTCTGTGAGAATCTGGTGAAATGTATCAAGGAAAAAACGGATACAAGACCGGAGCCGGAGGCTGCAATTCTGGCATTCATCAACAGTATGCAGCCGTCCGGTGATCCGATGGAGATGTACCGGAACAGAACCTATACAGAACAGGTGCTGACAGGCAGCAATATCCTGAATGACGAAGAAAAAAAGAGACTGGCCCGGGGCTATTTTGATCTGGAAGAACGTGCGGAAAATGGAGAGCAGCTGCTTACCGGTGACAGGCTGAGATGCTTCCTGAATACTCTTATGCACCCGGAAACTGCGGTAACAGCATTCGGCGTCGGCGCATCGGCACTGGAAAGGCTGGGGGAAGAGAG
>DJEP01000103.1 GCA_002431915.1 Lachnospiraceae bacterium UBA5895 | reverse complement strand
TTGTCGTCACTTCAGGAAAAGGCGGTGTAGGTAAGACCACTACATCTGCAAATGTCGGAACAGGTCTTGCAAAGGCGGGCTGCAAAGTCTGCCTCATTGATACGGATATCGGACTGCGCAATCTCGATGTTGTCATGGGACTGGAGAACCGTATCGTATATAATCTGGTGGATGTGGTGGAAGGTAACTGCCGCATCAAGCAGGCACTGATCCGGGACAAACGACATCCCGGGCTCTATCTGATGCCTTCGGCACAGACCAGAGACAAAAGCGCGGTAACCCCGGGGCAGATGGTGAAAGTCATAGACCACCTGCGGGAACAGTTTGATTACATCATTTTGGACTGTCCGGCTGGAATAGAACAGGGATTCCAAAATGCCATCGCAGGAGCGGACCGGGCGTTAGTCGTGACCACACCGGAGGTATCCGCCATCCGGGACGCAGATCGTATTATCGGGCTGCTGGAAGCCAACGGATTCAAACAGATGGATCTGGTGATCAACAGACTGCGCATGGATATGGTGCGCCGGGGAGATATGATGTCTGCGGATGATGTGGTGGATATTTTGGCAATACCTCTCATCGGAATCATTCCGGATGATGAAAATGTGGTGATCGCCACCAATCAGGGAGAACCGCTTGTAGGGAATGACACACCTGCGGGAAAAGCATACTACAATGTGGTGGAACGTCTGCGAGGGAAAGACATTTCCTTCCTGGACTTCGAAAAAGGAATGTCTTTCTGGACAAAAGTAACCGGTATTTTTCGAAAAGTATAGGAAGGGGACGGATAAATATGAAACATTTTTTTCGTAGAAAAAGTTCCTGTCAGGTGGCGAAGGACCGGTTGAAAATCCTGTTGATATCGGACAGGGTAAATTGTTCGCCGGAGATGATGGAACTGATCAAGGCAGACATTACCAAAGTGATTTCCAAGTATATGCGCATTGACACAGATCACATGGAAATCGAGATACAGGCGAAGGGCAACAACAAGGGCGGACGGAATAAAACTCCCAGCCTGATTGCCAATATACCGATCCTGGATCTGCAGAAAAATGCAAAAATGCCGTGAATACATAAGAGACAGAAACAGAAAGGCTGATAAATGTTTAAGAATTATAGATTACGGGATTATGATTTTAAATTGATCATATTGGTGCTTGCACTGTCGATCGTCGGAATACTGACGATCGGCAGCGCCGAACCGGCACAGCAGAACAAGCAGATCGCCGGTGTGGCAGCCGGACTGGTCATCATGATCGTCCTTTCTTTTTTTAATTATTCCATTCTGCTGAAGCTTTACTGGCTGATGTATATTGGCAATCTTGTCCTGCTGGGACTGGTCATTCTGATGGGCGAAGAAGGCAACGGAGCACAGAGATGGCTGAAGATCGGCGGACTGCAATTTCAACCTTCAGAACTTGCAAAAATTTTATTGATTTTATTCTTTGCACAGTTTATTATGAAATATAAGGAAAAGCTGAATACTTTCCCTGTGATCGCATCGATTGCGGTACTTATGGGTGTTCCCTGGATCATGGTAAAGGAACAGCCGGCGCTGTCTACCAGCCTTGTGCTGATCTTTATTTTCTGCGTGATCCTGTATGTCGGAGGCATCAGTTATAAGCTGATCTTCGGTGCACTGGCGGTGGCGATGCCGGCAGTGATCATATTGGTTTCACTGGCGATGCAGCCGGACAGTACCATATTGGAGACCTATCAGAAGAACCGTATTCTTGCCTTTGTCAATCCGGAGGAATATTCCACGGATCTGGCATACCAGCAGTTGAATTCCGTAACGGCCATCGGCTCAGGGGAATTGAACGGCAAGGGATATAAAAACAACGAGATCACATCGGTGAAAAACGGCAATTTCCTGTCAGAAGCGGAAACCGATTTCATATTTGCTGTAATCGGTGAAGAGTTCGGATTTAAGGGTAGTATAGCGGTTATTATTCTACTGCTTTTAACGGCCATGGAATGTATTTCCATTGCGTCAAAGGCAAAGGACGTCGCGGGAACCATTATTGCTGCGTCCATGGGAGGTCTGATTGCGTTCCAGAGTTTTGTAAATATCGGGGTTGCTACATTTATTCTTCCGAACACAGGACTTCCGCTGCCTTTTGTAAGTTATGGACTGACATCATTACTCAGTCTGTATATCGGTATGGGAGTCGTAATGAATGTACGGCTTCAGGCGAAGAAAGGCTAAAGATATAAGAGAAGAAGGGGTATAGAGTATGAACATTGCACTGATTGCACACGATGCCAAAAAGAAATTAATGCAGAACTTCTGCATTGCTTATCGGGGAATCCTGAGCAAAAATGAATTGTACGCTACCGGAACCACCGGAAGACTGATCGAAGAGGTTACAAATCTTAACGTTCACAAATATCTGGCAGGACATCTGGGGGGTGAGCAGCAGATTGGTGCACAAATCGAACACAATGAGATCGATCTGGTAATCTTTCTGCGGGATCCGCTGGCACCGAAGGCACATGAACCGGATGTAAGTAATGTAATGCGTCTCTGTGATATGCATAATATCCCGCTGGCAACGAATCTTGCCAGTGCAGAACTGTTGATCAAGTCCTTAGACAGAGGAGATTTAGAGTGGCGTGAGATGTACAAATAAATTTCGTATGATTACTTCCTGTATTTCGGCGGTACTTTGTATGATAGTGCTGACGGGCTGCGGCAATGTTGCCTATGCATTTCCATATGATGTGGATTCTAATGTCAGCAGTTTTAATGTCCTTGCCGGAACGGGAGAAGACAAGGCTGCGACATTTGCCCAGGATCTGTGCGTGGTCACCGGGGATAATACCGGAGACGGCAGCGTGGATATGACCCAGGCATCGGCTGCGGTATTGCTTGATGTGAATAACAAAGAGGTACTGTATTCCAAAAACGCCTATGAGCGGCTCTATCCTGCCAGCCTGACGAAGGTGATGACAGCACTGGTAGCACTTAAAAATGCATCTCTGGAAACGATATTTACTGCCACGGATTCCGTTAAGATCACAGAATCCGGTGCACAGCTGTGCGGACTGAAAAGCGGCGATACCATGACGCTGGATCAGGCACTGCATATTCTTCTGATGTATTCCGCCAATGATGCAGCTATGCTGATTGCTGAAAATGTAGGAGGCAGCGTGGATCATTTCGTGGAGATGATGAACGAAGAAGCGACAAGACTTGGGGCGACCAATACCAGCTTTGCCAATCCTCATGGTCTGTCGGATGATAATCATTACACCACAGCATATGACCTGTATCTGATTTTCAACGAAGCAATCAAATATGATTCCTTCAATGAAATTATTCATATGACATCCTATCAGACTACATATTATGACAAGGACGGCAAGACAAAAGAGCTTACCGTGAATAATACCAACCGTTTTCTGCGAGGAGACTTTCAGGCACCGGAGAATATTACGGTAATCGGAGGCAAGACCGGTACCACCAATGCAGCAGGACACTGTCTGATATTGTTATCCCGGGATGTGAGCGGAGCCCCGTATATTTCCGTAATACTGAATTCTTCGGCGAGCGATGTACTGTATCCGGAAATGGTACAACTCCTGGAGCAAATCAACAAATAGATGTTGTTTTTTAAGGGTATATAAACTATAATAAAGTAAATAGGTTGCGTGAAGTTCCTATAAATTTTACGACAGGAGGGTTACACCAATGGTTCAGTTGATTGTAGGCAAAAAGGGTAAGGGCAAGACCAAACAGCTGTTGGACAAAGTAAACAGCGAGGTAAAGGATATTGCGGGCAGTATCGTATATCTGGACAAAAGTACAAAACACATGTATGAACTGAACAACAAGGTGCGTCTGATCGACGTTTCCCGTTATATGATCGAGAATGAAAGCGAATTTTTGGGGTTCGTGTGTGGTATCATTTCTCAGGATCATGATCTGGAGCAGATGTATTTTGACAGCTTTTTGAAGATCGCAGCACTGGAAGGCAAGGATATTTCCGCAGTGGTTGAGAAGCTGGATAGAATGAGCGATTTCTTCCAGGTAGATTTTATCCTCAGCGTATCTATGGATGAATCCGAATTGCCGGAGTCCGTTAAGGATAAGATCATCGTATCTTTGTAAGAAAACGTATTATATTTTTCACGTATGAGAAGCCTCGGATGCCAACCGGGGCTTCTCAAATGTATGAGAATAAGAGAATCAGAGGAAAGGAGGTTTTCCATATGGCACAGCAACGAAAATCTAAAAACAATAAAGTAAAACAGTACAGAAAACCTTTGAACCTCAATATCGGTATGCTGATCTTCGGCGCCATTTTTATCTATGTGATCATCTGTGTGATCATGTATTATCAGACGGATCATATTGTCCGTTATGAAGTAACGGAAGGATCCCTGGCTACAAACAATATTTACCGGGGAATTGCCATCCGCAGTGAGAGTGTTGTGAACACCGATACAGCGGGATATGTAAATTTTTATGCAAGAGAGGGCGAACGTGTCGCCAAAGGAGATACGGTATATATTGTAGATGAGACCGGAAGATTAAGCCAGGAACTGGAAGATGCCAGTCTTGGAGAGAACACTCTGAGCAATCAGGAACTTTCGGAATTTCGAAATGAGATCGTGAATTTTATGCATGGGTATGATGACAGGAACTACGAGAATACCTATGATTTCAAATATTCGTTGAAAAATACAGTACTGAAGCTGGCAAATGTCAATATGCTGCAGAGTATTGAAAACGAAAACGGCAGTTCAGCCGCCAATATCGTGAACTTCTGTTACGCCCCTGAGACGGGAATCGTGGCATACTGGACAGACGGATATGAAAATCTGACCGTGGATGCGGTGACAGAAGCGGTATTTGACAACAAAGATTATGAGAAAAAGCAGATGCTGGGTAACGAACTGATGGCGGTAGGAGACCCGGTATATAAACTGTCCACGGATGAGAACTGGTCCGTTGTGATTCCTATAGATGCGGAGCGCGGTGCCCAGATCCAGCAGGAAGATTATGTAAAGGTCCGTTTCCTGAAGAACCAGTATGAATCCTGGGGGCAGACAAAACTGTTCACCGGAAGCGACGGGAACACTTTCCTGTCTCTTACATTTACCAATTCTATGGTGACATTTGTATCCGATCGTTTCCTGGACATCGAGTTGATTTTAAACGATGAGACGGGATTGAAGATTCCGAATTCCTCTATCGTGGAGAAGGAATTTTTCCTGATCGATGAAGACTTTGTTACGACGGATGAAAATGCCGGAACCCAGGGCGTCATAAGACAGTGCTATCTGGAGAATGGGAATATATCCAGTGAATTCGTGGAGACTGATGCCTACAGCTATGATGAGACGGAAGGCGTGTATTACATGGATACTTCCGTGCTTAAGACGGGAGATGTCCTGTACAAGACGGACAGCCAGGATACCTACACGGTAAGCAAGCGTGCCACGCTGATCGGTGTGTATAATGTAAATAAAGGATATGCGGATTTCAAGCAGATCAACATCCTGTATCAGAACGATGAATACTCTATTGTAAAGGCGAATACGACCTATGGTCTGAACGTATATGATTATATTGTGCTGGATGGATCCGCGGTATCGGATGACCAGATCATTACCAATGTGAAGAAGACCGATACGAACAAGACGGATACCACGGCAGCTGCCATAGAGCCCACACCGGAGGAGACTGTGCCGGAAGATACACAGCCGGAGGATACGGTCAGCGGTGACACGATCCCGGAGAGCAGTCCGGTGCCGGAGGGATAATATAAACGGGAAAGGACGGCGGATATTTCAAATGCAGATGACAGAGCAGAGCAAAAGACTGGCGGAAAATTATAATGCCGTAAAGGAAAATATCAAAAAAGCCTGTGAACAGGCAGGCAGATCCCAGGAGGAAGTTACGCTGCTGGCGGTGAGCAAGACAAAACCGGTGGACATGCTTATGGATGTCTACCATGCGGGTGCCAGGGACTTCGGAGAGAATAAGGTACAGGAACTGGTGGACAAGATACCACAGATGCCTTCGGATATCAGATGGCATCTGATTGGACACTTACAGCGCAATAAAGTAAAATATATCGTAGATAAGGTCTACCTGATCCACAGCGTGGACAGTCTCAGATTGGCGGAGGAGATCAGCCGGGAAGCTGTGAAGAAGCAGGTGAAAGTCAATATTCTGATTGAAGTCAATGTGGCACAGGAAGAGAGCAAGTTCGGTACCACCACAGAAGAAACCGAAAAACTGGTTCGCGATATTTCGTTTTTACCCGGTGTACATATTAAGGGACTTATGACGATTGCTCCTTTTGTGGAAGACCCGGAGGAAAACAGGATATATTTTCAGGAACTTCGGCAATTAGCTGTTGACATCGGAAATAAAAACATTGATAATGTGTCTATGAGCATTCTTTCCATGGGGATGACGGGAGATTATACAGTGGCAGCACAGGAAGGCGCTACAATCGTCAGAGTCGGAACCGGTATATTCGGAGAGCGGGATTACAGTAAGACGATATAAAGAAAATTTTAAGAAGATATGAATAAAGGAGACTCGTAAGCATGGGTGTAATGGATAAGTTCCTGAATTATATGAAACTGAATGATGACGAAGATGAAGGTTTCTATGATGACGATTATCTGGATGATGAGGAAGAAGTAGAACCTGTGAAAAAGTTCGGTCCTGCCAAGAGCAGACAGCAGGCACAGGAAGAGGATGATCCGGATGATAAGGGGAAACGTTCTTCACAGCCCAAAGTCACACCGATTCACCGTACTGTTACCAAGAAAATGCCCGGAACCGGCATGGAGGTCTGTGTGATCAAGCCGACTTCCGTAGAGGATGCACGGGAGATCACCGAGACACTTCTGGCGAACCGGACAGTGGTATTGAACCTGGAAGGACTGGATGTGGACATCGCACAGAGAATCATCGATTTCACTTCCGGATCCTGTTTTGCCATCTCAGGTAATTTACAGAAAATATCGCATTACATATTTATTATTACACCGGCAAGTGTAGATATCTCCGGTGATTTCCAGGATATTTTCGGCGGTGCCGGATCCTTTGAAATGCCTATTAACAACGGAATGTCATAAAATGTCATAAACAGATAACTTCCTGCAGCGGGCTGTAGGAAGTTTTTTAAAAGAAAAAGAATAAAATTAAGAAAGAGTGGTTTGGAATCAAACCGGAGGATGAAAACATGGCACAGAGATTACCGGTGCTTTATAACAAAAAGCCTTGTTATGATATTGTATTTCAGCAGTCCTTTGACGGCTTATGGGAAGAACTGGAGGAACTGGGCGCTGCTGAGAAGAAATTATGCATTGTCACAGACTCTGGAGTGGATGAACTGTACGGAGCGCAGGTTGCAGAACTTTTGGAAGGAAAATGCCGTAAAATCGTAAAATATGCATTCCCTGCCGGAGAGGAAAATAAAAATCTGGAGACGGTAAAGGATGTATATCGTTATCTGATCGAAGAGGGCTTTGACAGAAAGGATATGCTGCTGGCATTCGGCGGCGGTGTGACCGGCGATCTGACCGGTTTTATTGCGGCAACGTATTTAAGAGGCATTGATTTCGTACAGATTCCGACTACTTTGCTGGCACAGGTGGACAGTTCCATCGGCGGCAAGACCGGCGTGGATTTTGACAGCTATAAGAATATGGTTGGCGCTTTTAAAATGCCAAGACTGGTATATATGAACCTGTCAGCACTTAAGACACTGGAAGAGAGACAGTTTTATTCCGGTTTTGCAGAAGTTATGAAGTCCGCACTGATCAAGGATGCATCGTTTTATGAGTGGCTGATCGAGAACATGTATGAGATCTGTGAGAGAGAGCCTGCGACTTTGGAAGAGATGGTTATGCGTACCTGCTCCATCAAGAAAATGGTTGTAGAGAAGGATCCTACCGAACAGGGAGACCGGACTCTTCTGAATCTGGGACATACCATCGGACATGCCATTGAAAAATACAAGAATTTTGAGCTGTATCACGGCGAATGTGTTGCCCTGGGTACGGTGGCAGCGGCATATATTTCCTGGAAAAAGGAAATGCTCAGCATGGAAGAATTCTATGAGATCCGCGATATGTTCGTACCTTTTTACCTGCCGATCTCCGTGGACGATATTGATCCGAAGGAGATTTTGAAGCTTACGAAATCCGATAAAAAAATGGAAGCGGGTACGATTAAATTCATTCTGCTTAAAAAGATCGGTAAGGCAGTCATTGACAGAACTGTGACAGATGATGAGATTCTGGCTGCAATCAAAGAAATCAATTTTAGTGAAGAGGATGCCCATGAATAAAGAAAAAAAGAGTCGTATTATTATGTTGCTTATAGATGCGCTGATCGCTGCGGTACTTTTGGTGTTCGATCAGTTCACAAAGCACCTGGCTGTTGTACATCTTAAAGGAAAGGCACCCTATGTGCTCATTGACGGTGTACTGGAACTGCAGTATCTGGAGAACAGAGGGTCTGCTTTCGGAATGCTGCAGAATCAGAAAGTGTTTATTCTGTTCGTGGGAATCGTATTCCTGGCAGTGCTTTTGTTTTTTCTGTTCAAGCTTCCCGAACAGAAGAAATTCCGTATCGTTCATATTCTGCTTGCGGTGATCATTGCCGGTGGCATCGGGAATATGATCGACAGATTCCGACTGGATTATGTGGTGGATTTTATTTCGTTTGTATTGATCAATTACCCGATTTTTAATGTAGCGGATATTTATGTGGTAGTCGCTACGATTGGTCTGTTTATTCTGTTTTTGTTCGTCTATAAGGAAAAGGATCTGGAGTTCCTTAATTTTAAGCAGAACCGTTATCGGGAGATGAAATAGGAGAGAGAACAATGGAGGAACTCCGATTTCAGATAACAGAAGAAATGGAGGACGAGCGGATCGACAAATGCATGAGCCTGCTAGTGGAGAATTTGTCCCGTTCGTTTATTCAAAAACTGATCAAGGAAGGCAATGTTCTGGTAAACGGTAAACCTGTGAAGGGAAGCTATCGTGTCAAAAGTGATGATGAGGTGGTATTTTCCGTTCCGGAGTCTGTAGAGCCGGATATTGAGCCGGAGAACATTCCGTTAGACATTCTGTATGAGGATGCGGATCTGATTGTGGTGAATAAGCCAAAGGGGATGGTGGTACATCCCGCAGCCGGTCATTATAGCGGAACACTGGTGAACGCATTGATGTATCATTGCGGGAGCGAACTGTCCGGGATCAACGGGGTGCTGCGCCCCGGAATTGTCCACCGTATCGACAGAGATACTACCGGCTCTGTCATTGCCTGCAAAAATGATAAGGCACACAGATGTATTGCGGAGCAGTTAAAAGAGCATTCCATCAACAGACGATATCTGGCCATCTGCTTCGGAGAACTGAAGCAGGAGGAAGGCACCATCGACCAGCCCATCGGAAGGCACCCGAATGACCGGAAGAAGATGGCAATTAATCATCAGAACGGAAAACGTGCAGTGACTCATTACCGGGTATTGCAGAGATTTCAGGGATATACTTATATAGAGTGCGTATTAGAGACCGGGAGGACCCATCAGATTCGTGTACATATGGCAAGTATCGGACATCCGCTTTTGGGAGATGAGGTGTATTCCAACCGGAAGAGCCCTTTTAAGTTACAGGGACAGACCTTACATGCCAAGACATTGGGATTTATACATCCTACGACTGGAGAATATCTGGAGATCGACGCACCTCTGCCGGAATATTTTGAACATCTTCTGACAGTATTGGTGTGAGAAATGAGGCGTTTATGAATCTGTTTGACATTTTAGGACCCGTGATGGTCGGACCCAGCAGTTCCCATACTGCAGGAGCTGTCCGGATCGGTTATATTTCAGGAAAATTACTTCAGGACCATGTAGTGAAGTCGGATATCCTTCTGCATGGTTCCTTTGCTACCACGGGAATCGGACACGGAACAGACCGTGCACTGATTGCGGGACTGCTTGGGATGCATCCGGATGATATCCGGATCCCCGACAGTTTTGCCCTGGCGAAAAAAGCTGGAATGGAGTTTTCTTTTTCCACGGTTACTCTAAAAGATGCCCATCCGAATACAGCAGTGCTCGGACTCACCGGGGAACATGGACGGAAAATTGAGGTACAGGCGGCATCCATCGGCGGCGGGCGGATCCTGATTGCAAAATTAGACGGCATCGAAGTGAATTTCTCCGCGGAAAAACCCACACTGATTGTACACAATGTGGATCAACCCGGACATGTGGCGCAGGTGACAAGCATGCTGGCGAAGAGAAATGTCAATATTGCAACCCTGCAGCTGTACCGGGATAAAAGAGGTGGTTATGCAGTTATGGTCATAGAGACGGATCAGGAAGTACCGCAGGATTCCGTGGAATGGCTGGAGCAGTTGGACGGCATCATTAAGGTGACATACATCAATGTGGAGGATTAAGCATGTCTTATCAGTCATTTGAGCAGGTATTGCAGAAATGTCATACAGAAGAAAAGGAATTCTGGCAGGTGATCTTAGAGGACGATATGGCGGAGCGGAATGTGTCCTGGGAAGACAGTATGGAACACATGCGTGCCACCTGGGATGCCATGTTACTTGCAGCAGCCACTTACGAAGGGAATCTGAACTCTTCCAGCGGGCTGGTGGGCGGTGACGGAAGACGAATGGAGGAATATACCCGTAGTGCCGGGACCGAGTCACTGTGTGGGGAATATGTGGACACCTGCATTGCGGGAGCTTTGCAGATGGGCGAATCCAATGCCTGCATGAAACGTATCGTAGCGGCACCTACGGCGGGAGCCTGCGGAGTATTGCCTGCCGTGCTGGTACCTTATTTTCAGAAGCGGTGCAAAGATACCGATAAAATCCTGAAAGCTATGTACGTGGCGGCGGGAATCGGGCAGATCATAGCCACCCGTTCTTCCATCAGCGGAGCGGCGGGCGGATGCCAGGCGGAGATCGGAGCGGCCAGTTCCATGGCAGCTGGAGCACTGGTATATCTCCAGGGCGGTGATTGCACACAAATCGCCACTGCAGCAGCGATGGCCATGAAGAATCTTCTGGGACTGGTGTGCGATCCGGTGGCGGGACTGGTGGAGGTTCCCTGTGTGAAGCGTAATGTGATTGGCACGGTGAATGCCATGTCTGCTGCAGATATGGCAATGGCGGGAATCACAAGCCGTATTCCTCCGGATCAGGTCATGGATGCCATGAAGGAAGTGGGAGATAAAATGGACGCTTCCCTGCGGGAAACAGCACTGGGTGGACTGGCACGTACGGAAGAAGGCATGAAAATAGCAGAAAAAATGCATGCATCACATGAAAATTGTTGAATTGCGACTAAAAAATCTGATAATTAGTTGATTTTTTGTTAAATATCACGTATAATGAAACTACAAAAAATGCTAGTTATCAAGTTCAGCAGAAAGTGGGTGTGTGTATGAATACAATTATTACAATTGGACGTCAGTTTGGTTCTGCAGGTCGTGAGATCGGGGAAAAGGCTGCAGAGTATTTCGGAATCAAATGCTATGACAAGGAACTTCTTACAAGGGCTGCACAGGAGAGTGGTTTCTGTGAGGAAATGATCCAGAATCATGATGAGAGACCGACGAATTCTTTCCTGTACAATCTGGTAATGGATACTTATTCCTTCGGCTACAATGCATCCTCTTTTGTAGATATGCCTATCAGCCATAAGGTGTTTTTGGCACAGTTTGATACGATCAAGAAGATCGCCGATGAAGGTCCCTGCGTGATCGTCGGACGTTGTGCGGATTATGCACTTTCCGATTATAAGAACTGCATTAACCTGTTTATCTTCGGCGACGATGATGTGAAGACCAAGCGTATTATGACAAAATATGATCTGACGGAAGCTAAGGCGAAGGAAATGATCACGAAGAAGGATAAGCAGCGTCAGAGCTATTATAATTATTATTCTTCCAAGAAGTGGGGCAGGGCCGACAGCTATGATCTGTGTATCAACAGCAGCATCCTTGGAATCGAAGGAACCGTTAAGTTGATCATCCAGTATGTGGAAGACTTCGAAAAGAAAAATAACGCAGATATCTTAGAAAAGTAATTTCTGCAATTTTTTCAAAAAATTAAAAAATATATATTGACGAATCAGGGCACCTCATGCTATTATACTATGGTATGCCGCATAACTAGGTATAAGTGTGTTGGATTTTAGATCTTTCACCACCAAAGTTAGCGAGTAAATAATAGGAGGTGCCTTATTATGTACGCAATTATTGCAACAGGTGGAAAGCAGTACAAAGTTTCTGAAGGTGATGTAATCAAAGTTGAGAAGATCGATGCAGAAGCCGGTAATACTGTTACTTTTGACCAGGTGATCGCAGTAAGTGACAATACCCTCAAGGTTGGTGCTGACGTTGCTAACGCAACTGTTACCGCAACCGTTATGGAGCAGGGTAGAGGTAAGAAGGTTATTGTATACAAGTACAAGAGAAAAACCGGTTACCACAAGAAGAATGGTCATAGACAAGCATACACTCAGGTTAAGATCGAAAAGATTAACGCGTAATCGTTATGACAACTATTATCATTCGTAAGGACCATGGGGGAATCTATCGTGGATTCTACTGCATGGGACATGCAGGATATGCCAAGAAAAGATTGTTCAGTACAGAACCGGATATCCTCTGCGCAGCGATTTCCGTACTGGTACAGAGTACTATCGGATCGCTTTCGGAACTGGCAGGTGAAGAACTTCAGCTGACCCAGAACGAGGAGACGGGCTTTATCGAATGTGATTTTCAGAATATTCTGCAGGACAAATCCGTATTTCTGATGGATTCCATGGTGTTCTCACTACAGAATCTCAGCAGACAGTACGGGGAACAGTATTTGCAAGTAAAAATCGAGGAGGTGTAGACCATGTTTAACTTTAACCTTCAATTTTTTGCACATAAAAAGGGAGTTGGTTCTACCAAGAACGGTAGAGATTCCGAATCCAAGAGATTAGGTGCGAAGAGAGCTGATGGCCAGTTTGTAAAAGCTGGAAATATTCTTTACAGACAGCGCGGTACTAAGATCCATCCCGGTGTCAATGTTGGTATCGGTGGAGACGATACTCTGTTTGCTTTAGTTGATGGCGTTCTCCGTTTCGAGAGAAAGGGCAGAGACAAGAAGCAGGCTTCCGTATATCCTGTAGAGAAATAAGTTGATTTAACCAGGGCTTCAAACATACTGATTGTTTGAAGCCCTTTTAGTCCGTAAAGGATTTTTGTCGGAAAGGAGAACAATATGTTTGCTGACAGAGCTAAAATTTACGTAAGAAGCGGTAAAGGTGGAGATGGTCATGTGTCCTTTCGCCGTGAAAAATATGTTCCCAGTGGCGGCCCTGACGGTGGAGACGGTGGTCACGGCGGAGACGTGATCTTTGTTGTGGATGAGGGATTAAATACCCTGATCGATTTCCGGCACATCCGTAAGTACAAGGCCGGAGACGGGGAAGAAGGCGGCAAAAAGAACTGCCGTGGCAAGGACGGAGAAGATATCATTATCAAAGTCCCTGCGGGAACCGTAATCAAAGAAGCACAGAGCGGGCAGGTAATTACGGATATGTCGGGGGACAACAAACGGGTTGTTCTCTTAAAAGGCGGTAAGGGCGGCAACGGCAACCAGCATTATGCCACCAGCACCATGCAGGCTCCGAAGTATGCGCAGCCGGGACAGGCAGCACAGGAACTGGAGCTTTTACTGGAACTGAAGGTTATCGCCGATGTAGGACTGGTGGGATTCCCCAATGTGGGTAAGTCCACTTTTCTGTCCAGAGTGACCAATGCCAGACCAAAGATTGCCAACTACCATTTCACCACCCTGAATCCGAATCTGGGTGTGGTGGATCTGGAGGGAACCGGTGGTTTCGTCATTGCGGATATTCCTGGACTGATCGAAGGTGCTTCCGAAGGTGTGGGACTGGGACATGAGTTCCTGCGCCACATTGAGCGTACCAAGGTGATCATCCATATTGTGGATGCTGCGGGTACGGAAGGCAGAGATCCCATTCAGGATATCTATGCTATCAATAAGGAACTGGAAGCCTATAATCCGGAGATTGCTGCAAGACCCCAGGTCATTGCGGCGAACAAGATTGATGCCATCTATACCGAGGATGGATCCGATCCGGTGGCAGCGATTCGGGCAGAGTTCGAGCCGAAGGGCATCAAGGTATTCCCTATGTCCGCAGTAACCGGTCAGGGGGTAAAGGAACTATTATATGAAGTAAATGAAATGCTTCAGGGTATTGGTGAGGAAACTACGATATTTGCACAGGAGTACTTCCCGGACAGCATGACGGGATCTGTGGACGATGCCTATACTGTAATCTATGATGAGGAAGAGGATGAGTACGTAGTAGAGGGACCCAAGATCGAGAAGATGTTAGGCTATACGAATCTGGACAGCGAGAAGGGCTTCACATTCTTTCAGAACTTCCTGAAGGATGCCGGTATCTTAGAGGATCTGGAAGCGCTGGGTATCCAGGAGGGCGATACGGTTCGTATGTATGGTCTGTCCTTTGATTACTATAAGTAAAACACGGAAAAGTTTGAGAAAGGAATAAATTATGACGAGCAAACAGAGAGCATATTTGATGAGTCTGGCAAGCAATCTGAATCCGATTTTCCAGGTAGGGAAATCCAGCCTGACTCCGGAACTTACCGTAGCCATCGGTGAGTCTTTTAACAATAACGAACTGATCAAGATCGGCGTGCTGAAGAATTGTTTTGACGATCCCAGAGCCATCGCAGAGATGGCGGCAGAACGTACCCATTCCCAGGTGGTACAGGTCATCGGCAAAAAAATCGTACTGTATAAGCCGGACAAGGACAAGCCGAAGATCGAACTGCCCCATTAATCGTTTGTTGCAATCAGAATCCGTACAGAGGGATGAAGTATGAGCAGAATAGGTATTATGGGGGGGACCTTTAACCCGATTCATGCAGGACATCTGATGCTGGCCCAACAGGCACTGGAGTCGGCACACTTAGACCAGATCTGGATGATCCCAACGGGTTGTTCTTATCTGAAGAGAAGAGAAGGCATTACAGTCCTGCCCGGGACCGAACGCTATGATATGGTACAGCGTGCTATCGCTGATAATGACAGATTCCGCTGTCTGGACATCGAGATAAAGCGCCCCGGAGACTCCTATAGCTACGAGACTATGGAGCAGCTGCACAGAGAATATCCGGAGCACCTTTTTTATTTCATCTGCGGAGCAGACTGCCTGTTTACCATGGAACACTGGAAATGTGCAGACCGCCTGTTTGCTGCCTGCGAGATTATAGCTGCGGTGCGGGGAGATGCGGAGATTGAAGGAATGCAGGAGAAGATCCGACAGCTGGAAGAACATTTTTCCGCGAAAATACAGTTACTTTCTTTCCGCAGAATCGAGATCTCTTCTTCCGAGATCCGAAAGAGAAGATCCGAAGGACTTTCCATTCGATATCTTGTGCCGGAAGCGGTGAGAGAATATATGGAAGAAAAGGGGCTTTACCTGGATGAGTGATATCTTAAAAAAACTGACCAAAGAGATGGAAAAAGTACAGGATCCCAAGCGTTTTACCCATACGTTAGGGGTGGAATACACGGCGGCGGCCCTTGCTATGCGCTACGGTGAGGATGTGGAGCGAGCACAGATCGCGGGACTTTTGCATGACTGTGCCAAATGCATGGGCAATGACAAGTTGCTGTCTGCCTGCGAGAAACATCATCTTCCGGCAACCGATGTGGAAAAACGTAATCCCTATCTGTTGCATGCCAGGGTGGGAAGCTATCTGGCGGAAAAGGAATATAAAATCGAAGATCCGGAGATCTTAAGTGCGATTTTATACCATACCACGGGGCGACCGGGCATGACTCTTTTAGAGAAGATCATTTTTACCGCAGATTATATTGAACCCGGTAGAAAGCAGGCTCCGAATCTTACTGAGATTCGCTACCTGGCATTTACGGATCTGGATGCTGCCGTGACGAAGATTTTAGAGGATACTTTGGAATATCTGGAATCGGGGGATGGTGAGATGGATCCCATGACAGAAGAAACCTATAACTATTATATGAAGAATTGATAAATAAAGAAGAAAGAGTGAGGAGTAAGCATGAGCGAAGAATCCAGAAAAATGGTAAAGCTTGCCGTAGAAGCTTTGGATGATAAAAAAGCAGAAGATATTAAAGTAATAGACATCAGTAAAGTATCTGTGATTGCAGATTATTTTATTATTGCCGGCGGTAATAATTCCAGTCAGATTCAGGCGTTATGTGATAATGTGGAAGAGAAACTGGGAAGAGCCGGTTTCCCTGCCAGACAGACCGAAGGCTATGAGACTGCCAGCTGGGTGCTGTTAGACTTTGGCGATGTGATCGTACATGTCTTTGACAAGGAAAACCGTCTGCTCTATGATCTGGAACGCATTTGGAGAGATGGCGTGCAGATTCCCATAGAGGAACTTTAAGCTTCGTTTTCTCCCAGATGGAGAAAGAAACTGATGAGATAGAGCCCACTGATTCCCACCAGCACATATACGATTCTGGAAAGCCAGGACATGTCGCCGAACAGGAATGCTACAAGATCAAAGTGGAAAAGTCCAATCAGTCCCCAGTTCACGGCACCGATAATAGCTATGGTGAGAGCGGTTCCATCCAAATATTTATTACCCATAAAATCTCCTTATCCTGTCTGTGTGGAATATGCAGAAGCAAATTCTATACAGACATTTTTTTGAAGTTTCTATTAATAATTGTTTCGGAGATAGTATTTCCCATGAAATCAAAAATATTCTGCTTTTAATCAAAAAATAATTTTATTGATCTATTTTAATATCAAAAAACATCAAATTAGAAAATAAAATCCATTGACAAAGTAAGTAGAAGCGAGTATTATACAAAAATAACAATTATACATTGTATTTTTGTATACATTGTTAAAGAAGGAGGATAATATTATGAAGAAATTTAACAAGTTTTTAAGTGTTGCTGTAGCATCCGCTATGGTAATGGCTATGGCTGGCTGTGGTAACGCAGATAACGGTTCTGCAGCAGGTACCGGTGCAGCAACTGAGAGCACAGTAAGCGAAAGCGGTGCAACAGGAAGTGTATTTAAGATCGGCGGTATCGGACCCACCACCGGCGGTGCAGCAGTATATGGTCTGGCTGTACAGCACGGCGCAGAAATCGCAGTAGAAGAGATCAATGCAGCAGGCGGTATCAACGGTTATCAGATCGAGTTCAAATTCCAGGATGACGAGGCAGATGCCGAAAAATCCGTAAATGCTTACAACGCATTAAAGGACTGGGGTGCACAGATCATTGACGGTTCTACCACCAGTGGTGCATGTATCGCAGTTACCGAAAAGACTAAGGAAGATAATATGTTCCAGATCACTCCCTCAGGATCCGCTGTCGAGTGTGTACAGTATGATAATAATTTCCGTATCTGTTTCTCAGATCCTAACCAGGGTATTGCATCCGCACAGTACATCGGTGAGAACGGTCTGGCCAAAAAGGTTGCTGTTATCTATGACAGCTCCGATGTATATTCTTCCGGTATCTACGAGAAGTTTGCAAAGGAAGCTGAGAACCAGCCTTTTGAAATTGTAGCGGCTGAATCTTTTACAGCCGACAACAAGACGGATTTCTCCGTTCAGTTACAGAAGGCTAAGGATGCCGGTGCAGATATGGTATTCCTGCCTATTTATTATCAGGAATCCGCTCTGATTCTGACACAGGCTGCAAGCATGGGCTATGCTCCCAAGTGGTTCTCCTGCGATGGTATGGACGGTATTCTTGACGGTGTAGACAACTTTGATGTATCTCTCGCTGAGGGTGTTATGCTGTTGACTCCCTTCGCAGCTGATGCAACTGATGATCTGACGAAGTCCTTCGTTTCCAAATATAAGGAAAAGTACGGCGAGACACCGACCCAGTTCGCAGCAGACAGCTATGATGCGATTTATGTGATCAAGGCTGCTATCGAGAAGAGCGGTGTAACACCTGATATGAGCGTATCTGATATTTGTGACGGTATGAAAGCTGCCATGACAGAGATCACCGTAGACGGTCTGACCGGTGAAGGTATGACCTGGACCGCAGACGGCGAGGCTAACAAGGCTCCCAAGGCTGTTGTGATCGAGAATGGTGCTTACAAGGCTATGTAATAGCGCTTTTGAAAGTTTCCAAAGAGGGTTACCGCAGGGTAGCCCTCTTTGTTTTTCGGGAATAGTTGCTATTCCTGAAAGGTTCTGCTATACTTAATTTTAGCTTGTTTATTTTACAGAAATGAAAAGTTAGAATAATTTGTGCATTCGCATGAATGGAGGTAGTTCACATGAGTTTTATCAGTTATCTGATCAACGGTATCAGCCTTGGAAGTGTCTATGCGCTGATCGCATTAGGTTATACCATGGTATACGGTATTGCCAAAATGCTGAATTTCGCACATGGTGATGTCATTATGGTCGGTGCATTTATTACTTATACAATGTGCAGTACCATGGGACTTTCTCCTGTGATCGGTGTTCTTGCGGCAGTAATAGCCTGCACACTGCTTGGAATGGCTATTGAAAAGGTAGCTTACAAGCCCCTCAGAAAGGCATCTTCTCCTTTGGCGGTACTGATCACTGCCATCGGTGTCAGCTATCTGTTGCAGAATGTGGCACTTTTGATCTTCGGTGCCAACGCGAAGGCATTTACTTCTGTAGTATCTGTTCCGGCCGTGAAACTGGCAGATGGTCAGATCAATATTACCGGAGAGACGATCGTTACGATTGTTTCCTGTCTTATCATTATGGCTGGTCTGATGCTCTTTATTAACAAGACAAAAGCCGGTCAGGCTATGCTGGCGGTATCCGAGGATAAGGGAGCGGCACAACTGATGGGAATCAATGTGGACGGAACCATTGCACTTACCTTTGCAATCGGATCCGGTCTGGCTGCTGTGGCAGGAGTGCTGTTATGTTCTGCATATCCTTCCCTGACACCCTACACCGGTTCCATGCCCGGTATCAAAGCTTTCGTAGCTGCTGTATTTGGTGGTATCGGATCTATCCCAGGCGCTTTGGTGGGCGGTATCCTGCTCGGTATTATTGAGATCTTCGGCAAAGCCTACATATCTTCCCAGATGGCAGATGCCATTGTGTTTGCAGTACTGATCGTTGTGCTTTTGGTAAAACCTGCCGGACTGTTTGGCAAAAATATTCAGGAAAAAGTATAAGGGAAGAGGCAGGTGTATAATATGAAGAAATTATCAAAAAATAAGAAAATGAATAAAACCTTCCGTGATAACCTTATTACTTACGGAATGGTGATTGCGGCATATGTGATCATGCAGATTCTCGTATCTGCCGGAGTGGTAAGCAGTCTGATCCAGGGCTTATTGGTACCTCTGTGTACCTATGCGATTCTGGCGGTATCCCTGAATCTTACGGTAGGTATCCTGGGAGAGTTGAGCCTCGGGCATGCCGGATTTATGTGTATCGGCGCATTTACCAGTGCCTTTTTCTCCAAAGTCATGGAAAATACCGCAATGCCTTCCGGGCTTCGCTTTTTCTTTGCTCTGTTGATCGGCGCTGCGTTTGCGGGTATTTTCGGTCTGCTGATCGGTATTCCCGTACTTCGTCTGAAGGGTGACTATCTTGCCATCGTGACGCTGGCATTTGGTGAGATCATTAAGAACCTGGTCAATATTCTGTTTGTGGGACTGGATGAGAATGGCTTTCACATCTCCTTTACCAACACTATGGATCTGAATATGGCAGAGGACGGTCAGGTTATTATTAAAGGTGCGCAGGGTATCACCGGAACCCCTCATGACTCCAGCTTTACCATTGGTATTGTGTTATTACTGATCACACTGTTTATTGTATTGAACCTGATTCATTCCAGAGACGGTCGTGCAATTATGGCAATTCGTGACAATACCATTGCAGCGGAATCTGTGGGCATTCATATTACTAAATATAAACTGATGGCTTTCTCTATCTCCGCAGCCCTCGCAGGTGTGGCAGGAGTATTGTATGCGCACAATCTGTCTACCCTGACAGCGCTGCCTAAGAACTTCGGATACAATATGTCCATTATGATTCTGGTATTCGTCGTGCTGGGCGGTATCGGTAACATCCGCGGTTCCATTATTGCTTCTGTGATTCTGACATTACTGCCGGAGCTTTTACGTGGACTGAACGATTATCGTATGCTGATCTATTCCATCGTACTGATCGTAATGATGCTGTTTAACTGGGCTCCGAAATGTATTGAATGGAGAGAAAAAGTGGCAGCCAGATTTAAAAGTAAGAAGTCTGTGAAAAAGGAGGCTGAATAATCATGGCATTATTAGAGACGAAAAATTTAGGCATTTCTTTTGGCGGACTTCGTGCAGTAGATGATTTTAATATCAGTATTGAAAAAGGTGCTCTGTACGGACTGATCGGTCCCAACGGTGCCGGTAAAACTACCGTATTTAATCTGCTGACCGGCGTATATAAGCCGACAGAGGGGATTATTACCCTGGATGGCAAGGATGTCACCGGCAAAAAGACCATCGACATCAATCAGGCAGGTATTGCAAGAACCTTCCAGAATATCCGATTGTTCAAGGATCTTTCCGTAATCGATAACGTAAAAGTAGGGTTGCATAACCATATGGGGTACAGCACCATTACCGGAATTTTACGTTTGCCGAAATATTATAAAGTAGAAAAGCAGATGACGGAGGAAGCCATGGAGCTTCTGAAGGTATTTGGATTGGAAGAGGAAGCGGATACACTGGCAGATAATCTTCCCTATGGCAAGCAGAGAAAGCTGGAGATTGCCAGAGCACTGGCTACCAAACCGAAGCTTCTTCTGTTAGATGAGCCTGCTGCAGGCATGAACCCAAATGAGACGCTGGAACTGATGGATACCATCCGTTTTGTCAGAAAACATTTTGGTATGACGATCCTTCTGATTGAGCATGATATGAAGCTGGTAGGCGGAATCTGTGAAGAACTTACGGTCTTGAACTTCGGTCGTGTTCTGTGCCAGGGCAAGACCAGTGATGTGCTGAACAATCCGGAAGTCATCAAGGCTTATCTGGGTGAATAGGAGGACAATGGCTATGGCAATGTTAGAAGTAAATGATATTAAAGTATACTACGGTATGATACAGGCCATAAAAGGTGTGTCCTTTCACGTAGACGAGGGAGAGGTCATTGCACTGATCGGAGCCAACGGCGCCGGTAAGACAACGATCCTGCACACTGTATCCGGACTGCTGACACCGAAGGAGGGTTCCATTACTTTTGAAGGTCAGGATCTGGTCAAGATTCCAGGACATAAGATCGTATCTATGGGTATGGCACATGTACCGGAGGGAAGACGTGTTTTTGCACAGCTTTCCGTATTACAGAATTTGATGATGGGTGCTTATACCAGAAAAGATAAAGACGAGATTGCACAGACATTACAGACCGTATTTGAGCGTTTTCCCCGTTTGAAGGAACGTCAGAACCAGATGGCAGGAACTTTAAGCGGCGGTGAACAGCAGATGTTGGCAATGGGTAGAGCCCTGATGTCTCATCCTAAAATCATCTTAATGGATGAGCCGTCCATGGGATTATCTCCGATCTTTGTAAATGAGATCTTTGATATTATTCAGGAGGTAAGCAAGAGCGGTACTACGGTTCTGTTAGTAGAGCAGAATGCGAAGAAGGCATTGTCCATCGCTGACAGAGCTTATGTATTAGAGACCGGTAAGATTGTTCTGGAAGGTAAGGCAAATGACCTTCTGAATAATGATTCCATTAAGAAAGCATATCTGGGTGAATAACCCATAAGATAAGTCGCTGCAGGTGGAAGCAGCAGAGACAGAAAGGTATGGTGATCGGGATGAATAATGTAGTCATTACCATTGCAAGACAGTATGGAAGCGGCGGAAGAACCATCGGAGAGATGCTGGCTGAGAAGCTGAATGTTCATTATTATGACAAGGAGCTGATGAAGCTTGCCAGTGACGACAGCGGAATTAATGAGGCTCTGTTCGTGAATGCGGATGAGAAAGTGAAAAGCACAAAATTATTTCACATTGCGAAAAAAGAGTATCATGGAGAACTGATTCCTCCGGAAAGCGATGATTTCACCTCTACAGACAATCTGTTTAACTATCAGGCAAAGATTATCCGTGATCTGGCAAAGGAGGAATCCTGCGTCATTATCGGACGTTGTGCGGATTATGTCCTGAAGGATTACCCTAATGTTCTCAGCGTATTTATTCATGCGCCGAAGGAATATTGTCTGGAAGGTGCAGCGAAGAAACACAGCATGAGCCCGAAGGAACTGGAACGTTTCATCAATAAGACGGATAAGCACCGTGCGGAGTACTATAAGTATCATACCGGACGGGAATGGACAGATGCTAGGAACTATGACCTGTGTCTGGACAGCTCCAAGCTGGGATATGAGAGATGCGTGGATGAGATCATTTCTTATATGAAGGTCAGATTCTCGGAAGACTAGAAAATTTTATTCGGAAACCCAAAAGAAGCCCCCTACGGTATTAGCTGCAGAGGGCTTTTGTAATGCAAATAAAATTACCGGTAGAAGCGGAATACACCAAACACGGTGCCGAGAATCTGGCAGTCATCTACGATGATGGGATCCATGGTGTCATTCTCCGGCTGGAGGCGGATATGTCCCTTCTCCTTGTAGAAGGTCTTGACCGTAGCAGAATCATCAATCAGAGCTACCACGATCTCTCCGTTGTGCGCTGTGTTCTGAGCATGAACAAAGACACGATCACCATTGAAGATACCGGCATTGATCATAGATTCTCCGCGGACGTTCAAGATGAAGGATTCTCCCTTGGGTACTACATCTGCAGGAACGGGGAAGTAGTCCTGAATATTCTCCTCAGCCAAAATGGGCTGTCCGGCAGCCACATTGCCGATGACAGGGAGACTTACCATCTCGGTACGCACCATTTGGAAGCTGTCATCGCAGATCTCAATGGCACGGGGCTTGGTCGGGTCTCTGCGGATATAGCCATTCTTCTCCAGAGTCTCCAGATGGGAATGCACGGAAGAGGTGGACTTTAAGTTCACCGTCTCACAGATCTCACGGACTGTGGGGGGATAGCCTCTCTTCAAAATCTCATCCTTGATATAATCTAATATTTCCTGCTGCTTGGCAGTGATCTTTCCATAGCCCATAAATGACCTCCGTAATTAAAGTAATATATAAAGGTGAAACACTTGTTCTTACTGATTTATATAACGATTATAGCATAGCAAAAAGTAAAAAGCAAACATATATTCCAAAAATATGTTCGATTTTTGGCTTGACATCAGAATACATGTTCGATATAATACAAGCAGAAAGAACAAATGTTCCCGAACAGATATTCTTGTGAGAGGTGTGTTATGAGAGTACAGAAGAGCATATACCGAATGACTGACAGAGAGTTAAGATCATATAGGAGACAGTTAAGAAGAAAACAGCAGACCCGTCGGAGGATCTTTACCATGATCGCTACGATCTGTGTGATCGTTTTCTGTGTGGTGTCCTATCAGGGAATCCGTTCTCTGGCAAGTTCCGGGGAAGATCAGTTAAAGTTTAAATATTATACTCAGGTGACCGTTGCTTACGGTGAGACCTTATGGGATTTGTCAGATGAGTATATAGATTATGAAAAGTATAAGGATAAGACGGAATATATCGAAGAAGTACAGAGCATCAACCATCTTGCGGAAGAGGACTCGATCAGAGCCGGACAGGCCCTGATCGTACCTTATTATTCCTATGACTTTGTGAAGTGATAAGTCAGTTGTCCGGCTGATCGTAATGGCGGTTGCTGTGTTCCCGCAGATGAAAGGCATTGGCTGCCTGCTTACGCCGCTGTTCTTCCAACGCTGCATAGTGTTTACGGGTGGTGTTGACATCCTTATGTCCCAGAACATCCGCTACGAGATAGATATCTCCAGTCTCTTTATAGAGTTCGGTGCCGTAAGTACTGCGAAGTTTATGGGGCGTTATTTTCTTCAGGGTAGTAACCCGGGAAGCGTATTTTTTTACCAGGTTTTCTACGGAGCGGACTGCCATACGGCGGTTCTGCAGGGATAAAAATAATGCCTTTTCATGTCCCTCTGCCGGAATCATGTGTTCCCGCTGCTCCAGATAATCCAATAATGCTGTTTCCACTTCCTCGCCGAAGTAGACAATTGCCTCATAACCACCTTTTCTGCGGATTTTAATGCCACCGGTATCAAAATCTACATCGTCAATATCTAATCCCACACATTCCGACACACGAATACCGGTTCCAAGCAAAAGTGTCAGGAGAGCTACGTCACGGAGCTTTGTTTTTTTATGATATTCCAGTTCCTTTTTGGTCAGTTTAGTGCCATCCTCCACCTGATCCAGCAGAATTGCCACCTCGTTGGGCTCCAGCCGTATAATCTCTTTTTCATGGCGTTTCGGCAGGGGAACCAGTGCCGCAGTGTTTTTTTCAATGCGTTCACTCTGAAAGTAGTAGTTATAGAAACTTCTCAGAGCGGCAAGCTTTCTTGCCTTTCCACGTTCCTCGTTGGTGATGTTTTTACCATCTTTCTGATACAGGCTCATATAGTCCAGATATTCTTCAATATCCGTTCTCTGTACCATATCTAAAACAGACAGCGGCAATTCGGTAATTTCCATTTTACTGCAATAACTGTTGTTTTCATGGAGGAACTCGAAAAACAGCCGGATATCATAAGCATAGGCAAGCCGGGTCCTGGTGGAAGTATAGGGTTCGATGCCACGGAAGAAATCTCTGCAGAACGGTGGAAGAGTATCCAGCACTTTACGCAACTTTAAAATATTGTTTTTATTTTGTTCATTGTGATAATTTTCTTCTTTAATGACTGCCAAAGTAATCGATCCATCCTTCCATATTTCCTTTTTGAATCGCAGTGAAGATACGGTCCTTAATTCCGGGATTCTCTTTGTTGAGTTGTCCGAGCAGTTCCTTGATGTATTCACGTTTGGTATGTCCGTCGGCGGGACAGGGACTCTTCACAACGGGAACCTGATATTTATGTACGAAGCCGATGACTTCGGACTCTCTCATATAGATTAACGGACGGATCACTGTCAGATCTGTCTTATCCAGGTGCGTTACCGGTGAGAAGGTATGCAGATGTCCCTCGTAGAAGAGGGAGAGCATCATAGTCTCCACCACATCATCTTCGTGATGCGCATAAGCGATCTTGTTGCATCCGGCTTCTTTCATAGCATCGTTCAGGGCACCCTTACGCATTTTGGCACACAGGGAACAGGGATTGTCCTCCTTGCGGTCTTCAAATACGATTTTGGCAATGGAAGTCTCCACCACAATGTATGGAATATCCCGGGAAGCGCACAGTGCACGAATTTTATCCAGATTCAGATTCTGAAATCCCAGATCTACAGTTACTGCAGTAACCGTAAAATGTTTCGGGTAAAATTTGCTTAATTCATGTAACGACAGCAGGAGAGTAAGGCTGTCTTTGCCACCGGAGATTCCCACAGCAATCCGGTCGCCTTCCTCAATCATTTGATAGTCATCCACAGCCTGTCTGACGCGGCTTAATACTTTTTGCAATGTCATTGTTCGATCCATCCTTTTTACTGTTTCTATTTTATACTGAGCGGAACTCTTTTTCAACCGAAAGGATGGATTTCTTCTTGTGGTAAGGGAAAAATCATAGTATATTAAAAGTAATAAGTTCATTTAAGAAAGGTGTGGGCGGATGAAATACGATTTAAGAAATAATAAGTATTTTCGTTGGGGGCTGACCGCATTTCTGACGATTGCAGCCAGTATCTGTTTTTATTATCTGTTATTCCATGGAAGCAGCATTAAGGCAGGTTTCCATACGATCACCGGAATTCTGATGCCGGTGGTATTCGGACTGGTGACTGCATATCTGCTGACTCCGGTACTGAATTTTATAGAGATGAAGATGTTATTCCCTCTGTGCCGGAAGTTGAAGGTAAAGGAAACTAAAAAGCGAAATTCTATTGTTCGCGGAATCGGCATACTGATCACTGCATTTTTGTTTATTGCTTTGATTTACAGTCTGGTTGCCATGATGCTTTCCCAGATCGTTCCCAGTATTGTGAACATTGCTTCTAATTTCGATGCCTATATCAACAACTTTACAAAATGGATCAGCAAAATCATGAATGATAATCCGGAATTGGGAAGTCAGATCACTTTACTGATTGATAAATATTCCGTAGAACTGGAGAACTGGTTAAATAATACCGTACTGTCCAAGACCAGCCAGGTGATTATGACGGTATCCTTAAGCGTGATCAATATTATAAAAGGGCTGTGGGACTTCATCATTGGATTCATCATTTCCATTTATGTACTGGCAAGTAAGGAAAAATTTGCCGGACAGGCGAAGAAAATGGCTTATGCTTTCTTTGAGCAAAAGTCCGCTAACCGCCTGATCAAAAGTTTTCGTTTTACGCACAGTACTTTTATCGGATTTATCGGTGGCAAGATCGTAGACTCCATTATTATAGGCTGCCTGTGCTTTATCGGAACCACCTTGTTGCAGACTCCGTATGCTGCACTGGTCAGCGTAATCGTAGGAGTGACGAATATTATCCCGTTCTTCGGTCCTTACCTGGGGGCTATTCCCAGTGCGATTCTGATCCTGGTGGTAGATCCGATGCATCCGTTGAACTGCGTATACTTTGTATTGTTTATTCTGATATTACAGCAGTTTGATGGTAACTTCTTAGGACCTAAGATCCTGGGCAACTCCACAGGGCTTACCGGTTTCTGGGTAATATTTGCCATCACGGTATTCGGAGGACTGTTTGGAATCATCGGCATGATCGTCGGTGTGCCTATTTTTGCGGTAATCTATGCAGCTATTAAGGCGGTAGTCAATACATTCCTTCAGAAAAAGGATCTGCCGATAGAAACGGTAAAGTATTCTTATCTTAAAAATATTGATGAGGATGGATTCCATCAGCTGGATTCCAGGCAGCAAAAGGATCACAATATCAAAGATCAAGAAAACTTGAAAGAGGATAAAATAAATCAAGAAGAAAAAGACGCAGGAGAGAAGTAGGCAAATGCGATTTGTAATACAACGGGTACAACATGCAGAAGTTAAAGTAGACGGTGAGGTAACCGGAAGTATCGGCAAAGGCTTCCTGGTGCTGATCGGCGTGGCTGAGACAGACACCAGAGAGATTGCCAATAAAATGATTAAGAAGCTTTTAGGGCTGCGGATCTTTGAAGATGCCCAGGGTAAAACCAATTTAGATCTGCGCGCGGTGGATGGCGAATTGTTGCTGGTATCACAATTTACATTATACGCAGACTGCAGAAAAGGCAACCGTCCGTCCTTCATCAATGCCGGTAAGCCGGATATGGCAAACGAACTGTACGAATACATTATCAGCAAATGCCGTGAAGACATTTCTAAGGTGGAAAAAGGAATCTTTGGCGCTGACATGAAAGTGTCTCTGTTAAATGACGGTCCTTTTACCATATTGCTCGATTCCGCGGAAATCTGCTAAAACAGCCCAGGCAAGCTAGAACTATTCGTTAAACTTGTCTTTTGCGCATAGTTGGTTCTGCTACGACTGCCCTAGTAAGGACTAGCTTGTTTGTTTCGATTCCATGTTTTTCTTCCTGCGCGGGGCGGGGTTCGGGGTTTCCCCGAGGTCTTATCGTTCCATACCGTAGTCATGAGATTTTTCTTTTTTGAGCTTACGTGTCCATGCAGTTCTGAAGACCTCAAGAAAATTCCGCCTTTCTGTCATCTCGTGATGTAGTATCCCCCTGCCGACCTAAAAATACTAGGTCTTGCACCTAAGACTTTACCTAGCGGTAAAGCACCCCTAACGGGGCTTCGCTTCGCTCGTCCTCACTGGCGCTCGGATGGGTGCCCTTGCAGGGGGCTTGGGTTGCCGATTGTCTTTTTATATAAATATATCATCGAGATACTCGTTTGGTACGTCATTGTATTCCTTATATACTTCCCTAAACTTATCCAAAAGCTTTTCTATATCACATTGCTCATATACTGGTAATTTTTTTATTTTGATGGTACATAAGGTGGCGAGGTGGTACAAAAGGTGGTACATAAAAGTGGTACATATGCGATGTACCACCTCTTTTTAAAGAAATCCAGTAAAATCAAGGGTTTCGGGATTTTGGTGGTACATGGTGGTACATGGGGGTGGTACATGACGTAGCACCACCCCCATGCGTGCGGAAGCCCAGTGTTTATGCAGGTTTCCAGACTTTTTCAGAAAAAGGTGGTACATGAAAATGCCGATTTTGGGAGGGGTAGCTTTGGAGGGGTACTTTACAGGGGGTATGCACCATTTTTGTAGGGGGTACATCCTATTTTTGTAGGGGGTATGTACCAATAAAAAAAATACCCTCGGTTTTATCCAAGAGTATTTTCAAAGTCATATATTGTGTAATGCGCACCCCGGGGTGCAGTCCCTGGCAGGCAAGGAATCAGCAATCGGTATGTTGTGATTAGTTTCCTTGTTTAAACCTACCGAAAGGGGAATCCTGCTCCGACCGTGGAAGGCACCCCGTAAACGGGGTTCAGAAGTGCTACGCATTATTCCCCAATCTGGCTTTTTGGCTATCCAGTCACCAACTATGTTTCAGACTTACCCGTCCGCAAAAGACGTATTTTTCTCACAGTTGATAGGCGCTCGCGTGGAAGTAAATTCCCCGTGAGCATCAACTCTATGCCATCAGCTAATAATCAGATATATATATTTATGACTGTCACTCTTTGATTCCATACTTCGGAAGAATGACAGTCACTACTGGTTGAAATATCTGCTTATTAACTGCTGTCATGACGGTCTGTGCTTCATCCCCCGGATGAATGCTCGACGTGCGAAAAACAGTGACCCTTTTGCGCATAGTTGCTTCGATGCTCTCTTAGATAAGAACTTTGCATAACCGCAAGAGTAATAAAAACAAGTACTATAAACGCACATAACGCAATAAGTATCCAACGAATGTTTTTTACTTTGACCATATTTCTCTTTGCCAACTGTAAATTAATTATCTCTAACTTTTTAGAGATTGCTTTTAGGTCATCTGACATCGGCTCCGTTACAGTTTCTCCAAGCAATACGCTTACAGAAGTATCCAATTCATCTGCCAATATAATTAGCATATCCGAATCCGGAACGGATAAACCATTCTCCCACTTTGATACAGTCTGTCTTACTACGTTCAGTTTAATTGCAAGCTCTTCTTGTGATAGTCCTTTTGATTTTCTAATTCTTTTGATATTATCACTTAGCATAATCTATGCCTCCTTGTTTTTGATAGCTCAATTCTATATTCAAAAGAGCCATTGCCACAAGCAACGCATATTAATTAACATCCGCCTATCCCATGAATAAATCCCTTTCAAAAAAATCCGATTTGTTACTTACTTCGATATTATTTCAACAGTCGGCGTTAGGCTCTCTAACCCGAGTTCGCTATCTTCCGCAACTCTATAATTAGTAACATCTATCGAGTACATATAATCCGAAATATCTGGATATTCTTCATCAGCCGGAATTTCAACTTCAAATGTCTTGAATTCAAACACATAAACCGTTCCTTCAATAAGTTTTCCGGTCATATCTTCCTGAAAGCGAAGTAAAAATGGTTTATCCTGAAAGAAGTGAACTACAGCAATCGTTTTTCCCGGAAGCGCAAAGTAATCCGGCAAGAGTTGTTCAACGGAAGCTGTAAAAGATCCCGAAAACTGTGCAAAGTACTTTGGGTTTTCGGTAATTTGTTGCTTTCCAGCATTATACCCAGCCTCGTAGCCAGCCGTATAACCTTCTTCGTAGTTCGTGTCATGTGTATCTGAACTTTGATCTTTATTTTCACAACCAACCAATGAAAGTACCGACACAAGACAAAGAACCATTGCAATAATCTTTTTCATACTTGTTTCCTCCCTCAAATTCCGATTTGTTTGTTTCAAAAAATTCAAAGTTTCTCACTTCTTCATCCTTAGAAGCGATGAATTGTTAAACTATCTTATTTTATTCCACAGCTTCCATAAAGTACATCCGTGAGGAAAAATCCGGGAACAGCCGGGTGTCGGAATTGTATCCGGTACCGGCGAATGCGGGCTTCAGAGCAATTCCTGCACGCATCAGGGTATCTCCGTAAGCGGTCAGGTCTTCTTTTTCCCCATCCATATTCACAAACCGTGCCAGGATCTCCTGCAAGGCGGACCCCTGTTTTATATGCACCGGGGAAACGGTGTTTACAAGGTCTCCGAAGTCCTTCAGATTGTATTTGATCTCCCTGCTGTAAAAATGATATTTTGCATCGGGAAGCAGTCCTGTCGGACGATACCAGTCATGGGACCGGTTCGGGGCTGCCAGGCGCCGGAAGAACAGCCCCACTGCTCTCCTGCCATCCGGCGACACACAGGTCCAGGATAAGGTTTCTGTATCAGAATCCTCATTTTCAGCACTACGGTAAAAGGTACCAAACTGGAAGACATCCCGCCATTTTTTATAGAGCGTAATCTGTTCACGAATCACATTCAGATCACTTCCGGACAGATCTCTTAAGTTACATTCATATCCTAAGACACCGAAGGAAGCCACCTGAAAACGAGTCTCAAGGGGCGTCACACGCAGCGTCTGATGATTCGGGCAGGATGACACGTGCGCCGTAAATGTAGATAAAGGATACCCATAGCTGTAGCTGTTCTGGATCTCCGTACGGCACAGGGCATCCGTATTGTCGCTTGCCCAGATCTGCGGGAAATAACATAATATGCCCAGGTCAAAGCGGTTGCCGCCGGCACTGCAGCCTTCAAATAAAATCTCAGGGAATCGTGCCGTGAGTTCCTTCATAATGTGATACAGCCCCAGCAAATAACGGTGTGCGGTCTCTCCCTGGCTCGCAGCAGGCAGATACGGGGAATAAATATCACTGAAAATGCGGTTCATATCACATTTCACATAACGGATATCGCCGGAAGAAAACACCTTCGTCATCTGATCGATCACGTATTGTCTGACTTCCGGATTGCTGAGATCCAGGATACACTGATTCCGTCCTTCGGAATGGGGATGCCCGGGAATTTTCATGGTCCAGTCGGGATGCTCTGCATAGAGTTTACTGTTTTCACTGATCATCTCCGGCTCTACCCAGATACCGAAATCCATACCCAGATCCTTTATTTTTTTACTGAGAGAAGCAATGCCGCCGGGCAGCTTCTTCGGATCGGGTTCCCAGTCTCCCAGGGAGGAAGTGTCGTCATTCCGCCCGGCAAACCATCCGTCATCCATAACAAACAGTTCGATACCGACGTCTTTTCCGGCTTTAGCAAGCTGTAACAGCTTCTTTTCATCAATTTTGAAATAACAGGCTTCCCAGCTGTTTAGCAGAACCGGACGAGGTCTTCTCTTCCATACTCCCCGGACAACATGCTCCCGGATAAAGGAATGCAGCTGTGTGCTGAGCTCTCTATAACCTTCCGCAGAGAAGCTTAAAACCGCTTCCGGGGTATAGAAAGACTCTTCCTCTGCCAGCTGCCAGGAAAAACTTTTGGGATTTATCCCGCTTACAAAGCGCAGTTTTCCATAAGAATCTTTCTCAAGGGCTTCATAATGATTCCCGCTGTAGATCAGGTTGCAGCCGATACAGGAACCGGAAGTCTCACAAGTATTCTTATGCCCCAGGATCATAAAAGGATTCGAGCGGTTTGAAGAGGTTCCCGTATAAGAAGCATTTACAAATATGCCGGAACGTAAGGAAATCTGTTCTCTGTGCATCTCTCTCGCCCAGGCACCGCTGAAATGTGTGATCACGGAATAATCCTCTGTCAGATCCAGCTGCGCACTCATGCATCTCTCAATGGTGACAATATTGTCAGAATGATTGATCAGACAGGCACTACGGGTGATCACATTGCTTTCTTCATAAACCGTATAAAATAACTGTAATTCCAGATGATTCGTAACATCCTGCAAAACAATATGAAGGCATTCCGCCGAATCATTTTCTGCTTCCGAAGTACTATGAGGAAGTCCGGACTCCTGCAGACGCTGTTCTCTGTTCACTAAAGATAAAACCTCATAGGAAACAAAAGTAAAATCAGTGGTGACGCTTCCGTCAGCAAACCGAACCTCTAAAAAAGGCTCTCTGATATCTCCCTTTCCTAAGGTACCGACCTCTAAGCAGACATCCTCCATGGAGATCTGCGGGTGCTCTTTGTCATAGGTACAGGTATTTCCCGGTGCAAAGGCTCTCTGTATGACCAGAGGCGCGCAGAAGGAAGAATTCTCTTCCTCCACGGTGATCTGCTCCCCATAATACAGATGCTCTAAATGTCCGGTCTCCATGACACGCATTCCGTAAGTTGTATGGGCAGTCTGTAAAAAGAACCATGGTCTTGTATCTGAAGCTTTTATAATCTGAATCATACTTTAAGCCTCCTGAATCTCCTTTAAGCGCTCCTCCGTCAGCTGATATTTCTTGTGAAAGAAAATGACACCTATGACAAGGAGCAGAATGGGAAACAACGCCATTGTCATGCGAAGCCCTACCACAGAGCTTCCGGAAGCCCCTGCCGCTGCATCACTGGTATCAGCGCTTAAATTACAGAGATTCAGGCACAGAGAAGCCACTAAGGCAGCCACACCGGAAGCCAGTTTCACCACGAAAGTCTGCATGGAGAAAATGACGCTCTCGTCTCTGCGATGATTTTTCCACTGACCGTAATCTACGGTGTTGGCTAAAAATACGGTGGTCAGTACCGTTAGCATACCATTGGCTGCAAAGATTAAGAAACCGGGAATGAACAGTAAAAATACATTACTCATATTTGTAAAACATAAAAGAAGCAATACAGCATATCCGGCAACTGCCATTAGGAAGCTGACATAGAAAATCCGGATAGTGATTAAGAATTTCCGAAGTAACGGGAATAAAATCATCATGGCAAGGATCTGCATCGCTCCGCCGAAGGTATTGAACAGGGTATAGGAATTATACCAGGTATCTCCGCCAAAATCGTATTTGAAGAAATAAATCACCAGATTGGAGGTAGTATAGACCGCACAGTTGATCAGCACGATGGTAATTACTACAGCCATTGCCTGATCATTCTGAATCAAAGCCTTGAACATCTGACCGATGGAAGGTGCATTCACATCTACCGTTGATTTTTCTTTGATATTAATACAGGCAACAGCAATAAATATCACGAACAGCACGGCGATGATCAGAGTAAACCTTGAAAATCCGACCCGCTCTTCTCCTCCGCCCAGGGCATTTACACAGAGCATGGTAATCACGGTGATAATCGCAGAACCGACACCGGCGCAGGAACGTCCTAAGGTAGACAGCCCTTCGCGCTCTTTTCCGCTGTGGGTAAATGCCGGGATCATGGACCAAAAGGGAATATCCATCATGGTATAGGTCACGCCCCAGAGAATATAAGTTACAGCCGCATAAGCCACCAGTCCATTGCCATTCAGGGCAGGCGGTGCCGAGAACATCAGATACAGGACAATGGCATTGGTCACGGTACCGATCATCAGCCAGGGGCGGAACTTCCCCCACCTGGTCCTGGTCTTTGCCACGATGACACCCATGAAAGGATCGTTAAATGCATCGAACACCCTTGCTGCCAGCAGGATGATACCCATGGCTACGGCATTTACGCCTAAAATATCCTGATAATAGTACAAAATGTAGCTGGCAGACAGCATGTACACCATGTCTTTGCCTACCGCGCCCAGCCCGTAAGAAAACTTTTCTTTTCCGCTTAAAGCCATAATTGTAACCCTAACCTTTCTGTGTATTTTATAGCGTTATCCGAAAATCAATCTGCTTCTGTCCCGCAGTCTGTGAACGAATGTGCAAGGTTCCCTGACCGCTTTTGCCAAGACTTTTCACGTAGGTTCCACCCATGCCACCCTGTAAGGCAATGGTGTCAGGTCCGATGATGGCAATGTCACCTTCTGCGACGAGCTGCACCGGTTCCTGATAAAACGGGAGCACATTACCGTGGGCATCCACCGCGCGGATCCGCACCAGCGCCACATCATAGCTGTGATGCTCTGTCAGATGCGTATGATCTGCTTCTGCTTCCAGCCCGATCTCATTCACCGGCTCTTTGGTCACGCTGCTTACTACTTTACCGTCTTTGACAGCATCAAAGCGGTATGCAGTAGCGGTACCGCCCCAGTCGCCGATGTATTTGGTATAAAGCTTCGTTACCTCCGCAAAATCTATATGATAGATCAGGAGCAATTTTAAGGCAGTGAGGTATAACCGCTTCGGAATATGGTTCAGACTGCCCCTTGCCACAAGATTCATGGCGTCGGTGATTTTCTTTGCGTGCTTCGGACGGAATCTTTCGTTCTGTGCAAAAGAATCCCCGATAAAATCATCGATCAGAATGGGACCGTGCTTCAAGTGCTTGTAAGGTGACATTTCCGGTCGGTATTCCTTGATGAACCGGTCGTTTTTATACATTTTCACACTGTCCGCATTGGACAGAATGTAGATATTACCGCGGTTACAGCCGGGGTGTTCTCCGATATCCATGGAGGAAGTGATCTGCAGCACCGGTGTTTCTTCCTGTTCACAGGCATAGATGGTAGCTGCCAGTTTTGGATTCCGGAACATATCCATGACACCGTGATAGCAGATCCGGTCACCGCTTCCGAAGTCCTTGTGAGTATTGTAATCAAACATACACCAGCCGAAACTTCCGGCAATGTCCTCCTGTCCTGCCACGGCATCCAGCACATTCGCATGGCGAATCGCATGTTCACTGCGGCGTTCTTCATTGTCGAAGGCTTTGGTGGGATACATATGTCCGTTATATTCACTGATGAGATAAGGCTTCTCCATATCGGAAGTGACCTTTTTCTTCGGATCACAGCCTGGCATCTCTCCGTCGTGCAGGAAATCATTATACGTATAGACATCTTCCAACAGATGACTTTTTTTAATGGCGCGGACGCCGCCGGTGGGTCTCGTGGGATCCAGCTTATGTGCTACGGCATTGGTCTTCTCATAAAAGGAATCATCGTCCGGAGACTCATTGATCCGCACACCCCATAAAATAATGGATGGATGATTGCGGTACTGACGGATCATGTCTTCTGCATTTGTCACTGCCTGTGCTTTCCAGGTATCGTCACCGATATGCTGCCAGCCGGGAAATTCCGTGAATACCAGAAGTCCCAGTTCATCACAGCGCTCTAAAAAGTAATGGCTTTGGGGATAATGGGAAGTCCGCACGGCGTTCAGTCCCAGCTCCTTTTTCAACAGATCCGCATCCAGCTTCTGCATACTCTCCGGCATGGCATATCCCACATAAGGGTAGCTCTGGTGACGGTTTAAGCCCCGGATCCGTAGTTTTTTGCCATTGAGGTAAAATCCGTCTTTTTTGAATACCGCTTCCCGGATACCGAAGGTGGTTTCTGTCTCATCCAGGAGCGTATCTGTCTGATATAACTGTGTCTTTAAAATATAGAGATTGGCTTCTTCGGTGTCCCATAACAGAGGATCTGTAATGGTTGCTGTGAGGGCGACCGCCTTGTCGCGGGAAGTATCCGCAGAAACGGTTTGCTCACATAAAAGTTTCCAGGATTTCTGCCTGTCTGCCGTATTTTTCGGTATGTAGTACTGTCGGATGGTCACTTCCTCTCCGCCTTTTGTAAGCGTGATCTCAGAGGTGATCTTTGCCGTCAGGGGAGATGCTTTGAAATCTATCGCTGTATGGACAAAGATATCCGAAAGGGAGATTTTTTCTTTTACTTCCAGATACACATCCCGGTAGATGCCGCCATAGGTCATATAGTCGATCACGTAGCCGAAAGGCGGAACGTTTAAATTCTCCCTACTGTCTAAGCGGACGCAGAGCAGATTGTCCTGTCCATAGAGAACATGGTCTGTCAGATCTACGGTAAAAGCGGTGTAGCCGCAGTGGTGCTCTCCCACTTTTTCGCCATTGCACCAGACCGTACTGTCATGGGCTGCTCCTTCAAAGGTAAGCAGGATCTGCTTCCCCTGCCAGTCCTTTGGAATCAGGAGATGTCGTCTGTAGCCACTGACCATCTGGTAAATGGATTCGTCAAAATAATGAAACGGCGTTTCCTTGCAGGTATGGGGCAGGCGTACTGTCTGCAGCGTGTTTTCCGGATATGTCGTTGCTGTTAAACTATCCTCAAACTGTTCGGTGAACAGCCAGTCGTCGTTTAAATAAAGCCGCTGTGTCATAAGTTTTACTCCTTTTCGTCTTCGTATTTATTTTCTCTGTGCGATTCCGTACATGAGAATATTTACGACCTCGTTTAAGGCATCCGCATATGTCAGATGATTCTGTGTGAGGATATCCCGCTGGAAAAATTGTTCAATGGAGGCTTCCAACATCATTTTCACCAGACAGATGGGCACCGGACGAATACTGCCTTCTGCCATGCCCATCTCGATCAGCTGGATCGTGGGTTCCCAACCGGTCTCCAAGCGAAGTTCCACTTTATGATAGATATTCGGATATTTGTCCCGGAGGGAATACAGTTTTCTGAGGTCAATATTCTGATAACCTTCCGGCAGGACGCCTAAGATGCGCTGTAGCTTTTCGGTGGTACCAAGGATCGGATCCGTCAGAATCAGCTGTTCGCTTTCCTTAATGGAATCAAAAATATAATCTACCATGGCGAGGAACAGTGCTTCTTTGTCATCATAGACCGTATAGATGGTCTTTTTGCTGATGGAAAGCTCCTTTGCCAGGTCATCCATCGTGAACTTCAGTCCTTTTCTGTCGAAGACACGAAGGGTGGCATCCAAAATGTTTTTTTGCAGAGCATCTGTGGTGTCCATAGGCATTCCTCCGTCTTTTGAATTCTTTAAAGTCATCTCTTTGGAAACTGAAATTTAATTTTGCGTTTCTTTTGATACAAGAATATCATTTCGTAAGGGAATATTCAAGAAACTTTTTTACCAAAAAGAGTTTCCTGAAATTGTGAAATATAACAAAAAACCAGCCAAACAAATGTTGACTGGTTTATATTTATACAATTCTTATATTTTTTTCCATTGTTCCGCCAGGTTGGGATGTGATTTTTTCCGGGTGATCTCTACCAGACCAAGGGGAGTCATATCTACAATCCTTGGATGCTGTGGATCCGACGCAGTCAAAGCTTTCAGGTATTCCAGCAGCTCTTGACGATTTTCCTTTTCTGCCATATTGATGAAGTCTACAATAATGATCCCCGACAGATTCCGCAGGCGCAGCTGCCTAGCAACCTCTACTGCTGCTTCGACATTGACCTGATAGTAGGTCTCTTCTCCCAGCTTCTTAGATTCATTTTTACCGGAGTTGACATCAATGACGGTCATTGCCTCCGTGGATTCGATGACAAGATACCCTCCGCATTTCAGCCATACCCTCGTATCCAGTGCTTCCTCCAATCCCCGCTCCAAAGAATACAGCAGACGTAAAGAAATGGCGGGATCCTCGTAGAGCCTGAGGGGCTTATTTACAAGAAGCTTATGTCCGCTTTCGGACAGCTTACGGAAGATTTCAGCATCGTCTGTAAGAACCTCAGAATATTCCGAAGGAAGTGCTAATTGCTCCAATACCTCGTAGATGGCTTCAGAAGGCGCGTGAAGGCATGCAGGGCATACTTTATGGGCTGACTGCTCCAAAAGGCTCTGAAGACCCTCAGACGCGCTTTCAGGGGCAATGCCGCCTTTTACAAGTTGCTGTTTCATACGGGAAGGATCTGCGGTAACGGATGCCCGCTTTGTCTTCTGGGCATCTCTGGTGACCATGACTACGAGTTCATCCCCGGCTTTTAAGGTTCCGTCTGCCTTACGATTGGTCAGATACGCTTCCGCAGCCTCACGCAGCGGCAGAAAGCACAGCTCACCGGGGGCAATCTCCACAAAACAGGCATCGAAATTTTTCGCAACGTTCTGAATTTTCCCCAGATAAATACCTCCGATCCTGCTGGCATCCGGTTTAAGTACCCGCAGGGCAGCCACACCCTTTGCATTGACAAGCAGTGCCACCTTCCGCTCTCTGAGGCAGGTGAAGATCAGCTTTCCTTCCGTACAGTCCATGTTCTTACGGATCTCATTTACTTCTTTTTCTCTGGCCGGTCTGCCACCGGTGAGACTGCGGCTCATCCGGCATCTCCGGAGGCTTTTTTATAGTCCTCCTCAGTATCGAAGCCGATGGCATCTAAGGGAAGCAGTTTGCCTGCATCGTTTCTTAAATAGGTCTCTTCTCTGTTGACCATAAGGGCATTTTCCATGAGTGACTCATTGTTTTCCGTAAACAGTGCTTCCACTACCTGGATCGGCTTGATATTTCCGGCGCTGGAGGCATCCACCAACAGATACAGACGGCCATTTTCTACGACCTTCATCTCATAGATGCCTTCTTTTAAATTGATCTCCCGGCTGCCCTTTTTCGTTTCCTTGGTGATCAGGATCTCGTCCTTTGTAAGGAAGTGTTCCACAGCAGGTACAAGATCAAAATGAGGACCTCTGCCCTCCCAGAAAACAACTGTATATCCTGCGGCAGCCACACTTGCCATGGCATTTCCAGCCTTGTCCGGCAGGATCTTCACAGAAGTGATCTCAATGCCCGGTACCGATGCGGCGTTTAGCCGTGTCTTCACATCTTCGCAGGAAGTCATGGAATGCACCTCTAGATCCATATATTCTCCATTGCTGGTCAGTCCAACGCCTAAAGGCGCTGCGAAAGACATGATCTGATGGGGGCTGAAGCCGCCGGTGTATGCCACATCCAGCTCCGCTCTCCGGTTGGCTTTCTGGAAAAAACGCATCACATCCAGATGACCGATAAAACGTACCGGTCCGTATTTCTTAAACTTGATTCTTAACTTCATAATTTCTATGAGGTCTTCCGTGAAAGACCTGCAATTTCCCTTTCTTCTTATTCGTTTACACTTTATAACATGCCACAAGAACCTGTCTTTTATGGTCAGCCTCTGGACTCTACGCAGATACCACAGCCGAATCTGGCGGCACCGCAGCCCTGACATGCCTGCTTGCAATTTGGTGAGATCGTACCATTTTGGGCTTTCTGCCATTCCCTCTCCAGGAAGGTGCGGGACACTCCGCAGTCCAGAAAATCCCAGGGCAGGATCTCGTCCAGAGGACGCTCCCTATGGGAATAGAAATCCGGATCCAGACCGCAGGCATCGAAGGCTTCCATCCAAATATCATTGTGGAAGTATTCGCTCCAGGCATCGTAAAAGCAGCCCTTGTTATAGACATATAAAAGCACCTGGGACAATCTTCTGTCGCCTCTTGCCAGTACTCCTTCCAGGACGCTGACATCCGCTTCGTGCCAGTTGTACTTGATACTCTTCTGGTTCAGTTGCTCGGAGATGGCTTTTCGGGTCAGATATGCCTTTTCCACGAACTCTTCCTTGGTACACTGGGGTGCCCACTGGAACGGCGTAAAGGGTTTCGGTACGAAGAAAGAGGTACTGGTAACAATCTGTACCCTGCCGTTGACACGTTTTTCCTTCGGCACCGTATCGAAGAAGGTGGCTGCAATCTTATTGGACAGCTCGGCAATGCCACGGATATCTTCCTCCGTCTCGGTGGGATGTCCCAGCATGAAATACAGCTTTACTCTTGTCCAACCGCCCTCGAAGGCTAATGCGGAACCATGCAAGATCACTTCCTCCGTCAGTCCCTTGTTGATAACATCCCGCAGTCTCTGGCTTCCTGCCTCCGGGGCAAAGGTCAGGCTGGATTTCCTCACATCCTGCACCTTGCTCATGACATCCAGCGAAAAGGCGTCGATACGAAGAGAAGGCAGGGAGATATTAATATGCCGCTTGTCGCATTCTTCAATCAGGAAATCGATCAGCTCCGGCAGCTTGCTGTAATCACTGGAGCTTAAGGAGCTTAAGGAGATCTCCTCATGACCGGTGTTTTTCAGCATCTCCATAGCGTATTTTTTTAATACTTCCACGTCACGCTCTCTGACCGGACGGTACAGCTGTCCCGCCTGGCAGAAACGGCAGCCTCGGATACAGCCTCGCTGGATCTCTAAGACCACTCTGTCCTGGGTGACCTTAATATAAGGCACCACGGGCTTCATGGGATAAAAGCTGTCAGTCATATCCGTCACCAGTTCCTTGCGGATCGTGGCGGGAATCCCTTCCTCCGTAGGCAGGAAGGAGGCGATGGTACCGTCTTCGTGGTAGGTGGTCTCATAGAACCGGGGGACATACATGCCTGGGAGCTTTGCTGCCTGACGTAAAAATTCCTCTCTGCCGGTCTTTTCTGCTCTGCATTTTTTATACAGATCGATTAACGGCCGGTACTGGGTCTCGCCCTCTCCGATATAGAAAATATCAAAAAAGTCTGCGATAGGCTCCGGATTATAGGTGCAGGGACCGCCACCAATGACGATGGGACAGTCATCTTCCCGTTCTGCCGCAAGCAGTGGAATCTGTGCCAGATCCAGGACCTGCAAAATATTCGTATAACACATCTCGTACTGGATGGTGATTCCTAAGAAATCAAAATCTTTCACCGGATCCTGACTCTCCAGGGCAAACAAGGGGATATGTTCCTTACGCATAATGGCGTCCAGATCCACCCAGGGAGAATACACTCTCTCACACCATACATCCTCCCAGGAGTTGAGCATGCCATACAGGATCTGAATCCCTAAGTGGGACATACCGATTTCGTAGACATCCGGGAAACACATACAAAAACGGACATCAATATCATTTAAATCCTTCACCACCGCATTTACTTCGTTGCCGATGTAACGGGCGGGCTTCTCGATCTTCATCAGAATATCATCGCTTAACGCTAATTTCTCATTCATAATCTATACTTACCTCAATTTATTTTTCATCAGACGGACATCTTCCTCTGTACAGGGGATCCCGGAATAGCGGGCTTTTTCATAGATTTCCGCCATTCCCGTAATACCGAGATTTTTTTGCGCATCTCTAGCAGTATAAAATGGGATGCGTTCTTTTGCAAGCCCACAGGTACTTATTTTTTTCTGATACAGGCGGCGGATCTTCTGCGCGGCGTCCGGATGGAGTAAAAAGACCAACTTTTTCCGACCGGAAGGTGCATTTCGCCTGCCGGTATCTTCCAGACGTTCTCTCTTGTCTGCGTTCTCCGGTGTAGTCTCTTCCCCGGATATCTCTGAAAACTGCCATTTTTCCTGCAAAAATGCCACAAACCTGCGGATACCGCGGTACAGGAAATACACGGCGGCGATCAGAAGCGCAATGATGGCAATATATTCCAGAATCACCCACAGAATAAAAGGATCTTCACTCTCTAAGAGTGGCATTTCGCCACTGCCTGCGCTCTGTTCGATGATAATTTCCGGTTCCGTGGTGGCTGTAGGCAGCAGTTCGAACAGAAAGCGGAGCACTGTAAGCAGACCTTTACGTAATACCTGTAAGAACGGTTTCAGCCAGGCAAACTGCGATACCAGGATCAGTATTATTCCGGAAAACAGTACAAAAGCTGCTGTACTGTGAAGTCCCGAACGGAAGATCTCCCGGAACGGGATTCTGCCGGTGCTTAAGCGGTTCACGACAAGGAAATCCTCATAGGACTGTAAAAATAAAATCACGGCATACAGCAAAAAGACCAGGATCAGACTCAGCCTATAATAAAGATCCCAGGCAGTGTCTCCCTGATAATGCTGCAAAAACAGGCAGAAAAAGGAAATTCCGAAAACTAACGGCAGAGGCAGCGGATCCGACTCGAAATCCTCCGTCTGAAAACGCAGGTGGAGGGAATAGATCACAAAGCCGATTCCTACCAGAAATCTTACCCCGCGGTTCACACCATTCTCTGCAGGCAGCGCATACAAAACTACCACCGCCAGTCCATGAAACAATAAAAGTACCGGCAGGTGCTTACAACGTTTTCTCACGTAATACAGAAAAACATAAAGTAACGACAACAACATCCATACCACCATGGAAGGGCGCTTCTGCGGTTCCAGGGCAGCCAGCAGTGTCGCCGCGGTCATGGCAAAAGGATAAAAACATAATTGATTTAATAAATCCGTCAATAATTCTTTCACTTTCAGACGCTTCCTTCCCGCAGGGAAATTTCTCTCAGAGAAATAAAAGTAATCATGGATTTCAGGCCCTCTTCTGTCTCCGGAGGCACTGCCTCAGAATAGGGCAGGAACCATTTCATATCCGGATGCAGTGCATGATATCTCCGGATCAGCTCAGCAAAATCCTCATACGCATTTGGCGAAACGATGCAGGTATAGAGAGAACCGGCAGTCTCGTTGAGCCTGGATCCGAACAGTTCCGTAAAAGAAAGAACGGGCTGCGATGTATCGATCCTGGCAAAAGCCCGCAGTACGGCTTCCCGCTGTCTGACACCGCCGCCAGCCTCTAAAATGCAGGGATCTTTATGGATCACATCCACACCGTTGCAATACACTGCCACCTGCATCCCCTGTTCCAGAAACAGAAGCAAAAGTGCTGTGGCAATCTGTAAACTGGCTTCCACACAGTCTTCTTTTTTCAAAATTCCGGTATCTTCCAGATTAATAAAAATACGGACAGCTTTTTCCGCGGTATAATTCTTATGATTGACCTTAAAATCCCCGGTACGGGCGGTTACTTTCCAGTTAATGCTTCTTAGATCATCCTGGGGCTGGTACTCCCGGATGCCACGGTATTCAAAGGGATCTTCCAGCAGATGCCTCTTCGCCAGCACTTCTCCGTTTAACTGCTTTAAGGACTGTTTAAATTCCGGATGGGAAAAGGGCTTCGGATAGACATAGAGACTGCACTGATCAATGGTGGTGACCGCCGTATACTGTGCGGTCAGGAACAGATCCGATGCCACGAGATCCGCTTCCCGGATGGTGTAATAGCCTCTCCTGGCGGCGGTAAAGTGTAATTTTCTGGTCACCTTCTCCATGCGTCCAATCTGGAAAATATCATTGCGGTAAAACTTATCCGTGGTGCGGGAGCCCTTGGTATCGGCAAACACCAGATGCCTGTCGGTCTGGAACTTGACCTTCAGCATGGTGAGCGGAAGTTTTTTCTGATTTTCAATTATCTCCGACAGGGTGCTTTCCTGTCCCTCCCAGATGCCCTGTTCCTGAAAAGCCAGGCGGACTCTTAAGTTCTTATGCCATATTTTCTGATATACGGTCTTCTGTCCCAGATACAAAAGTACTGCGACAACCAGAATTCCCAGCAGCTGTATCATGGCTCGAACCTTTCCGTGGGTACGGGGATGGAGGACAGAATCGCTTCCATTCTGCCGGCTGCAGAACCTGCAGCAGTCCCCATGCCGCACACCAGTCTGTGAGCAAGTACCGGAACCACCAGGGTGCGGACATCATCAGGCAGACAAAAGTTACGTCCCTGCAGATAAGCATAAGCCTTTACGCAGCGTAACAGACCTAAGGTGCCTCGGGGGCTTACTCCTGCCAAAATACCGTCGGCGTTTCTCGTGGCTTCCACGATCTGTACCATATATTCCCGGATGCAGGGGTGGACAAATACTTTCGCGGCTTCCGCCCTGGCAGATAACAGCTCGTCCAGTGTAACTACCGGTGTTAAAGTAAGCAGCGGATCTTTCTCCATATACAGTTCCAAAATCCGAAGCTCTTCCTCTCTGTCCGGAAGCTGCATGGATAATTTCATGAGGAAACGGTCCAACTGTGCCTCCGGCAGCGGAAATACTCCGGCACTTTCGATAGGATTCTCCGTGGCAATAACAAAAAACGGCTCTCCCGGTGTATAGGAGACACCGTCGATAGTCACCTGGCGTTCTTCCATACATTCCAACAGTCCCGCCTGGGTCCTGGGCGTGGCACGGTTCAATTCATCCGCCAGTAAAATATTGGTGAACACCGGACCCTTGCGCAGGGTGAACTCATTTTTCTGTCTGTCATAGACATTGATACCGGTAATGTCTCCCGGTAACAGATCCGGGGTAAACTGTACTCTGCGAAAATCGGCACTGATGGATCTTGCCAGGGCTTTGGCAAGCTTTGTCTTGCCCGTACCGGGGACATCCTCTAAGAGGACATGTCCGTCGGCAAAAAGTGCGGTCAGGAGAAGTTCTGTCACCTGCTCCTTTCCCACCAGTACTTTCTGAATATTATTCTGTATCTTATCCGCTAAGTCTTTTCCTGTCTGTTCTGCCATACGCTCTCCTAAAATATTTAAACTATTCAGAACTTCATTTCACAAAAAAAGCCTCTTACACGGTTCTGAATAAGTTTAATTATACCTTAAAAAAAGTAGTTCTGCCAGTCCCAAACGGCACATAAATATGAACTGCAAAGGAGAATAGTGTGAAAAATAAATTTTTCACACTCAAATTTGTGCCTGCGGCCCAAAGTTTGCAGGTTACGGAAAGGCACGGGGATTAGCATGGAAAATCAGGATTACAGAAATCAGGAAGAAATATTACAGCAGATGCGCAGACAGACACAAATAAAACCAGAGCAGGAAGATCCCTCGAACGACGCATCAAATGACAGCGGTACGTTCCGGATCCGTCTTGCTCTGGCGGGGGTATTGTTTTTAACGATTCTGTTACTGGATCAAAACGGGAAAAGCTTCGCCGGACTCTCCATGGATCAAGTGCTTTGGTATATCGCCGATGTAGATTACACCACTTATCTGGAGACCTGGGTGGAAACCGCGGTTAACGGTTCGCAAGCTCTGTAGTGATCTCTTCCCAGGTGACGTCTTTTTCTGCCATCAGTACCATCATATGATACAGGAAATCACTGATCTCATACTTGACCTCATTGGGGTTGGGATTTTTCGCGGCAATCACGATCTCCGTCGCCTCCTCACCCAGTTTCTTAAGGATCTTGTCGATTCCCTTATCGAACAGGTAATTGGTATAAGAACCTTCCTTGGGGTGTACCTTACGGTCCTTGATTACGTCGAAGACTTCCTCAAATACCTGTAAGGGATTGTTGCTCTCCTCATAATCTTTTTTCGTGATCTCGTTGAAGAAGCAGCTTCTGCTTCCGGTATGGCAGGCTGCACCCACCTGGGATACTTTTGCAAGGATCGTGTCCATATCACAGTCTGCCACCAGTTCCTTTACGTACTGGTAATGACCGCTGGTTAAGCCCTTCAGCCACAATTCCTGACGGCTTCTGCTGTAGTAAGTCATTTTGCCCAGTTTCAGAGTCTGTTCGTAAGCTTCCTCATTCATATAAGCCATCATCAGTACTTCCTGGGTACGGTAATCCTGCACGATAACAGGCACCATGCCGTCACTGTTTTTCTTGAAATCTTCCCACTTGTAAGCAGCCTGGAAGGATTCGATGGGAATATCATTTTCCCGGCACAGATCCTTCAGGGCAACGATCTCTTTTACATTATCGTTGATGGTATTGCCGGTGACGCCGCATACATTTTCATATGCGAAGATCTCCAACAGCTTGTTCAGTGCTACCTGATTAATCTGCACGAAAAAGGGCAGAGACAGAATACTCTGTGTCTCCCGGATCTGGTGAGGATTCATCAGGATCATGGCAGAGATATACTTTTCGATGCTTTCCTTATGTAATTCCAGCACAGCGGGATCATTGTAAGAGATCAGTATCTTATCCTTGCCGAATTTCAGGGAGACCTCTTCCGTGATCTCAATATTACTTTCTTTCTCATAGTCGAGAACTGCCTTTTTACATCCGGCATAAAGTAATTTCTTAATGTCTTCCATGCGCTTGACATTCCCGGCACCGATGACATCCACTTCCGCTTTGGCACAGATCTCCTTGATGATATCTAACGCCGCCTCATGCTCTGCATCCCCTTCGGACATATCGAAGATGATCAGTTCATCCGCATTGTGCTCGCAGTAATAATCTGCCAGACGGACGGGATCGGTATCCACGATGGTGGTATCCGTAAGGTTCCGCACTGCATGCTCGTGATATAAATATATACAGGGAACAAATTTCTTGATGATCATAGTAATCCTCGCGTCTTTCTTTACCTGCAGGGTCTGAACCGCAGGCACGTATTTTCTTACAGGCTTCCTTTGGTACTTAAGACATCCGTTACCTTCGGATTATAGGAAACCGCCTGGTCCAGTGCCTTGGCAAATGCCTTGAACATGGCCTCGATCATGTGGTGATTGTTGCCAGCGGACAGCATCTTGATATGTAAGTTCATACCGGCGCTGTAGGACACGGCATAGAAAAATTCTTTCACCAGTTCGGTATCCAGTTCTCCTACCTTCGGTACGGTGAATTCACATTCAAAATTAAGATAAGGTCTGCCGCTTAAGTCAACAGCACACAGTGCAAGCACTTCATCCATGGGCAGGATAAAATAACCGTAACGGTTGATACCCTTTTTATCTCCCACTGCTTTTTTGATGGCTTCGCCTAAGACAATGCCGGTATCCTCCACCGTGTGGTGTCCATCCACCTGCAGGTCGCCCTTCACCTTGCAATCCAGGTCAAAAAATCCATGTCTTGCAAAGCCGTCCAGCATATGATCAAAAAATCCGATGCCGGTAGACAGGTCTGCTTTTCCACTGCCGTCCAGAGTCAAAGTGATGGCAATATCGGTCTCCTTTGTTGTTCGGGTCACAGATGCTTTTCGTTCCATAATGTCTCCTAGTCTTCAAATCTCACTTTAATACTGTTTGCGTGTGCGGTCAAGCCTTCACTTTTGGCAAAGGTCTCAATCTGATTGTGTACCTTTTCCAGAGCCTGTCTGGAATAAGAGATGATGCTGGTTTTCTTGATGAAATCATCTACATTTACCGGGGAGAAAAACCTTGCGGTACCGTTGGTAGGCAGGATGTGGTTCGGACCTGCAAAATAGTCACCTAACGGCTCGGAAGCATACTCTCCTAAGAAAATTGCACCGGCATTGCGGATACGGATCATGGTATCAAACGGATTCTTCGTAATGATCTCTAAGTGCTCGGAAGCAATGGCATTAGCAGCGTCAATGGCATCTTCCATATTGTCAGCCAGCAGAATGTAGCCGTAATTGTCCAAAGACTTCTGAATAATGGGAGCACGCTCCAGGACTTTGACAAAACCGTCCACTTCCTCGGATACTTTCTCGGCAAGCTCCTTAGAAGTCGTGATCAGGATGGCACTTGCCAGCTCATCATGCTCTGCCTGGGACAGCAGATCTGCAGCAACGTATCTGGGAGTCGCGGTCTCATCCGCCAGTACCAGGATCTCACTGGGACCCGCGATGGAATCAATGCTCACATAGCCGTAGACTGCCTTTTTCGCAAGAGCTACGAAGATATTGCCGGGTCCGGTGATCTTGTCGACCTTGGGTACAGACTCGGTGCCGAATGCCATGGCTGCGATTGCCTGGGCACCGCCTACTTTATAAATGGTATCCACACCGGCGATATCTGCAGCTACTAAGGTGCCGGGATTGACATTACCGTTTTTTCCGGGAGGGGTGGTCATAATGATCTCATCCACCCCCGCTACCTTGGCGGGAATTACGTTCATCAATACGCTGGAGGGATAAGCGGCTTTACCGCCGGGAACATAGACACCGGCTCTCTCGATGGCGGTGATCTTCATGCCTAAGATCGTACCGTCGGGCTTTGCATCGAACCAGCTGTTGCGCAGCTGCTTCTGATGAAAGGCACGGATATTTTCCGCGGACTGCCGGACCACATCGATCAGGTTCTCATCCATCTGCGCATAGGCTTCGGCGATTTCCTCTTTTGTCACGCGGATATTCTCTGCGGTCAATGCAAACTTATCGAACTGTAACGTATAATCAAATAATGCCTGATCTCCCTCGGAACGTACCTTTTCAATGATCTGATTCACGGTACTCTCGTACTGGGAATAATTATTCGGGCTTCTTTTTAAAAGGTCGTTTAAAATACTTTGCTTTGATTCTTTATCCAATGCTACGATTCTCATATCTGTACTCTCCCTTTTTGTTATTTTATGCCTGTTCGTTTAACTGCTTCCGGATGGCACCTACTAACTTGCGGATTCTGTCGGCTTCCATCTGCATGCTCACCGGATTGACGATCATGCGGGCAGACAGCGGACACACCTCTTCTAAGACCTCTAATCCGTTTTCTTTTAAAGTAGATCCGGTCTCCACGATATCCACGATGACATCGGACAACTCCACCAGGGGACCTAACTCCACGGACCCGTTTAATTTGATGATGTCCACGGTCTGATGCTTTTTATTGTAAAAATATTCTCTGGCGATATTGGGATATTTACTTGCTACCCGGATCCGCTCATGGTGCTTTAACAGCTCTCTGGCGGAGGCAGGACCGCAGACGCACATCCGACATTTGCCAAAGCCTAGATCCAGTACTTCGTAGACATTACGGTTCTCTTCCAAGATCGTATCCTTGCCGACGACACCGATATCCGCAGCACCATACTCTACATAGGTGGGAACATCGGGGCCTTTTGCCAGGAAAAACCGGAGTTTATATTCTTCGTTGACGAAGATCAACTTTCTGGTATCCTTGTCTTTCATCTCTTCACAGGTAATACCGATCTTCTCAAAAAGTTCCAGCGTTTTTTTCGCAAGTCTGCCCTTGCCCAGGGCAAAGGTAAGATATCTTTCTTCACTCATTACTGCCTTACCTCCTCAGCTGCTTTATTTTCCGGAGAAAGCACGGTGGGGATTCCCTCTTTTCTTAACTTCATGGCTTCGGCAAGCTTTGCCTGATAGTCCGCTTCATCTCCCACACTGTAGTACAATACCCTGCAGGAAGCAGGAATCGCAATATCGACTTTCTGACGGGACAGTGCCTCCAGCAGATCATCAATGACGATAACGAAGCCGATTGCTGCCGCATCCTTGCCGAATTTCCGGAGCAGATTATCATAGCGGCCGCCCTTTACTACCGCATCTCCGATGCCATAGGTATATGCCTTGAAGACAACACCGGTATAATACTGGTATTTGCTGAGCATTCCGAGATCAAAGGAAATGTATTCCGCCACACCGTACTGCTCTAACCGTTCTTTTAATTTTTCCAGTCTTGCGATCGCCTTTAGGGATCTTTCATTTTTCACCAGTGCTCTGGCATTCTCCAGGGATTCCATGTCCTCGAACATATCGGCAAGCTTTAATAAAATGCTGTGATAAGGCTCCGGAATCTGCTTCTGTTCTAAAAGCTCCTGCGCAGCGAAAAAATTCTTACCGGAGATGCAGGATCTTAATTCCTTCTCCGTCTCTTCGTCCAGACCGGCTTCTTCACAGAGACCACGGAAATAATCCACTTCACCGATGGTCACCTGGAATCTCGTCAGCCCTGCGCTCTTCAGTGCTTCAATGACCATGCTGATAACTTCCGCATCCGCCTCCACGGAAGGATCGCCGATGAGTTCTGCACCCATCTGGGTCACTTCTTTTAATTTACCCTGCAGATTTGATGTATTGGTGAAGGTATTACCATTGTAGCTGAAACGAAGCGGTACCTTCTCCTCCATGAAATATTTTGCGGCACAACGGGCAATGGACGGGGTAAAGTCCGGACGCAGCACCAGCGTATTTCCTTCTTTGTCAAAAAACTTGTACAGTTCCTTGCTGGGTGTGGTTCCGATCTCTTTAGAGAAAACATCGAAAAACTCAATGCCGGGTGTCTGGATATCTTCATATCCGAAGCAATGGATCGCACTCTGCAGTTTCTGTTCTACTGCCAGTTTCCTGGCATATTCTTTTCCGTAAATGTCCCGGACACCTTCCGGCGTATGTAATAATCTGTTATTCATAGCGCATCCTCAATTCATATACTTTAATACATTAACGTGCTAACATATTATCATAGTAGCATGTAAAACTATTTGTAGTATACCCGGTGACTTTAAAGCTGTCAAGGAATTCTTCCCGAAATTATTCTCGTAAATCAGTCTTCTCTGTCTTCCAGGTCCTTTTTCAGAATATCCAGATAGGGAACCAGAATCCCCTGATGCTTCGGAATAATATATTCCGGATTCAGTTCCTCGAACCGGAAGCTCTTCCTGCCGCCCTCCTGCGCCCTGTCCCAGAAAAAGCGTAGCATCTCGTAGGGCAGATAATACAGCAGATCCTTGTGGCTGTAAAAAATCAGGAAAAAAGCAATGCCACCCTGTTTTTCAAACTGCCGCATGAACTCCACCTGATGGGGATGAATATTTTGCAGGGAAAAGGTGTCCGCCGCACATTCTTTGGCATCAAAGCAAACCGGAATACCCTGTACTGCACCGATATAATCGACGGTACTCTTCTGTTCGAAGAAAGCCAGCGTGATCTGGCGGCTCTCCTTATCCATTTTTACCGGAGTGATGGGGGTGGGAATTTTCTGAATCAGGGCAAGTCCTGCTTCCGCGTATTTTTCATTGGTACGGTTGACCATATCCTCCAGTGTGGATCCGCGGAGTCCGCGGGTGTTCCATGTAGCCATTTTCGTGTATCCTTTCTAGCAGGCAGTATCCGGCATCAGATTCAGTGCCTGTAAGATCATAGCAAATTTACCGGGAAGCGGAGCTATGAAGGTTCTGCCGCTTACCTTTGCAAGTGCGCCCTCTTCTCCCTCCGGGAAACAGACCTTTCCGGCATGCAGAAGCTGGTGATGCAGGGAAAAATCCGACTGCATTTTGCGGTTCAACTTGGGATCCCCGTATTTCGTATCGCCGAGTAACGGGTGTCCGGTGCTCGCCAGATGGGCACGGATCTGATGGGTTTTACCGGTGACCAGTTTCACGGTTAACAGGGTATAGTCTCCCGCCACGGCTTCCGGAGTATAGATCGTCTGAATATAGGAAGCCTCTTCCATGTTTTCCGGCTTCTCCGTATAGACCTGCACAGTATTGGTGCGCTCATCCTTGGACAGATAGCCTTCCAAAGTGCTTTCCTGTAAGATCTTGCCTTTGCAGATCGTCTGATAGTATTTTCGAACCGAACGATCCTTGATGATGCGGCTTAAGTCCTGGGATCCTGCCAAAGTTTTGCCGCATAATACGATGCCGCTGGTATTGCGGTCGAGACGATTGCAGACCGAAGGATGGAACGTGGCAAGATCCGCTTCTTTTATAGCCCCGGTCTCCAGCAGATGACCGATGAGCCATTCGTTCAGGGAAAGGTCTTCCGGTTTCGCTTTCTGCGTCAGGATCCCGGCAGGCTTATTCAATAGCAGAATGTCTTCATCTTCATAAATGATGCAGATATCTTTCAGACGCGCATAGGCTCTGCGGTAGGCAGACACATCTTCGGTATTCTGCTGCCCGGACATGGAGGCATAGGTCTCCTCCGAGAAAAAGCACCGGATCTCATCACCCTGGGTCAGGATTTCCTTTCCTTCCGCCTTTTTCCCATTCAGAGTAATATTTTTCTTGCGCAACATCTTATAGAGGAATCCTGTCCCCGCATTGGGCAGAACCTTTTTTAAATATTTATCCAGGCGTTGCCCCGCCTGGTTTTTACCGATGGTAAGCAGCTGCATCTGTTTGTTCCCCTCCTATAAAGAGACACTTTTTAAAGTCTGGCAGATTCCGGCAGTCAGTTCCGGCTGCGGAGGCAGTTCCTTTAACTGTTCGCAGCGTTTTAAGTATTTATCCAGATCGTTAAATATTTTCACAGAAGTTTCTCTGTAATTGTCTTTTTTCAGAATACCCTGAATGTGTTTGTAAAAAGCCTGCTCCTCGAACTTCGGATCCGCAGTATAGCCGCAGAGGGTATTGCCGCAGACCGTCAGATGATGAATACAGAAATTCTTCTCATAAGAAGTAAATACACAATCGTAGAGCCCGGTAAGTCCCTTTGTATGCGCTGCAATCTGAGCGGCATCCCTCTCATCACAGCCCTTGTAACGCAGAAACATGATCGCCTCCACCAGACTTTTACATGCCGGAAGACATCCCAGTACCGCCACGATGGTTAACAGATTTTCTCTGCTTCCGGTGCTGACCCAGCCGGCGATAAACAGTGCCAGAGAGACAGCAAAATAAAGTACGGTTCTTAAAATCTCATAATTTTTCTGGGTACGAAGATACCCTCTGGTTCCTTTAAAATCATCTGTGGAAAACATTCTTTTCAGTTGCATATAAAATTAACTCCTTTTGTAGCTTATTTCTTCTGATTCTGTGTGTTGACCAGTGCGCAGATCTCTTCTTCTGTCAGGGCGCGGCAGGCTCCTCTCGGAAGGGAGGGATCCAGGGACAGCGGTCCGAAGGATACACGCTCCAATGTGCATACCTGATTGCCTACTGCCTGTAACATTCTTTTGACCTGATGAAATCTGCCTTCGTGAATCGTAAGCAGCAGGTTCCCGCCCGGAGTAATCTTCGCTTTTGCAGGGGCAGTCGGTTTGTCATCCCCGATATCAAGCCCCTCTTCCAGCCGGTGGATATCTTCCTCTGAGAGAGGATGTTCCGGCTGCACCAGATAAGTCTTATCCACATGTTTTTTCGGTGACAGCAGATCATGAGCCAGGGCACCGTCGTTGGTTAAGAGCAAAAGCCCCGTGGTATCCTTATCCAGTCTTCCTACCGGGAACAAATCCTTTCTGTACTGCGCAGGAAGCAGTTCTAAAACGGTAGGTGCCGTATTGTCATTGGTGGCGGAGACCACACCCTCCGGCTTATGCAGCATATAGTATACATATTTTTGATACTGCAGTTCCTTCCCCCGGAAGGCGATGATGTCTTTAGTTTCATCTATTTTTTCTTCCGGTTTTTTGGCAACCGTGCCGTTGATCGTTACCATCCCTTTTCGAACTGCATCCTTTACCTGGCTCCTGGTACCTATATTATTTTCACATAAAAATTTATCCAAACGCATGGGCTTTTCACTTTCCATCCTCATTTATTTCTATTTATTTCATTTCGGCATATAGTATACAAACCTCTTAACAGGAACCTCCATGAAAAAAATATTGGGCGTTTTTTTCTTTGTATTTCTGACTTTCTGTATGCTGACGAACTCGTCCTTAAGTCTTGCCTATGCAGCCCTGGGACTGCGACTCTGGTATGAAAAAATGGTTCCGGTGCTTTTCCCGTTTATGGTTCTGTCGGGAACGCTGATCCGCATGGGGCTGGTAGAAAGTCTCATACGTCCCATAAGACCTTTTTTCGGTAAACTGTTCCGGATATCCGATGCCGCGGTTTATACGATACTTATGGGCTTTTTATGTGGTTTTCCCATGGGTGCACGCACGACATCGGAGTTTCGTAACCGGCAGGAACTTTCGGTATCGGAAGGACAATATCTTCTGGCATTTTGCAATAATTTCGGTCCGGTGTACTTTTTGGGATTTGTGCTGCCTCTGTTGCACCGGACGCTTAAGCTGCCCTACCTTATGGGGATGTACGGCATCCCTGTTATCTACGGACTGTTCCTGAGATACACGGTCTATCGCACACGCTTACAGGATGCCAAAGATCCGCAGCAGGTAACCCGTTCTTCTGTCAGGACATCCCTGCCGGATGCTCTGGACGATGCGGAGAATGCCGCGGGGCTAAGTATTCTGCAGCTTGGCGGATATATGATCTTTTTCAATCTGCTGAACCTGTTGCCAAGGCTTTTCCTGCCCCAAAGTCATCTTCTTGCACCGCTTTCGGAGATCACCGGAGGGCTGCAGCTGTTAGAGGACAAATATCCGTTATATACCTTACTCTTACTGCCGTTTGGAGGCTTAAGCTGTATTGCCCAGACAGCCGGTTGCATCCGGAATACGGGGCTTTCCCTGAAAAAATACATTTTTCATAAGTTGGTTCTGACACTGCTTACCGCGCTGTATTACCTGGGATGGTGGCTTCTGTCTCCGGATACATTTCTGCTCTGATTTTTTCGTCTGCGTTTCTTATGTCTGCTTAGCTGGATCTGATATAGCAGAAATACCACAAGAAGCAGAGTGACCAGGATTCCGCAAATGATCAGAAATACACCGAAATTCACCGAATTTTTCTCATCCGAACTTAGGAATATGCCGTTATTCCCCGCGGCATCCGCCATGGTAATTACGGAATCGGAAGTACCGTCTTTTGAAGCATCTGCCCGGGAAGCGGCTTCTTCTGCCGCGAGACTTGCTTCCAACGCTTCTTTTGCCGCCTTTTCCTGATCAACAAACGGCTTATCAAAGGTGATGGGGGTACTCTCGGTAAACAGATCCGCCTGATTGTATCCGCGGACTGTGATCACCGGCTGTTCGCCCTTTGTAAAGGTAAGGGAAAAGGTAAAGGTGTCGGGATAAGTCCCCGCCATGATATCCAGATCCGGCCAGGGGAGCAGTTCGGAATATGTTCTGCCGCCATCGGTACTGTAATCATAATACATCATGGGACAGTCATAATCCATTCCCGTGACTTCCAAAGTAACCTCACCGGTATCATAATCCGCATTCTGCAGTGACAGCAGGCAGATATCCGGTTCCGTCTTATCCCGTATGGTGGCGGGCAGAATAGACTGCAGGGAGACTTCGGGAAGCGCATCTGCATCAGCACTGTAATCAACACCCAGGCTTGCACTGGACAATCCGAAGTATTTTGCAACGGACAGCGCATCCTCTCTGCCGAACCGTTTCCAGTCTTCTTCTGTCTGGCAATACGGAATATCCCTGCCCTCATCTACATGGCAGTGCTCAATGATGGCGGAGGGAATACCTCTGGCAGTGCTTTCTCTTATGATTCCGTAATAATCATCTCCGTTATCCTTAAGCTTCGTCTTCACTCCACGTAAGAACAACCCCATGTCCTTCATCTGCTGCATCTGTTCCCAGCCGAACTGGTAACCGTAGGCATTATAGGGCTGCACGGAAGAGATCCATACCTCGGAACCGAACAGATCATGATCCACGGAAGCATTATAATGAATACTGAACAGAAAATCCGCATTCCGTTCCGCGGCAAACTGTGCCCGGTCTGCTAATGATATGGATACATCCTCGGTATGAGTCAGGTAGACATCCACATTATCGTATTTTGTCAGTTCCTCGTACATGGCAAGGGCGGTCACCATGGTCATTTCCTTCTCTTTTGCAATTCCTTCCAGGGTTCCTTCGTTGTCGCCGCCGTGTCCGGGATCGATGACAATAGTGACCCTCTCTCCCGTCTCCTGTGCTCTGGGCGCAGCCTGAACGTTCAGGGAAGTTTCAAAAAAACAGGCTGCAGCAAGACTGACCGCACAGATCATTGTCCTGACTAACAGCCCTTTTTGTATGTTACTTACTTTCATTCTCTTGCTTCCTTTATTTTTAAAAAACCAGCTTTCTACAGAAAACTGGTTTCTTATGATTAATTATATGATTACATGACATCGAGATTGTCAGTTCCGCCTGCGGGAACATCCACATCCTCCAGATCCTCATCCACCGGATGAAGCTCACTGCGGTTGGACTGGATAATATCACGATACTGGTTCAGGTTGCCGATCAGAGCATCATAGTTCGCACTTGCCTGCTGGGTGGAGGAAGCAATAATATTCTCCAGATGTGCCAGCATGTCGTCCATATACTGCATGGCAGCGGATTTTACATTGTTGGCCTCAATGGTGGCATTATCTAAAATCTCCTGCGCCTGTTTGCTTGCCATGGTAACGACTTCATTCGCCTGGGCATATGCCTGCTGCATGATCTCATGCTCGTTGATCAACTCGTTGGTATGCACCGTGGCTTCATTGATCAGAGCTTCTGCCTTGGCTTTGGCATCGTTTAAGATAGCTTCCTTATTGCTGATGATTTTCTGGTAACGCTTGATCTCATCCGGAGTCTTCATGCGCAGTTCCCGCAACAACTCATCAATCTCATCCTTATTGACGATGATCTCGGTGCTGGACATGAACTTCGGCTTACAACTTTCAATGTATTCTTCTATTTCATCAATTACCTGTTCGATTCTGCTGCTCATGAAACTCTCCTTATTTACACATCACTATTCTCTGAAAGTTTTTTCTGACGAAATTTGTCATAAATCAAATCCGCTACAAAATCCGGAACACAAGGGGTAATATCTCCGTCAAAGCTGGCAATCTGTTTGATTGCGGAAGAACTGAGATATGCGTATTCCAGGCTGGTGGTCAGAAATACCGTGTCGATTTTCCCATGGGATAACATCCGGTTCGTCTGTGCCATCTGCAGTTCATACTCAAAATCCGTAATGGCCCGTAAGCCTCTTACGATAACATGCAGATCCTTTTCTCTGGCATAATCCACCAACAGACCGCTAAAGCTGTCAATCTGCACATTTGGCAGATCTTTTGTGGCTTCTTCTAGTATCTTAACACGTTCTTCTACAGAAAACAACGGGGTCTTTTCTTTATTATTCAAAACACTGACGATCAGAACATCAAATATTTCGGATGCCCGCCTTATGATATCCATATGCCCGTTGGTGACGGGGTCAAAGCTTCCGGTGTAAACAGCTTTTTTCATAAAAATCACACCTTTCAGTGTTACTTCCGGCGAAGAAACACATGCTTGTTGGTTTTGTATTTTTTCTCACGGATCACTTCAAATCCCAGATTTTCCGCATAGGAAAAATCGGTGTGCAGAGAAGCTTCTACGAGGATCAGGGTCTCCTCGGAGACATATTTTGCATAGTGCAGCTGTTCTAACACTCTGCGCTCCTGCTCCTGGTCGTAGGGAGGATCCATGAAGATCACGTCCACGTGCTTTTCATAGATACCTGTCAGTCCTGCACAGGCATCTTGTTTTAATACTATAGCACGGTCCTTCATTTTCGTAAATGCCAGATTGTCCTCGATACATGCTAATGCTTTCGGGGCATTTTCAATAAAATAAGCTTTTCTGGCGCCACGGCTCAATGCCTCGATACCGATGCCGCCGCTGCCACTGAAAATATCCACGAACACGCAGTTCGGGATATAGGTCTGCAGCATATTAAAAAGGGTTTCCTTGATCCGGTCGGTGGTGGGTCTGGTATCCATTCCTTCCGGAGTCTTAAGGGGCAGACTTCTTGCAGTTCCCGCAATGACTCTCATATGATTACTCCTGTTTCTATAATTATTTTTTAATTATTTTTTAATTATTCTCTGAATTATCCTGCTGAAAAGTTATACTCTGACTTTGGTGCCCTTGCTGTCGCGTTTGCCGAGTTTCAAATTATTCAGGATAAGCTCCTTGCCCTTGTATTCAATGGTGGTCTCTACCGCATTTTTAGTATAATATACATTTTCCACCACATCCTTGTCAGCCAGTTTCATGCCGCGGACACCGATGGCACCTTTCTTTTTCTCAGGAATCTCATCGATGGCGAAGCGCAGGAAAAATCCTCCTCTGGTCTGCAATACGATGTTCCGCTGATCGGTCAGGGCTGCAACGCTGACTACGCTGTCACCCTCTGCCAGCTTCGTAGCGGCAACGGTACGCTTGGTTACATCGAATTCCCCGCCGTCTACTACTTTTAACATGGACTGGGCAGTGGCGAAGATCACCTGACACAGGTTCAGTTCCTTCTGGCTGGTGATGTATATGATCTCCTCGTTCTTCTGACTGAAGTTACTAACATTGTCAATGGGCGTGCCCTTGTCACGGAACTTGCCGTAAGGCAGATCCAGCACCTTGATGGTATGCATCTGTCCGGTATTGGTGAACATACAGATCCTTCCGGTATTTTTACAGGTGAAGATGTATTTATTCTCTGCATCTGCGGCTTCTTTATTCCGCTCGTAGGTGGAGACGTCCACGGTCTTGGCATAGCCGAAACGATCCATGAGGAATACCACATCCATCTCTTCCAGCTCTTTTTCCTTGTAGACCGCTTCCTGTCCGTTCTCGATAACAGTCTTGCGGGGATGGCTGTATTCCTTTTTTAATCCATCCAGTTCATTCATGATGACCTGCGCCATGGAATCTCTGCGGTCCAGAATATCTTCGTAGCGGTAGATATTTGCCATGGTCTCTTCGTGCTCGTTAATCAGAGCTTCCAGTTCCAGACCGATCAACTTATACAGACGCATCTCTAAGATAGCGTTCGCCTGCTTCTCGGTGAACATCAGCTGGGCTGCCATGATCTTTGATTCTTTGGACTTGAACTTGATGCCGTCCACCTTGCCTTCTACGAGACAGGCTTTCGCCATGGCACGATCCTTGGAACCACGTAAGATTTCGATGACAAGATCGATTACGTTGCAGGCCTTGATCAGACCTTCCTGAATCTCCTTGCGCTCCATCTCTTTGGCAAGCAGATTGGTATATTTTCTGGTAGCTACTTCAAACTGGAAATCCACATTCGCCTTGATGATCTGCTTTAAGCCCATGGTCTCCGGTCTGCCGTTTGCAATGGCAAGCATATTGACACCGAAGGTATCTTCTAAACGGGTCTTCTTATAAAGCATATTTACAAAGTTCTCGGGATCTGCATCCTTCCGTAATTCAATCACGATACGGATGCCTTCTTTGGAGGACTGGTTGGATATATCCACGATGTCCTGGGTCTTTTTTGTCTCGGACAGGGCTGCCACATCGGATAAAAACTTCGCAATATTGGCACCGATCATGGTATAGGGAATCTCGGTGATCACCACGTTGGTCTTGCCGGCTTTTCCCTTCTGGAATTCTACCTTGCCACGCAGCTTGATCTTGCCGGTTCCGGTCTCGTAGATCTCTTCCAGTTCATCTTTATTGATAACGATACCACCGGTAGGAAAATCCGGTCCCTTCAGGTAACGCATCAGTTCTTTTGTCGTGATCTCGTTATTCAGCATATAAGCTTTTACTGCATCAATGACCTCCCCAAGGTTGTGAGGGGGAATGCTGGTAGCCATACCTACGGCGATACCTTCCGATCCGTTGACCAGGAGGTTCGGAATCTTTACCGGCAGTACGGAAGGCTCTTTTTCCGTTTCATCGAAGTTCGGTACGAAGTCTACCACGTCCTTGTCCAGATCCGCCAGGAAAGCTTCCTGGGTCACCTTCTGCAGTCTGGCTTCGGTATAACGCATGGCAGCGGCGCCGTCTCCTTCGATGTTACCGAAGTTGCCATGACCGTCGATCAGGGGCATGCCCTTTTTGAAATCCTGGCTCATGACTACCAGTGCCTCATAGATGGAACTGTCGCCGTGAGGGTGATATTTACCCATGGTATCACCTACGATACGGGCACTTTTACGGTAGGGGCGGTCGTAGCGGATCCCCAGTTCGTGCATATCGTAGAGGGTTCTTCTCTGTACCGGCTTCAGACCGTCTCTGACATCCGGCAGGGCTCTGGCGATGATAACGCTCATGGCATAGTCAATGAACGATTTCTGCATCTCCTCGGAGTATTCTGTTTTTATGATTCTACTGTCGTCCATTTCTGGTCCTCGTCTTTCTGACATTACATTTCAGGATCTTGCGATAGGATGTGCTAGATATCTAATTCCGCATCTGTCGCGTGATCATAAATAAAGGCTTTTCTGGGCGGTACATCCGTACCCATGAGAAGCTCGGTCATCTCGGAAGCCATGCGGGCATCCTCGATCTCCACTAATTTTAACAGTCTGCGCTCCGGATCCAGTGTGGTCTCCCACAGCTGTTCGGCATCCATCTCACCCAGACCTTTGTATCGCTGTAAGGTAAAGGGACCCTTATGGGTCTTACGGTATTTCTCCAGCGCTTTATCATCATACAGATATTTTTCTTCTCCCTTGGATGGCATTGCCTTGTATAAGGGAGGCATGGCTATGTATACGTGACCTTCGAAGATCAGATCCGGCATGAAGCGGTAAAATAAGGTCAGCAGCAAGGTGGAGATATGTGCACCGTCCACATCGGCATCCGCCATGATGATGATCTTGTCATAACGTAATTTGGTAATATCGAAATCGTTGCCATAGCCCTCGGAAAATCCGCAGCCGAAAGCATTGATCATGGTCTTGATCTCCGCATTTGCCAGAACCTTGTCGATGCTGGCTTTCTCCACGTTCAGGATCTTACCGCGGATAGGCAGGATTGCCTGATACATACGGTTTCTCGCTGTCTTGGCACTGCCGCCCGCAGAGTCACCCTCTACGATGAAGATCTCACACTTGGAGGGATCTCTGGATTCACAGTTTGCCAGTTTGCCGTTGGAGTCAAAGGAGAATTTCTGCTTGGTCAGCATATTGGTCTTGGCCTTCTCCTCGGTCTTACGGATCTTGGCAGCCTTTTCCGCGCAGCCGATAATGCTCTTTAAGGTCTCCAGATTACGGTCGAAAAATCTTACGATCTCTTCGCCGGTCACTTTGGCTACTGCCTTGGCAGCGTCCTGGTTGTCTAACTTCGTCTTGGTCTGTCCTTCAAAACGGGGATCCGGATGCTTGATGGATACCACTGCCGTCATTCCGTTCCGGACATCGGCACCGGTAAAGTTCGCATCCTTTTCCTTCAGAATATTTAATTCTCTGGCGTAAGTATTAATAACATTTGTGAACTGGGTCTTGAAACCGGTGAGGTGGGTACCACCTTCGGAGTTGTAAATGTTATTACAGAAGCCCAGTACATTTTCGTGAAATTCATTGACATACTGGAAGGCAACTTCCACGGAGATGCCTTCGCTCTCGCCGGAAAAGTAAATAACGTCATGCACGGTCTCCTTGGAACGGTTCATGTCCTTTATGAAGCCGATGATGCCTTCCGGCTCATGGTAGGTAACCTTCTCCGGTTCTTCTTTTCTCTTATCTTCGAATATGATCGTAAGCTTTGGGTTCAGATATGCGGTCTCATGAAGACGGCTCTTAACTTCATCTTCCTTAAAGCGGGTCTTGTCAAAGATAGTGTCATCCGGCAGAAAATTGATGGTCGTACCGGTCTCTCGGGTCTTGCCCACTACGGGAAGCAGACCGTCCACCAGATCCATGACGGGAATACCTCTCTCATATCGATCCTCATAAATGCAGCCGCCACTTTTGACTCTGACAGTCAGCTTTGTGGAAAGTGCATTTACCACGGAGGAACCGACACCGTGCAGACCACCGCTGGTCTTGTAGGCGGAGTTGTCGAATTTACCGCCGGCATGCAGGGTCGTGAATACCAGACGCTCCGCGCTGATTCCATTTTCGTGCATTCCCACGGGAATACCACGTCCGTTATCTTCTACGGTGGCGGAACCGTCCGCCTCTAATGTTACTTTTATGGTATCGCAGTATCCTGCCAGATGCTCGTCCACAGAGTTGTCTACGATCTCGTAGATTAAGTGGTTCAGCCCCTTGGTGGAGACACTGCCGATATACATTCCGGGTCTCTTTCTTACCGCTTCTAAGCCTTCCAGGACGGTAATACTCGAGGCGTCATAATTATTGTCTTTTGCCATGAAATAGAACTCCTTCTCAACACATTATTGTCTTAAGTATATCATAGATTTTGTGTTTGGAAAAGCAAAAAATACAAGGGATTGGGTATGAAAAAGCTCCCGGAGCATTATGTTTTCCGGGAGCTTAAGAAATCTAAAGGGTTATTTTCTTACAACATGCCAGTGCCAGAGAGCCGGGACCGATATGACAGGCAACACTTAAGGACAGCGGGTCGATATGGATATCGTAGCCGGGGAATTCCGCCTCCACTTCCGTGCGGAACTGCTCTGCTGCGGCTCTGTCGTGGGTATAAGCGATCTGCATCCAGATATGCTTATCTTCCGTCATGCCGCCGAAGCGCTCGTTGATGTCCTTCTTGATAGCATTGATCATCATAGACTTGCCCTGCGTGGTGGTTCGAGCTTTTGCAAATGCATCCAGCTTTTCTCCCTGAATGGTCAGTACCGGCTTTAACCGAAGCATGGTGCCGATGGCTGCGGCTGCCGGGGTAATCCGTCCGCCTTTTTTCAGGTAATACAGAGTGTCCAGCATAATATAGATACTGCTGTTGAACTTATCATTTTCCAAAAATTCTTTGATCTCTGCCGCGTTTTTACCGGCTGCAGCAAGTTGTAAGGCATCCAGTGCGGACTGACGCTGGGTTACGGAGATTCTCTGATTATTCACGACCTGAACCTTACCGTCATAATCTGCGGCAAATACAAAAGCGCTCTGGCAGGAACCGGACAAACCGCTGCTCATGGGGATGTGTACGATCTCATCATATTCCTGTAACAGCTTATCCCACAGACCCATAACACTGTCGGGAGACGGCTGGCTGGTGGAAATATTCGCACCGGACTTTAACTTCTCATAGAACTGTTCCTGTGTGAGGTCAATATCTTCATAATAAGTTACTTCATTGATCATAAAAGGCATGGGCAGCACATGGATTCCGAGACGTGCTCCCTCTGCCTGGGTAATGCCGCTGTTGCTGTCTGTTACAATTGCTGTTTTTGCCATGTTGGTATCTTTACCTTCCCTTTGTTTGTAGTTCTTCCGGTGTGCTTTGTTGTCACCGTATAACAGAGCCTAATGGTAATTTTACTGTCAGATGGTTCGAAAGTCAACAACATTTGCAGACGTATGTTCTCTGAAATAGTTCACTAATGTCCGGCTGTCGTCACCTGTCAGATCCGGATCTGTCGTAAGGAGCCATTCTACAGCGTCCGAAGCCTCCTTTAAAACATTGGCATCCGTATAAATATCCCCCAGCACAAACGCAAATTCACCGCTCTGCCGGATGCCGAAGATATCTCCGGGACCTCGCAGTTTCAGGTCTTCAGAAGCAATATGAAAGCCATCGTTGGAATGGTTCAGAATCTGCAAACGCTCCATGGTCTCTTTGGCTTCAGACGTACTGATGAAAATACAATAACTCTGGAATTCTCCACGTCCCACACGTCCCCGCAGCTGGTGCAGCTGTGCCAGACCGAATCGCTCCGCATTCTCCACCATCATTACCGTGGCGTTGGGAACGTTGATACCGACTTCAATAACCGTAGTGGAGACCAGGACATCGATCTCTTTATTGGCAAATTTTTCCATGATACGGTTTTTGTCCGCCGGGCGCATTTTCCCATGGAGATAGGCCACCTGCACGGAAGGCGGCAGAGCTGCCCGGAGCTTCTCCGTGTAATCCACCACATTCTCCAGATCTTCGGACTCGCCCTCTTCCACCATGGGACAGATGACATATGCCTGTCTTCCCGCAGCCACCTCTTTTGCAATAAATTCATAGGCTTTGGGGCGATAGGAAGTACCTACGACACAGTTTTTGATCGGCAATCGGTTTGCCGGAAGCTCATCTATAACGGAAACCTTCAGATCCCCATACAGGATAATAGCCAAAGTCCTGGGAATCGGGGTGGCACTCATAACTAACACATGGGGTTCCTTTCCTTTGGCAGCCAGAGTCTCCCGTTGTCTCACACCGAAACGGTGCTGTTCATCCGTCACTACCAGTGCCAGGGAAGCATATTCCACTTTCTCCTGGATCAGTGCATGGGTCCCTATGATCAGATTGGCTTCTCCGGAAGCAATCTGCGCATAGGCTTCCCGTTTCTCCTTAGCCGTCATGGAACCGGTCAAAAGTACCGGTCGGAAGGCAATACCGTATTCTTTTACATAGCCGGATATGGTCTCAAAATGCTGGACTGCCAGTACTTCCGTCGGTGCCATCAGGGCACCCTGATAGCCGTTAGCCGCACACATAAGCAATGCCAGCACTGCCAGAATCGTCTTACCGGAACCCACATCCCCCTGGATCAGCCGGTTCATGGCATAAGGGCTTCCCATGTCTTCTCTGAGCTCGCCCCAGACCTTTTTTTGTGCTTTCGTCAGCGGAAACGGCAGCTGCTCCAGGAACCTTACAGTATCTGCAGTCTCATACATAGGAAAATGGTTTTCTGTCTTTGCCGCCAGTTCCTTATTCTTACGAAGTACCAGTAAGAAAGAAAAGAATTCTTCGAATACCATGCGGTTCCTGGCAGCTAACAGTTCCTCTCTGTTCTCCGGAAAATGCAAAGCGTAGACAGCTTCTCTGTGGGAAAGCATGGGATATTTCTGTAATAATGTCTGAGGAAGATATTCTTTTTCCGGAGGATAGTATTCCAGCGCCTGTGCCACAGACTTCTGTACGGTCTGATTGGTCAGACCTTTGGTCAGGGCGTATCTTGGCAGGAGACGTCCTGATTTCCGGCTATATTCGTCCCAGGTGAACATCCGGGGCTGTTCCATGATCTTATGGGTGCCTCGCTGCTGTACGAGACCGCGGAAGAGGTAGTAGCCGCCGGGTTTTAATACCTTTTTTAAAAAGGGCATGTTGAAAAAGGTAAGCTGGATGGAATCTCCGCTGTCATCTTTCAGGATGGCGTTGAGGATGGAGAGGTTGCGGACTTTCTTCACGTTGGGGATGGCGGTGATTTGACCGTAGATGGCCTGGACACTGCCGGGAGATGCCTCGCGGATGGAGATGGGGGCGTTGTAGGTCTCGTAATCTCTTGGGTAATGGTGGATCAGGTCGTCTACGGTGAAGACATTGATCTTGCCGAAGAGAGCTGCTGTCTTCTCTCCTACGCCTTTTATTCTGTTTACAGGAATTACATCACTCATACCTGTCCCCCCTTTCTATTTAAATGGAGATTTAATTAAGAAATGCTATCAAATCCCCGTAGCCCTTGGCAGGGTATAAGAAACGCGACACGCTCGTGCTTTAGTACGATGCGCTCCTGTC
>DJEP01000002.1 GCA_002431915.1 Lachnospiraceae bacterium UBA5895 | reverse complement strand
AGAATATATGCTTTGAAATTATAGTACTAACGTTCCTATTATTTGTCAACAGAAAACTTAAAAAAAGACCAGCCACAATGTGACTGGTCTCTCATGATTGTCTTAGTCTGAATTATTCAGCTACGTAAGGCATAAGTGCTACGTGACGTGCTCTCTTGATAGCAACGGTCAGTGCTCTCTGATGCTTTGCGCAAGTACCGGTAATACGACGAGGAAGGATCTTACCTCTCTCAGATACATACTTCTTCAGCTTAGCTGTATCCTTGTAATCGATTACGTTATCTTTACCACAGAATACGCAAACTTTCTTTCTTCTGCGCATGCCGCCTTTTTTTCTCATCGGAGAATCGGTCTTCTCAGTCTTATTAAAAGCCATTATTATTACCTCCTATCGGAATCTGTCAGGGCAGAGGCGGGTGTCAGCTCCGCTTGTCACTGAAACTTAGTTAAAGGGTAATTCTTCATCGATGCCGTCAGGGATGTTCATAAAGCCATCACCGGCTCCGGAAGGAGCGGGGGCATTATTACCACCACCAAAACCAGCGTTCTGGTATCCACCGTCATTGCTGCCAGCAGATGCATTCTTGCTCTCTGCGAACTCTACATTCTCAGCCACTACATCAGTAGTGTACACACGCTGTCCATCCTTATTGGTATAGCTGCCGGTCTGGATACGTCCTTCCACAACAAACTTTGTTCCCTTGTGACCGTATCTCTCGATAAACTCGCCAGTCCTACCAAACGCTACACAGTTAATAAAATCAGCATCCGGCTCGCCATCACGCTTAAATCTTCTATCTACTGCAATGGAAAAACGAGCGATCGCTGTTGCGGTAGCTCCCTGAGAATATCTCACCTCAGGATCCCTTGTTAAACGTCCCATAAGAATTACTTTATTCATATTTCGCTTCTCGCTTTCTGTTTATGCCTCGTCCTGTCTAACGCATAAGTATCTGATCACGTTGTCCATGATACGAACACGGCTCTCGATCTCAGCGGGAACGGTGCTCTCAGCTTCGAATCTGATGAAGTAGTAGAAAGCTTCTTTCATCTTCTGAACTTCGTAAGCAAGCTTCTTCTTGCCCCACTCGTCCACTTCTGTGATGTTACCGCCGAATCTCTCAACCAGTGCCTTGCACTTGTCAACAACGGCTGCTCTCTCATCATCCTCGATCTTAGCGCTAACAACAACGGCTAATTCGTACTTGTTCATGTTAGTTACCTCCTTTTGGTCTCTGGCCCATATTTCACATATGAGCAAGGAATAAAGTGTCTCACGAAGAAACATATTATCATATACCCGTGCACTTTTCAAGCTTTTTCAACGATTTCCTTCACATTTTTTTCTAATAATTTCCGTGCAATCATAATCTGGTGACCGCAGCCCAAACATTTCAGTCGAAAGTCCGCTCCCACGCGAAGCACTTCCCATTCTCTGCTGCCGCAGGGATGCTGTTTTTTCAGTTTCAATACGTCTCCTACATTGATATCCATAACATTTTCCTCTTCTTTTCCTGCCTGTATTGCCACTCCCCCGCAGGTATGCCGCGGTAAGTGCCTGTAATCCTGCTATTACCTTATTATAAATGATTTGCCATGAAGTCCTTCACCACACCGAAAGCCTCCCGGAGCAGATTATTCGGCAGCGTAAGTGGAAAGGTTCCCGCTGAAAGCCCCTCCACATGCAGATACCCCTGCTTCCTTGCAATGGCAATTGCCCGGAACATATGAAAATTATTGGTGATAACGACTACACTGTCCTCCGATTTGTTCAGCAGTTCTCCGCTGTAGATCAGATTCTGTGTCGTGTTCGTGGAGGCATCCTCTGTAAGGATCCGATCCATGTCGATTCCGGCATCCGTAAGATACCCTTTCATGCCTTCCGCCTCGCTGATGGGTTCGTTGTAGCCCTGTCCGCCGGATACAATGACTTTCGTCTCCGGGTTGGCATTCAGGTATTCGATGGCTTTATCCAGACGTTTCTGCAATACGTAGCTGGGACCGGTGGTCTTCCACTGGGCTCCCAGTATGATGACATAATCCGCTCCTGCCTCTGCCTTCGCGCCGAACTGACTGAAGATCATTCCTTCTAATATAAGAAGTAACAGCATTCCCGCTGCCACCAGCCCGCGAAAAGTCATCCGGATCCAGCGTGGAATTCTCTCCTGTACGGATCTGTGAGTCAGGATCCAGCCCCACGCAGCACAGAATACGGCGATTACGCCCCAGATCAGGAAAAAGTAACTGCCAAAACTGACGAACAGACCGATTCCCACACAATACAGTGCGCAGAGTACTGCCAGGACATACAGCAGCTTTGCTCCATAATGCTTCTGGTCTACACCTCTGCCCCTGGGATCCAGGTAAATCACTTTTTTACTTTTTTCTACGGGAATCAGGCGATCCTTTCTCATACGTCCTCCATTTCTTCTATACTGTCTATTGTAGCATACCTTCCGTGCCGGTCTCAATACCACAGACTTTAGTGTTTTCTTAATTTTTTAAAAATTTTTCTTTTGCCGGCACCGGTTGACTTGTCCCCTACGGAAAAATGTGCTGTAATAAATATAATACTTAAAAGAAGAAGGATTCTTATGCACAAACTGACCTCTAAAAAGGATTTTACAAAATATCTACCTATTATAATGTTGCTTTTTACCGTCTTCCGGATTCTCGCCGGGCTGCGGATCCCCTATATGATCCTCGCCGACCAGCGCTATGACGACCGGATGCTGTTCGAAAATGCCTATGACCTCTTAAGTGGGGTATGGCTGGGCGATTACGACGCTTATACTCTCGCCAAGGGCATCGGCTATCCTCTGTTCCTGGTCCTTGCGAAAAAATTATGTCTGCCTTACTCCGTACTGTTATCGCTGTTGCAGGCTGCGGGCGCCTGGCTGTTCGTCCGGGCAGTATCTGTCAGATGGCAGAATCCCTATGTGCAGACCTTACTGTACCTGCTTCTGCTGTTCTCTCCCATCAGCCTGACACTGCTGGTGACACAGCGGCTGTACCGCATGGCAATTATCCCCGGGATGGTATTGATCGTATTTTCCGGCATGATTGGGCTGACGCTGCGCAAGGAGCAGCCCCTGAAAAAGCAACTTTCCTGGGCGGTTCTGACCGGTATAGCGCTTGCCTTTTTCTGGCAGATCCGGGAGGATTCCGTCTGGATCCTGCCGTTTGTCGCTGTCATGACGGTATGGAATGCAGGCTATGTAATACTGATACTTCATAAAAAGCGGACAAGACGACAGCTTTTATTCCAATGCCTTACATTTTTGCTGCCGATATTGCTCCTGTTTGCCGGCAATATGAGCATTTCTACCATCAATCAGATCCACTATGGTGTATTCCTGTCCAATGACCGCACAGAGGGAAATTTTGCCGAGCTGATGTCACTGTTCTATCGCCTGGACAGCAATACAGAGGTCAATTCCGATATCTGGATCTCCCGGGATACGATCGCCCGGGCAGAAGCCGCCAGTCCCACGTTGCAACAAATCCAGCCTTTGCTGGACACCTATGTGGAAGACTGGTCTAACAGTAATGTGGAGATTCCCGGCGACCATTTCAGCTGGGTACTGCGGGATGCGGTGCAGGACTCCGGATATTCCCCGGATGCCGTCAGTGCACAGACCTTTTACGGCAATGTCCTTACTGAGCTGCGCTCCGCTATAGACCGTGGGGATTTCACAGAAAAACAGGGCGGGGCACTCTATTTTTCCTCCCAGTCCAGGGGCATCCTGCCTGCGGAGATTCCCGGGATCCTGTCCGATACCCTGCAAAATGTATGGAAGATTGCCGGTTACACGGACTGTGCCCTGAGCAGTTTGGCCAAAAGCACCGGGCGCCTGTCGGATATCCGCCGTGTGGAGGCGCTTACTTCCTGTCTGGCAGTATACCCCACGCTGTCGCAATTCCAGGCATCCGATTATGATTCCATTGATGATGAGACCTTATATGATTTCAATGAGGTCTACAGCTCTGGTATGGTGTCTCTTCTGAACAAAAGCAATGCCGTCTATCAATTGTTTGGAAAGTCCGCATTTTTGCTGGCTCTGCTTGCTCTCTGTGTGCTGACAGTCCGTGTGATCTGCGGTCTCTTCCATGGTGACCGAACCGATCTGGAGTTGTGGATCCTGACCTGCGGTGTTCTGCTCAGTGCCATTTTACTGCGTTTTGGCTGCAGCCTGTTCACCGGATGGTTTACCGAAGATATGCAGAAATTTATCAATAGCTTTTATTCCTGCGGTGTGTATATGCTGCTGCAGATGTTTAAATATCTGGCGATTGGCACCACGATCGTCAATCTGAAAACTATATTCACGAAACACCAGTCTTAAAAGGAGGTCTGACCTATGGAAAATTTGAACGAACAGATTAAAGAACTGCAGAAAATCGTTGCTGCTTACGACAACATCGTATTTTTCGGCGGAGCCGGAGTCTCTACCGAGAGCGGAATCCCGGATTTCCGCAGCGTGGACGGGCTGTACCACCAGCAATACGATTACCCGCCGGAGACGATTCTCAGTCATACTTTTTACCGCTCTCATACGGAGGAGTTTTTCCGCTTTTACCGGAATAAGATGCTCTTCCCCAAGGCTCAGCCCAACGCTGCGCATAAAAAGCTGGCAGAGCTGGAACGCGCCGGAAAACTGCGTGCCGTAATCACCCAGAACATTGACGGGCTGCACCAGGCTGCCGGAAGCAAGACCGTATTGGAGCTCCACGGTTCCGTGCTTCGCAATTACTGTGAGAAGTGCCATCAGTTCTATGGAATTGATGCGATCTTAAACAGCACCGGCGTTCCCCGCTGTGAAAAATGCGGCGGTATCATCAAACCGGACGTCGTCCTGTATGAAGAGGGGCTGGATGAAAAGACGTTAAGTGCCGCCGTCAGATACATCCACGAGGCAGATGTCCTGATCATCGGCGGCACTTCTCTGGCTGTCTATCCCGCAGCCGGGTTAATTGATTATTTTCAGGGAGACAAGCTGGTGGTCATCAACAAGAGTGCGACGCCCAGGGATAAGAACGCAGATCTCCTGGTGCAAGGACCGATTGGGGAAGTATTCGCTTCACTGTGAAAAAGTGTAGCGCTGTGAGCGCAAATGTGATAATCTATAAGAGTGTTTTACATTTATCGTAAAGTTTTACGAATGATAGGAGATTACATTCATGTTATCCACGATTGATGCAGTCAACAACGTTGTCAACAATTTCATCTGGGGTGTCCCCGCCATGATCTGTATCATCGGTGTCGGTCTGTACTTAAGTATCCGTACGAATTTTCTCCAGATCCGCAAGTTCCCTTATGCCATGAAGGTGACCTTGGGACGTATGATAAAGAAAAAGGAAGCCTCCGACGGTGCCCTGATGCCTTTCCAGGCGGTATGTACCGCTCTCGCCGCCACGGTGGGAACCCGGTAATGTGGCAGGTGTGCCTGCCATTGCCATCGGTGGTCCCGGTGCCGTATTCTGGATGTGGATCTCCGCGATCCTGGGCATGTGCACCAAATTCGCCGAAGTAACACTGGCGGTCCACTTCCGTGAGACCAACTCCAAGGGAGATCTGGTGGGCGGTCCCATGTATTATATTAAGAACGGACTGGATAAGAAATGGCATTTCCTGGCTTACTTTTTCGCCGCTTTCGGTGTGCTGGCACTGGGTGTTATCATTTTCCATATTAAGTCTGTCCCCGCTGTATTTGCTTCTATTATCGAGGGTGCTTTCAATCCCGCATCCGTGACCGGCGGCGTGGTAGGAAGCTTCTTCATGAGTATGAAAAAGGGCGTGTCCCGCGGTATTTTCTCCAATGAAGCAGGTCTTGGTACCGGATCCATTGCCCATGCCTGCGCCGATACGAAGAAACCGATAAAACAGGGATTCTTCGGTATCTTTGAAGTATTTGTAGACACTATTATCATCTGTACCATGACAGCTCTGGTCATCCTGTGCAGCGGCGTGCCCGTAAATTACGGCGAAGCTGCCGGTGCGGAACTGACCATCAGCGGATTCACCGCTGTCTATGGCAGCCGGGTATCCATTTTCACCGCTGTGGCAATGTGCTGTTTCGCCTTCTCCACCATCATCGGCTGGGGACTGTACGGCACCAGATGTATCGAATTCTTATTCGGCTCCCGCTCCAACAAGCCTTTCATGGTGCTGTATTCCCTCACCGCCATTGTGGGCGCTACCATGAACCTGGGACTCATGTGGAGCATCGCCGAGACCTTCAACGGACTGATGGTCATCCCCAACCTGATTGCCGTGTTCCTGCTGTCCGGTGTTGTGGTGAAGCTGACCAAGGAATATTTTGCAAAAGAGAACGGTTAACCTTTTATCTGCAATCTGAAATAGCATGGCTCACGCCATGCTATTTCTTTTTGATTTTACTGATTTAGTTTTCTGTGGTAATGGAAGTGACTTTATATCCCAGCTTCTCCACAGCCTCACGCAGTTCCTCTTCCGGGATGTCTGCGCCGAGTTTTACTATTGCCTCACCCTTCTTAAAGCTTGCTTTGGCATTGACCTGATTCATACCGTTCAGGGCGTTCTCAATGCGGTTCTGGCAATTCACGCAGGACATTCCTTCGATCTGAAGCTTTTTCGTTGCTACGATTGTGTCCAAGTGCTTCGGCTTGATCTTCACGTCACCGCCTCCGCCGCAGCAGCCGCCTTCTCCCTTGAAATGCTTTTTGGATCCCACCAGTGCTGCAATAATCACAATTACCAATACTCCACATATAATATAAGTTCCCATATGTTTAGTCTCCTTATTATTTTTCTTTCACAGAAGTATTATACTCCCGCCGGAAGTATCTCAGCTACAGTATCTGTCAAAATTTCATACAAATCCTTTTTCCCTACTGCCAGTATAAATAAAACCGGTGCGGAAAACAGCATTGTCCGTTCAGACCGCCTGCCCCCACACCGGTTTATTTTAGCATACCTGCTCTGCGCATTCGCAGGGTCTGATGGTCACGTTGGTTACTTTCTGTTTGTCCAGATAACCGCAGGACTTTAAGCCGGCGCGAATCACCGAGTTCCATTTTTTTGCTGACAGATGATGTACGGAACCGTCATCCAGCTCAATGGTACAGGCATTTTCCATCATACAATTTTCAGAGTAAGCTACCTTGTACATGTTCTTGCGGCTGATAGCCCCGATCTCCTCTAAGAGATTGACCATGCGGTATACGGTTGCAACTCCCAGCCTGTCATCCTCTTCCAGTGCACGGTAGAAGATTTCCTTACAGCTGGAGCATTCATTCTGGAGAATAATATCAATCAGCCGAAGCCGCTGCTTCGTAATACGGCAGCCTTTTTCTTTCAGCTTGGTCAATATAATCTCTCTCTGCATTTTCGTGGTCTGATAGCTTACCTGCTCCTTAGTGTCCACAATGACCTCCACAGTGGCTGCAATCGCCACCGCACTGAATGGATTTTCCATTCTTCTTGTCTTTTATCATCTTGCGGACAATCAATGCGACTACACCGACCAGTATCACCAATACAACTACGGTTCCCATAGACTGCCTCCTTACTCTTACTCTCAAATCCTGCGGATCCCCTTATCGAAGATCCGCAAGTAATATAATCTGTTTACTCCACTCATAGGTATCATGCTTTGCCTGCCGGCAGTCACACCTGCCACCTATGGGCGAATTCTATCTCTTATTTTACTTAAGCAACCTTCCTGGTGTCAACTTTCAGAGTGGTGCTCTCCTTATAAGGACGGAAAAGCAGGTAGATGAAGCCGACGATCAGAAGGAATGCTACTACCGTACCGATACCGAAAGCACCGGTGGTGATCAGGGTACCAATCTGATAGATACACAGGGATACCACATATGCCAGACCACACTGATATCCGATGGCAATCCAGAACCACTTGGTGTTGTTCATCTCACGCTTGATAGCGCCCATAGCTGCGAAACAAGGTGCGCACAGCAGATTGAATGCCAGGAATGCATAACCGCTTGCTACGGTGAAGTGAGATGCCATGTTGGCATATACGGAGCCTTCGCCTGCGCTGTAGAGGATACCCATGGTACCTACGATATTCTCCTTCGCTACCAGACCGGTGATGGATGCAACCGTTGCCTGCCAGTTACCGAAGCCCTGAGGGATGAAGATCCATGCCAGACACTGACCGATCTTACCCAGAATACTTATATCGATCTCATCCTCAGACAGCATACGGAAGCCGTCCTCAGTGAATCCGAAGTAAGTGGTGAACCATACAACGATGGTGGAAAGCAGGATGATGGTACCGGCCTTCTTGATGAAGGACCAGCCACGCTCCCACATGCTGCGCAGTACAGTACCTACGGTAGGCCAGTGGTAAGCGGGAAGTTCCATAACGAAAGGAGCGGGATCGCCCTCGAAGATCTTGGTCTTCTTCAGGATAATACCGGAACAAATGATGGCTGCGATTCCCAGGAAGTATGCGGAAGGAGCAACCCATGCTGCGCCGCCGAAGATAGCACCTGCTACCATGGCGATGAAAGGAAGCTTCGCACCACAAGGAATAAATGTGGTAGTCATAATGGTCATCTTACGGTCTCTGTCGTTCTCGATGGTACGGGAAGCCATGATACCGGGAACACCACATCCGGAACCGATCAGCATAGGAATGAAGGATTTACCGGACAGACCGAACTTACGGAAGATACGGTCCATGATGAAGGCGATACGTGCCATGTAACCACAGGACTCCAGGAATGCCAGGAAGATAAACAGTACCAGCATCTGAGGTACGAAACCAAGTACTGCACCGACACCGGCTACAATACCGTCAAGGATCAGACCTTTCAGCCAGTCAGCACATCCAATCGCATCCAGACCGCTCTCTAACAGAGCAGGGATACCTGGGATCCAGATACCGTAATCTGCGGGATCGGGAGCTTCGCCGCCGTCTGCTGCGTATACTTCTACTGCATCAGCCAGATCAGCACCGGTATAAGTAACATCCTCTGTTGCCAGAGTCTCTTCATCTTCCAGGGTGTAATCTGCGGTAGCGGATGCATCAACGCCTGCTGCGAACTCCTGTACAGCTGCTACAGCTGCTGCGGGATCGTAGTCGTCAGCTTCGCTGTCAATGGCTTCTGCCAGAGCTTCGTTACCGTCAGCTTCTACGAATGCGTTAATTACGTTCATTGCGTCATCATAAGGTTCTGCGTCTTCTTCGTAAGCGCCGGTTCCGATGGTGAACAGATGCCAGCCGTCACCGAACACGCCATCGTTTGCCCAGTCGGTAGCCCAGCCACCAACGGTAGTTACGGATACATAATATACGATGAACATAACAACTGCGAAGATCGGCAGTGCCAGCCATCTGTTGGTTACGATCTTATCGATCTTATCGGAAGTGCTCAGCTTCTGGCCTTCCTTCTTAGTGTAACATTCTTTGATAATAGAGGAGATATAGGTGTATCTCTCGTTGGTAATGATACTCTCGGTGTCATCATCCATAGCAGCTTCCAACTGCTTGATCTCAGC
>DJEP01000054.1:13111-35100 GCA_002431915.1 Lachnospiraceae bacterium UBA5895 | reverse complement strand
TTAATCAGCAGACACTAAATAGAGATGCAAAGAGAAGTTGAGTCTAAAAATTCAGCTTCTTTTTTTGTGCTAAAAACATTTTCTTTTCACAAAATAATATTTTCTAAAACTTTTCTAAAATAACTTTTGGCCAACTTTTCTAAAACTTTTTCTAAAATAAATTAGATTATTTTGTAAGATTTCGTTACTAGAAAACATGAACTATATAGAGGGATAGTTAAAGCCTCAAAATAGTGTAGCAGTAAATCTTATGATGGAAAGGAAAATGTGAGTGAAAAAAAAGAAACAGAGGAAAAAAGGAAGAACAATTGTTGCATTTTTGCTAGCGCTGTTTTTTGCAGTAAGTGCACCGACACAGGAGGTGCAGGCAGAGGAATACAACATTGGAAACTCAACAATTGAAGTTGTTGTAACCAATAAGGCACAGGAATATGATTTTTTAGGAGTACAGCCGAGGACTACTATGTTTAACTGCCAAATTATTATGGCATTTAGCGCAGACGAAGGGCTTGTTATGACGTTTACAACATCCTGCGCGGGGCTAGCAAAAGTGATCGGGGTAAAAGATATTAAAGTCCAGCAAAAGATGTGGTACGGATGGAAGACAGTACTTGTCTCTGATGGAGCAGAATCGGTTGATCGAGCAAGCTTCGCAGCGGATTTAACATATCCTGACGCCATCAAGGATAAAACCTACCGTGTTATTTGTACCCATTACGCCGATTACGACGGCTATGAAGAAGCTGAAAACGACACGGGTGCTTTCAAATTTACATACTAAAATAAATCATTAACCAACGAAACTTTTAATTGCTACACTTCAAAAACTGAATAATGTATCGTGGCAGAGTTAATTTCAATCTGCCGCAAGTAGTACCACGGGGGTGGGATACAGATCGTGAGTATTCAAAAGTATGCTAATAACCTGCATAAGGGTAAAACGAAGGGAAAAATAAAATAAACTGCGATTGTCATAGAGGGTGGGACAAAAATCTTCACGTGAAAGTATAAAGGGGAAATCTTTCAGGAAAAGATATAGCTGAACGCCTTACAGCTAAAGGACATTTATGTCAGGGTTGACAAAAGCAGAAAAAGAAAGAGAGAATATTATAAAAATGAGAAGGCTACAATGGGGTAATCCGATGATAAAGTCTGCGGGCTACGATGCGCAGCAACAAATGCTGGAGATCGAGTTCGCAAGTGACGGTCAGATATGGCAATTTGACAATGTGCCGGAAGATATCTGGTACCGATTTCGGAGTTACCCCCTTCCGGAGTTCTTTTTCCATAATTTTATTATGGGTCGTTATCCGGAGAGAAAAATGCAGGAGAATGCGTAGGGAATCGCAGCATACGAAGGGAATACAAAAAAGGGGAACAATATAATGTAAGAAAGCCGCAGGGATAAGGGGGATCCGCTGCGGCTTTTAAAGTTTTGCATAAATCTCTTTCCCAAAAAAGTGGAATATGCTATACTGTTACAGAAGTCTTGTCTGAGGTCAGGGAGGACTTCGGAATTAGGAAGAGAGATATTAAAGTATTCATGGCAAGAGAACAACTTCAACAGACATCACCGGAGAACCGGCGGAGAAGAGTGCAGCGGTTGAAGAAGATGATCGTGGGTATTGTGGCAGCAGGACTGGTGATTCCGCTCCTGTGCTGTGTGTATCTGATCTGCAGGCTGCATAGCATTGACGGAACGTTGGAAGATCTGAATCGGAGACTGAAAGAACTGGAAGCCGGGAATCAGAGATTGCAGACCGAACTGCAGCTCTTGCGGGAGGAAGCACAGACGACCGGACAGACTTCACAGATATCGACCGATACATCAGTACAGGAAACAGCGGAACCGGCGACGGAGGAGCATTCCGGGCAGGAACAGATCCACAAGGTATATCTGACTTTCGACGATGGTCCCAGCATTTATACGAATGATATCCTGGATATTTTAGACAGGTATCAGGTAAAGGCTACCTTTTTCGTGGTGGGCAAGGAAGGCGCAGATGCGGAAGAAGCGCTGCAGCGGATCGTGGAAGACGGGCATACGTTAGGGATGCATTCCTACAGTCATAAATATAAGGAACTATACGAATCCATGGACAGCTTCGCGCAGGATTTTGAGCAGATCCGGGATTATGTCTATCAGGCGACCGGCGTGGAGAGTGTTTATTATCGTTTTCCGGGAGGAAGTTCCAACACGGTCAGCAAGATCGACATGCACGAATTCATTGATTATCTGGAGGACCAGGGCGTGGAGTATTACGACTGGAACGTATCTTCCGGAGACGGAGGCAGTATGAAACTGCCCACGGATATGTTGCTGGAGAATTGTACGAAGGATATCGATACCAGAGATACCTCCATCGTACTGTTGCATGATTCCGCGGAGAAGCCTACGACAGTGGAGGCACTGCCGGAGATTATAGAGAATATTCTGGCGAGACCGGATACGGTGATTCTGCCGATTACGGAGAATACCAGACCGGTGCATCACCAGTAAAAATAGAAACATTCATTATAAAAAGCAAATTTAAAGAAATAAACGGAGGTACATAACCATGGGATTTTTCTCAGATTTGAAAGAAGATCTGTCTCAGGCGGTCAATGAACTGATGCCGGAGGAGGATTTGGATCAGGCGGCTGCCGGAGAACTCAAGGAACAGCCGGTGAAAAATACGCAGGAAGAGATTCCTGAAGCACAGACCGCAGAGGATGCGAATGACAACGCGGCACTGGAAAAGATGCTGAAGAACCTGGATTCCATTGAGATTCCACAGGAACAGAACACAGAAGAACAGCCGGCAGAGGAAGTGACAGAAGAAGCACCGGAAGAAGCACCTCAGGCAGAAACTGAGGAAGCAGCTACACCGGAACTGGATTTAGACAGTGTACTTCAGAACGATATGACCGTAGGAAATGTTCTGGAGCAGGAAAATACAGAGAAGAACAAAGGAGCAGAGAAGAGAATGGATGTAAAAAACGCATCAGATGAAACAGCAGTTATCACCGCCGGAATGGTGATCACCGGTGATGTAAGTTCCGAAGGATCTATGGATCTGGTAGGTACGATCAACGGAAATATTGATATTCTGGGCAAACTGAATATTACCGGATATATCAATGGTAATTCCAAGGCAGCTGAGATTTTTGCAGAAGGTGCGAAGATCAACGGCGAGATCGTAAGCGAAGGTTCTGTGAAGATCGGAGCAAGCTCGGTTGTTATCGGCAACATTACCGCTACCAGCGCAGCTATCGCGGGTGCGGTGAAGGGTGATATTGATGTACAGGGACCTGTCATCCTGGACTCTTCCGCTATTGTCATGGGCAATATCAAGTCCAAGTCCGTACAGATCAACAACGGTGCAGTCATCGAAGGTATGTGCTCTCAGTGCTATGCTGATGTCAGCCCTACTTCTTTCTTTGATGATTACAAGCCCGAGAAAAGAAAAGCAAAATAAGGAGCAGACAACAATGAAGAGAATATTACTGAAGCTCAGCGGAGAAGCACTGGCTGGAGAGAAGAAGACCGGTTTTGATGAAGCAACTGTCAGAAAGGTCGCATTACAGGTAAAAGAACTGATAGACGATGGCATTCAGGTGGGAATCGTTATCGGCGGCGGCAATTTCTGGAGAGGACGTTCCAGTGAGAATATCGACCGTACCAAGGCGGATCAGATCGGCATGCTGGCTACCATCATGAACTGCATCTATGTCTCCGAGATTTTCCGTTCCGTAGGCATGATGACCAACATTTTAACACCTTTTGAGTGCGGATCTTTTACCAAGCTGTTCTCCAAGGACAGAGCCAATAAGTATTTTGCAAAAGGCATGGTAGTATTTTTCGCAGGTGGTACGGGACATCCCTATTTCTCCACCGATACCGGTGTAGTCCTTCGCGCCATTGAAGTAGAGGCGGATGTTATTCTGCTGGCTAAGGCTATCGACGGTGTCTACAATGCGGATCCCGCCAAGGATCCCACAGCGAAGAAGTACGATGAAGTATCTATCGATGAAGTCATTGCGAAGAATCTTCAGGTAGTGGATATGACTGCTTCCATCCTGGCAAGAGACAATAAGATGCCTATGTGGGTATTCGGATTGAACGAAGAGAACAGCATCGTGAATACCATGAAGGGCAAATTCAACGGAACCAAAGTAACCGTGTAACCGATATCATTAAACTAATATAATGGAAAGGCGCACAGCGCAGAAGAGAGGAAAATATGGACGCAAGAGTACAGGTATATAGTGAGAAAATGCAGAAGGCTTATGAATTCCTGGCAGCAGATTTCGCTGCCATCCGTGCAGGACGTGCAAATCCTCACGTATTGGACAAATTAAGAGTAGATTACTACGGAACCCCTACCCCCATCCAGCAGGTAGGTAACGTAACTGTTCCCGAGGCACGTATCATCCAGATCGCACCCTGGGAGAAGTCTCTGATCAAGGAGATCGAGAAAGCCATCATGACTTCCGATATCGGTATCAATCCTTCCAACGATGGCAGTGTGATCCGTCTGGTGTTCCCTGAGCTTACCGAGGACCGCAGAAAAGATCTAGTAAAAGAAGTAAAGAAGAAGGGTGAGGAAGGCAAAGTAGCTATCCGTAATATCAGAAGAGACGGCAACGATGCATTCAAGAAGCTGGCTAAGAGCGAAGTATCCGAGGATGAGATCAAGGGTCTGGAGGATGAACTGCAGAAGCTGACCGACAAGTATGTGAAGGATATTGATGCTCTGATCGACAGCAAGTCCAAGGAAATCATGACAGTTTAATAAGCTTGGAAAGGCTTAAAAGAAGGCATAAAGTATGGAACAAAATCTGAAAATTCCAAATCATGTAGCAATCATTCTGGACGGTAACGGCCGCTGGGCAAAAGCAAAGGGAATGCCCCGCAACTATGGGCATGTCCAGGGCGCCAAGACAGTGGAAGTGATCTGTGAAGAGGCATACCGTATGGGAATCCAGTACCTGACGGTATATGCTTTTTCCACAGAGAACTGGAACCGCCCGCAGGATGAAGTGGATGCCCTGATGAAGCTGCTGCGGAATTATATGAAGACCTGTCTGAAGACAGCGGAGAAGAACCGTATGTGCGTCAGAGTTCTGGGAGACAAGACGAGACTGGATGAAGACATCCGGACGAGGATCGCAGAACTGGAAGAGGCGACGAAGAACAATGACGGTCTGCATTTCCAGATCGCCATCAATTACGGCGGCAGGGATGAGATCGTCCGTGCGGTGAAAAAACTGTCCGCGAAAGTTAAGAGCGGCGAGGTGGATCCTGCGGATATTACGGCGGATACCCTGGAGGACTATCTGGATACCGCAGGCATTCCGGATCCGGATCTGCTGATCCGTACCTGCAATGAGCAGAGAATTTCCAATTTCCTGTTGTGGCAGCTGGCTTATACAGAATTTTATTTTACCCCGGTTCCCTGGCCGGATTTTACAAAAGAAGAATTGTTGAGGGCTGTGGAAGCATATAATCATAGAGACAGAAGATATGGCGGCCTGAAGGAGGAATAGCTTATGTTTTGGACCCGTTTGCTCAGTGGTATCGTGTTACTTATCATCGCACTGGCTACGTTCAGCTTCGGCAATGTATTTCTGGCAGTGCCGTTGTGGCTTATTTCTCTGATTGCATACAGAGAACTTACCAAGGCATTAAAATGCGCAACGGACGAGAAAAAATTTAACGCGCTGGAATGGATCGGCTTCGTGGGTGTGACAGCATATTATGCAACGCTGTTTTTCACCAGGGATCATACATTATTGCTCATGTGCATTGTGGCTCTGTTCATGGCGGAAATGTTCTGCTATGTGGCGACATTCCCGAAATATCAGGCAAGTCAGGTGATGGCAGCAGTGTTTTCCTTCCTGTATGCACCGGTGCTGTTGTCCTTTGTCTATCTCACCCGTGAGTGCGATAACGGAATCTACCTGGTATGGCTGATCCTGATCAGTTCCTGGGGATGTGATACCTGTGCCTATGTGGTAGGCAAACTGATTGGTAAGAAACATATTTTCCCGGAGCTGAGTCCTCATAAATCCCTGGAGGGATGCATCGGCGGTGTCGTGGGAGCGGCTCTGATCGGTGGTCTGTATGCGCATTTCTTCGTGGAAGCAGCATTTCCGGACCAGACGATTACCTGGATCATTGCCTTTATCTGCGCAGCTGGCGCGGTGATGAGCATGGTGGGAGATCTGGCGGCTTCGGCAATCAAGCGGAATCATAATATCAAGGATTACGGCAAATTGATTCCGGGGCATGGCGGCATCATGGATCGTTTTGACAGTATGACGGTGACCGCACCCATGACTTACTTCCTGACCATCCTTATGATGGGACTTCGCTAAGCGCGAAGGAAATGTACAAGGAGCATAGAACTATGAAAAAAATAGCAATCCTGGGTTCTACCGGTTCCATCGGAACCCAGACTCTGGAGGTCGTTCGCAATAATCCTGAGTTGCAGGTGGTAGCACTGGCAGCCGGAAAAAGCGTAGAACAGATGGAACAGCAGATCAGAGAATTCCATCCTCTGATCGCAGGCATGTGGAGTGAGGAAGCGGCAGCAGACTTACGCAGCCGTGTGGCGGATCTTCCGGTGAAGGTTGTCACGGGTATGGATGGTCTGTTAGAGATCGCGGTGATGCCCGAGGCGCAGGTATTAGTGACGGCAATTGTGGGCATGATTGGTATCAGACCTACGATTGCGGCCATTGAGGCAGGGAAGGATATTGCCCTGGCGAATAAGGAGACACTGGTAACCGCAGGGCATATCATTATGCCGTTGGCGGCGAAGATGGGCGTGAAGATTCTGCCGGTGGACAGCGAACACAGCGCAATCTTCCAGTCCCTGAACGGGGAGCCGAAGGGTAGGATCGAGAAGATCCTGCTTACCGCGTCCGGCGGACCCTTCCGGGGCAGAACCAGAGAGCAACTGCAAAATATTCAGGTGGAGGATGCCTTAAAACATCCCAACTGGTCCATGGGACGTAAGATCACCATTGATTCTTCTACATTGGTGAACAAGGGACTGGAAGTCATGGAAGCAAAATGGCTGTTTGGCGTGGATCTGGATCAGATTCAGGTCATCGTACATCCGCAGAGCATTATCCATTCTGCCGTACAGTATGTGGATGGAGCGGTGATCGCGCAGTTAGGTACACCGGATATGAAGCTTCCGATCCAGTATGCACTGTTCTATCCGGATCGGCGTCCGATGCCGGGGAAGCGGCTGGATTTTTACGAACTGGCACAGGTGACTTTCGAGAAGCCGGATATGGAGACTTTCTACGGACTGAAGCTCGCTTATGATGCACAGCGCATCGGCGGCAGTATGCCTACGGTGTACAATGCAGCTAATGAGAAAGCGGTAGGGCTGTTCCTAGACCGCAAGATCGCTTACCTTCAGATCCCGGAGCTGATTCAGGAAGCCATGGAGCAGCATAAGGTGATCGAGAACCCGAACGTGGAAGAGATTCTGGAGGCGGAGGCTGCTGTCTACAGTTATATCGACGGCAGGGGATTCTGATCCTAAAAAATAAGAGCTTGATATGAGAGGCAATAAATGGTTACTTTGATCTTGTTTGTACTGATCTTTGGGGTGGTGGTAGTCTCACATGAATTCGGACATTTTCTGCTGGCGAAGGCCAATGGAATTCATGTGATAGAGTTTTCTGTGGGCATGGGTCCCAACCTGTTCTCCGTTCAAAAAGGAGACACCAAATATTCCCTGAAGCTTCTTCCCATCGGCGGAGCCTGCATGTTTGAAGGCGAAGACGGTCTGAATGAAAAAGAAGACGGGGAAGATCACAGCGGATCGTTTTTAAATGCCAATGTGTGGGCGAGAATATCTACTGTGCTGGCAGGACCGGTATTTAACTTTATCCTGGGATTTATCGTCGCCCTTATTATGGTAAATATGCTCGTGGCGGTCAGAGATCCAGTGGCGACAGAGGTCGTGGACGGCGGAGCGGCGCAGGAAGCAGGACTGCAGCCGGGAGACCGGATCCTTGCACTAAACGGCAGTAAAATACATCTCTTCGAAGAGATACAGTTATTCTGCATGACCTATCGCGGCGGCGAGGTGGCGGTACAGTACGAAAGAGATGGCGTAAAAGGAATGACCACGCTGACACCACATTATGATGAGAGTGCCGGATATTACATGATGGGAATCATGAATGCGGACTTTGTGGAAATGTCCGGACTGAACAGCTTCCGTTATGCCTGGTATGAGATGCGTTATTGCGTGAAGATGACCTGGAAGAGCCTGGAGATGTTAGTACAGGGGCAGGTATCCAGACAGGATGTGGCAGGTCCGGTGGGAATCGCCGTGAATGTCGTAGGCAAGACTTACGAGACTGCCAAGGATTACGGATGGCAGAGTGTGCTGTTAAGCATGTTAAATATTACTCTGATGCTTACGGTGAACCTGGGAATCCTGAATCTTCTGCCGGTTCCGGCACTGGATGGCGGACGACTGGTGTTCCTGCTCTGGGAAGCCATTACCCACAGACCGGTACCTCCGGAAAAGGAAGGCATCGTACATTTCATCGGACTGATGTTCTTCATGGTACTGATGGTGTTTTTATTATTTAATGATCTGGTAAATATCTTCGGATAGAATATCCACGGACATCTATCCGTTGACAAAGAGCATACCGCATGGTATGCTCTTTTTGCGTTCACATAGGACGTGATTCTAAACTTTCAGCCTATCGGCAAAAGATCCCTGAATTAAGAACAGAATGAATACTAAAGATTAAAATCAAAAGGAGGATCGTGTATGGAGTATGTGACTGCCAGTTATTGGCAAAAAGAGGAAAAGGCAGGACTGTTTTTATCTCTGCAGCAGCGCAGATACCGTAAGAGCGGGCGGAACGCGGTAAGCGCCTGCATATCCGACGATGGCAAAATAGTGAGATATCTGCAGGACAGAATGGATGATGAGCTGTCGGGGAAGCTGCTATGGCAGACCGAAGGGGGAGACTTCCTGCAGGAGTGCTGGAGGGAGGAACTGTCAAGGCTTGGAGAAGACTGTAATTATGCGGGAATACTGTGCGCGGAAGAACGGGTACTTTTGTTCAGCCACGGAAGAATGCGGAATTTTGTGTTTTTCCGTCGATTCGGAAAAGTGGGATGGAAGACATTAGACGGAAAATGCATGGTGGGAGAAGTGGAACCGGGAACTGCGATACTGATGGCAGACAATGCTTTTCTGAATTTCTGTGAAGAGGAACTGGCGGAGTGTCTGAAGCCGCAGATTACGGAGAATATTTCCGCTGAAGTCTGTGAGAAGCGGGCAGAGAAACGCTTGAAGGAACTGGGAAAAAAGGCGGCAGCACAGGGCGGAAGACATATGGGAGCTGTGTGGATTTTGCCGGTAAGCGGAGGGAAAATATGGAGAGAACTATAGCAGAACATGGATATGCAGATCCGGTATTTATCGGGGAAGGCAGCTTTGCAAAGGTCTATCGTGTCAGGGATAGGGAAGGACGATTTTGGGCATGCAGAGTATCGGAGAACTCAGGACAGTGGGAGAGGGAATGCAGAAACTGGCAGGAGATCGCACATCCGCTTTTCCCGGCGTACAGGGAGCACTGGACGGAAGGAGGAACGGGATATCTGATCATAGAATACTGGAACGGAATGGATTTGCGGAAAATGCTGGACAGGCGGGGAAGACTGTCCCCTGCCACAGCACAGGAAGTGGCGTTGCAGATCGCTGAGGGACTACAGTATCTGCATGAACGGGAGCATCCTTTTCTCTACCGGGATCTGAAGCCGGAAAATATCCGCATCCGTGAAAACGGCAGAGTGGGGATCCTGGATCTGGGATGTCTGTGGAACCGGGAGGATGCGTGGTCTGGTGCGGGAAATTATTCTTACAGTGCGCCGGAACAGTTCTCCCCGGGGGAACTGCCGGGAGAGGAAAGCGATGTCTATGCGGTGGGGAAGATTCTGGAAGTGATGCTGGGAGAAGGAAGCTGTCGGAAGATAACCTGCAGGGAGAGACGGGGAGAAAAGTGGCTGCGCAGAATCGTGAAGATGACCACCTGTGAGGACCGGAAAAGGAGAGTGCCGGATATGAATAATTTAAGGAGACTGCTTCTTGCGACAGATGCAGGCGTAAGGGAGCGGAGATGGGCTGTAGGGACGGCAGATTTTTACTATGTCCGGAAGTTGTATTGTCCGTAGTTGTACACTCCGTGCTCGAACACAATCAAGAAATTTTACAAAAAAGTGCTTGCCGTCTGAAAGGGAAATGAGTATACTGTAGATAAAGGTTCACGGGGAGATTTTCGGGAACCTGCAGCAAGCAAATTTACATAGCAAAAGGAGAAGAGTTATGCGTTTTTTTATTGACACTGCAAAAGTAGAGGACATTAAGAAAGCAAATGACATGGGGGTTATTTGCGGAGTAACTACCAATCCCTCCCTGATCGCAAAAGAGGGCAGAGATTTCGTAGAAGTAATCAAAGAGATCGCATCCATCGTAGACGGACCGATCAGCGGTGAGGTTAAGGCTACCACCGTAGATGCAGAAGGCATGATCAAGGAAGGAAGAGAGATTGCTGCCATTCATCCCAACATGGTCGTTAAGATTCCTATGACCGTAGAAGGTCTGAAGGCTTGTAAGGTATTAAGCTCCGAAGGTATCAAGACCAATGTGACCCTGATCTTTTCCGCGAACCAGGCACTGTTAGCTGCACGTGCAGGCGCTACCTATGTATCTCCTTTCCTGGGCAGACTGGATGACATCAGCACGAGAGGCGTAGATCTGATCCGTGATATTGCGGATATTTTCTCGGTAACCGACCTGGATACCAAGATCATCGCAGCAAGTGTACGTAATCCCATCCATGTAACCGACTGCGCACTGGCAGGTGCGGACATCGCTACCGTTCCTTACTCCGTAATCGAGCAGATGGTGAAGCATCCTCTGACCGATGCCGGTATCGCCAAGTTCCAGGCAGATTACAAGGCTGTTTTTGGTGAATAGACCGTCAACACATAGGCGGGACGACTGCTTGCAGGCAGGAACGCCTATGTATTAGACGGGCAAACAGACATGAGCAAGGAGGGCGACAGCCCGGAATGCGAATGGCTGCAGCGGTTCGAGAGTGCGAAGCACGGAGAAACGCGTAGTTCACCAAAGCCCCAGATACACAGTAAGAAGCTGTACAGAGGTATTCCCCTGTACAGCTTCTTTTTTGAATTTTGAATTTTGGATCCTGCCGATTTCGAAGAATCAGACAGAGCTTATTTCATCTGCTCTTCCTGCTTCTTGATCATACGACGAACCATTTCACCGCCGATGCTTCCTGCTTCCTTAGAAGTAAGGTCACCGTTGTAACCCTCTTTCAGATTAACACCCAGCTCAGATGCAACCTCAGTCTTGAAACGATCCATTGCTGCCTTGGCTTCGGGAACTTCTACTCTATTGGTTTTACTTGCCATTTCGTTCACCTCCGTTTGGAATTGGTTTTCGTGTTTCAGATAAGCGTTTTTTGTGATCACTTATCTTGGTATTAGTATGAGCATGGGCTCTATTTTCATGCTGGTAAGTTTTTCATTTTTATGATACACTCAAACGGCAACGAAGGAAACGGAGACCGGAAAGCGTGACGAACGATCCACTGACCGGAATCCCACAGAAGTGACTGACCTTTGAAGCTATGCGTAACCGCTGGTGCTGAGAAGAGAAGGTGTTTTTTTGTTGTCAAAATGTAACTATTCAGAACCCCTTCGGATAAGAAGACTGATACTTCATGCTTGCATGCAAGTAGCAGTTTTCTTATCCGTAAGGTGGCTCGAATAGAGTCACCGCCCCATACATGAGCAAAATTAGCTGCGCTGCAGCGAGAAAGCACGATTTATCGTGCGGTTTTGTGAATGTTGGGGTGGGCTGAATAGTTACATTGTAACTACTCTATGACAGAAAGGCGAAAAAACTATGAAAAAGAAAACAAGATTCACAAAAACATTGGCGTTTGCGTTGACTTTGGGACTGTTATGCAGCGGTCTTACCGGATGCGGACAGGCACAGAGTGAGGCAAGTGTAGCGGAAAGCCTGGTAACAGAGAACACACAGTCCACAGAGACGACAGAGAGTACTGTGGCGGAAAATACGGAAGTTGCAACGGAAAATACAGAGACCGCGGATGGCACGCTTATCCGTGTGGCATCCTTAAAGGGACCGACCTCTCTTGGACTTTTATTTTTAATGGACAAAGCGGACAAGGGCGAGACCGCCAATACCTATGAATTCCAGATGGCTACCGGCGCAGACGAGATCCTGCCCCTGATGGTAAAGGGTGACCTGGACATCGCACTGGTACCCGCCAACGTGGCAAGTATCCTCTATCATAAGACACAGGGAGGCGTGGAAGTCATCGACATCAATACCCTGGGTGTATTGTACATGGTATCCGGTGAGGACGGTCTGACGAACTTTACTGAACTAAAGGGTAAGACCATCTACCTGACCGGAAAAGGAACCACACCGGACTATGTATTACAGTATCTGCTGACCGCAAACGGCATGTCTGTGGATGACGTGACACTGGAGTATAAATCCGAAGCAACGGAAGTAGCATCTGTGCTGGCAGAGGATCCCACAGCCATCGGTCTGTTACCCCAGCCCTTCGTCACCGCAGCCTGCATGCAGAACGATGCACTGAAGGTGATCTTTGACTTGAACGAAGAGTGGAATAAGGTACAGGGCGAAGCCGGCAGCAGCATGGTCACCGGTGTTACGGTCGTACGTAAGGAATTCCTGGAAGCGCATGAGGATGCCGTGAAATCTTTTATGGAAGATCACAAAGCCAGTGCGGAAGCCATCAATGCAGATCCCGCATCCGGTGCTGCTCTGGCGGTGAAGGCACAGATCGTAGCCAAGGAGCCGATTGCACAGAAGGCCATTCCGGGCTGCAACATTACCTATATTGACAAAGCGGAAATGAAACAGGCACTTTCCGGTTATCTGAAAGTGTTGTTCCATCAGGATTCTCAATCGATAGGCGGCGGACTTCCGGAATCCGATTTCTATTATGACGCAGAATAAGTATAAAAAATACATCAAAAAATCTATAATAGTATTCTTTTGGCTGGGGGTATGGCAGCTGTTGGCAATGTTTGTGGACAATTTCCTGTTGTTGGTGACACCCCTGCAGGCATTGCGGGCACTGCTTACTCTGGCCGGACAGGCGGAGTTCTGGCAGAGCGCCTTCGGTTCACTGTGGCGGATCGGTTTAGGCTTCCTGCTGGGAACAATCCTGGGACTGCTGTTGGCGGCGGTAAGCTATAGATACCGCCCGGCAGAGGAGATCCTGCGCCCATTCATGTTATTCTGTAAGGCGGTACCTGTGGCGGTATTTGCGGTGCTTTTACTGATCTGGTGGGGATCTTCCCTGCTGGCGGTGGCGGTCTGTTTTTTAGTAGTGTTCCCGAATATTTATCTGAACACACTGGAAGGCTTAAAAAGTGCGGACGCAGAACTGATAGAGATGGCAGAAGTATTCCGTCTGCCGTTTGCTACCCGCTTTTTCTATATTTATCGTCCGGCACTAAAGCCTTTTCTGCTCAGCGCATTTCAACTATCCCTGGGAATGAGCTGGAAGTCCGGCGTGGCAGCGGAAGTGATCGGTACGCCGGTGCATTCCATCGGCGGAGCGCTGTATCTGGCGAAGATTTATCTCGATACGGCGGATCTGTTTGCCTGGACGGCAGTGATTATTGTGCTCAGTGTATTTTTTGAAAAAATAGTCTTCGGCTGTGTGGAATATTTTTTCCGGTGGGAGCCTGCCTGTAAGAGACCGGCGATGCCGCAGAAAAAAGCTACCGGGGAACGTCGTACCCTGTGTGTGGAAGATCTTGGGAAATGCTATCATGACCGTTGGGTCTTTCGGCATGTAGAGCAGAAATTCCACGGGGGAGAACCTTACCTTCTGGATACGCCTTCCGGCAGCGGCAAGACCACCTTTTTCCGGTGCCTGTGTGGGCTGGAACGGACGGAAGAAGGAGAAGTATCCGGAATCGATTCATTTTCCGTGCAGTTTCAGGAGGACAGACTCTGCGAAGAATACAGTGCGGTGAAAAATCTGGAAATGGTCCTGGGAGATGCGAAGGAAGCGCGGGAGGCACTTGCACAGTTACTGCCAAAGGAGGCACTGGATCACCCCTGTCATGAATTGTCCGGCGGCATGAAGCGGAGAGTGTCACTGGTGCGGGCGATGGAAGCGGGAGCACAGTGCGTCCTGCTGGATGAGCCTTTTACCGGGCTGGATGAAGAGAACCGGGAAAAAGCAAACGAATACATCCAAACACATGCAAAGGGACGCATCCTCATGATCGCCACACACATAAGACCGTGGGAGGATACAGCAGAAGACAGTCGGAAGGGAGACTGATGATGGGAAAAGATACGGAAAACACAAGAGTGACTCTGGTAGGCATTATCGTGGAGAAAACGGAGGCAGCAGGCCGGATCAACGGTCTTTTGCATGAATACGGAGAATATATTATCGGAAGAATGGGGATACCTTATCATGAGAAGCAGATGAACATCATCAGTGTGGTCATGGATGCCCCGCAGGAAAAGGTCAGTGCCCTGTCCGGAAAGCTGGGAATGATCCCCGGCGTCAGCACCAAGTGTCTCTATGCTCCGGATACGCAGAAAGCCCCCTGAAAGCCCCCAAATAAAATGGTTGTCAATTCCTCCAACTTATGCTATAATTGCAAAATGACTGCGACTGGATACAGACCCGCAAGGGTATAAAGGAGGAAATGTTATAATGAGTTTACAGGTTGAAAAGTTAGAGAAAAACATGGCAAAGCTGACCATCGAAGTATCTGCTGAAGAACTGGAGAAGGCAATCGAAGGTGCTTACCAGAAGAATAAGAACAAGATCAGCATCCCCGGTTTCCGTAAGGGCAAGGCTCCCCGTAAGATGATCGAGCAGATGTACGGCAAGTCCGTATTCTATGAAGATGCTGCAAATGCACTGATCCCCGATGCTTACGATAAGGCTCTGGAAGAGTGTGAGGAGCAGATCGTATCTTCTCCGAAGATCGATGTGACCCAGTTAGAGGCTGGCAAGCCTTTCATCTTCACCGCAGAGGTTGCTCTGAAGCCGGAAGTTACTCTTGGCAAGTACAAGGGTGTGAAGGTTGACAAGACCGAGATCAAGGTGACCGATGAAGAAGTTGATGCTGAGATCAACAAAGAGCGCGAGAGCAATGCAAGAACCATCAGCGTAGAAGACCGCGCTGTTAAGGACGGCGATATGACCGTTATCGATTTTGAAGGTTTTGTAGACGGCGCTGCATTTGAAGGCGGCAAGGGAGAGAATTATCCTCTGACCATTGGTTCCGGTTCCTTCATTCCCGGATTTGAAGAGGCACTGGTTGGTGCTGAATTAAATAAGGAGACCGAAGTAAACGTAACCTTCCCCGAAGATTATCATGCAGCTGAGCTGGCTGGTAAGCCGGCAGTATTCAAGTGCACCGTTAAGGAGATCAAGGAGAAGCAGCTTCCTGATCTGGATGACGAGTTCGCAAGCGAAGTATCCGATTTCGATACCATGGCTGAGTATAGAGACGATGTACAGAAGAAGCTGACTTCCAAGAAGGAAGAAGAAGCTAAGATCGCTAAGGAAGAGGCAGTTCTGGAAGCTGTTATTGAGGATGCCAAGATGGAGATTCCCGATGCAATGATCGAGACCCAGCAGAGACAGCTGTTAGAGAACTTTGCACAGAGAATTCAGGCACAGGGTCTTACTCTGGAGCAGTACATGCAGTTCACCGGTCTGACCGCTCAGGCTATGATGGAGCAGCTGAAGCCCGAAGCTCTGAAGAGAATCCAGTCCCGTCTGGTACTGGAAGCTGTAGCAGCCGCTGAGAAGATGGAAGCTTCCGAGGAAGATTTCGAAGCTGAGATCAAAGCAATTGCAGAAGCTTACCAGATGGAAGCTGACAAGGTAAAAGAACTCCTGGGTGAACAGGGCGCTAAGCAGGTGAAGGAAGATATCTGCGTAAGAAAGGCAGCTGACTTCATCGTAGACAACGCTAAGGAAGCAAAGGCTGCAGCCAAGAAGACCACCAAGAAGGAAAAGGCAGCAGAAGAGCAGCCGGAAGAAGCATAAATTTGCCTGAAGATACGATACGAAGAGAAAGCGGACTGCCAGGTCCGCTTTCTTTTTAAGATTTAAAATGTAAGATTTAAAAGTTCCTAAATTTTTATTAAATCTTCGGAATCTCGTTGAAAAAGCTTACTAAGTAGGATACGATAGTAGTATTAATCAGAAGCAATGGAGGTTTTAGAATATGAGTTTAGTACCTTACGTCATTGAACAGACCAGCAAAGGTGAGCGGTCTTATGATATTTATTCCAGATTGTTGAAGGACAGAATCATTTTTCTGGGTGAGGAAGTGAACGAGACTTCTGCCAGCATTATCGTGGCACAGTTACTGTTCCTGGAAGCAGAGGATCCCGATAAGGATATCCATTTGTATATCAACAGCCCGGGCGGAAGCGTTACCGCAGGTATGGCAATTTACGATACCATGAAATATATCAAGTGCGATGTATCTACCGTATGTATCGGCATGGCAGCCAGCATGGGAGCTTTCCTTCTGGCAGGAGGTGCCAAGGGCAAGCGTTTCGCGCTGCCCAACGCAGAGATTATGATTCATCAGCCTCTGGGCGGTACACAGGGTCAGGCCACCGAGATCGAAATTGCAGCAAAGCATATCCTTCGTACCAAGGAGAAGCTGAACCGTATGCTGGCTGAGAACACCGGTAAGGATTATGAGACCATCTGCGCAGACACCGAGAGAGATAACTGGAAGAGCGCTGAGGAAGCTTGTGAGTACGGTCTGATCGATAAGGTGATCACCTTCCACGAGGCATAAAACAACAGGAGTATAATAATGGCAGGAAAAAATTCCGGAAATGACATTAGATGTTCATTTTGTAACAAGACCCAGAGTCAGGTCCGCAAGCTGATCGCGGGACCTGCCGGGGTATATATCTGTGATGAGTGCGTAGACATCTGCGCAGACATCCTGGAGGAGGAACTGGAAGACGAAGAAGTGGAAGAGACCGCGAGTCCCGACATTAACCTTCTGAAACCCAAGGAGATCAAGAACTTCCTGGATGAATACGTCATCGGACAGGAGGAGGCAAAAAAGGTCCTCTCCGTTGCGGTGTACAACCATTACAAGAGAGTAACGGCTCCCAAGGATCTGAACGATGTGGAGCTGCAGAAGAGTAATATTATCATGGTAGGTCCTACCGGTTCCGGTAAGACTTATCTGGCCCAGACACTGGCCAAGATCATTAATGTACCGTTTGCCATAGCGGATGCCACCACACTGACCGAAGCCGGTTATGTGGGTGAGGATGTGGAGAACATTCTGTTAAAGCTGATCCAGGCAGCGGACTATGATGTGGAACGTGCACAGTACGGTATCGTATATATTGATGAGATTGATAAGATCACGAAGAAGAGCGAGAATGTCTCCATTACCCGTGATGTCTCCGGTGAAGGCGTACAGCAGGCACTGTTAAAAATTATCGAGGGTACCGTGGCAAGCGTACCTCCCCAGGGAGGCAGAAAGCATCCTCATCAGGAGCTGATCCAGATCGACACCACCAACATTCTGTTTATCTGTGGTGGTGCTTTCGACGGACTGGAGAAGATCGTGGAATCCAGACTGGACCGCAAGGCCATCGGTTTCAACACCGAACTGGGCAGAAGAGAAGACAAGGACATCAGCGAACTGTTACAGGAGGTAACTCCTCACGATCTGGTGAAGTTCGGTCTGATCCCTGAGTTCGTAGGACGTGTGCCTATCTGTGTCTCCTTAAGAGGACTGGACAGAGAGACCCTGATCCGTATCCTTCAGGAGCCGAAGAACGCTCTGGTCAAACAGTACCAGAAGCTGTTCCAGATGGACAATGTAAAGTTAGACTTTGAGCAGGATGCCATTGAGGCAATCGCAGACAAGGCGTTGGAACGCAAGACCGGTGCCAGAGGCTTACGCTCCATTATGGAATCCGTAATGATGGATACCATGTATGAGATCCCTTCGGATGACACCATTGAAGAATGTGTTGTCACCAAGGCTGCGGTGGATGGAGAGAGCGAGCCCCTCACCATACACGAAGATTCTCTGAAGAGAGCAAAATAATCCGGGCGCTGCCTTGTGGTGACACAGGGCAGCGTTTTGTGCAAAAAACCAGAAAGAAAAAGGTATTTTTATGATTATAAAGAATGTGAGTCTGGAAACGGTCTGCGGTATTACCAGTAAGCTTCCGGAAAATATACATCCCGAGGTGGCATTTGCAGGGAAAAGTAATGTGGGGAAATCCTCTCTGATCAACGGTCTGATGAACCGGAAATCCCTGGCAAGGACCAGTGCCCAGCCGGGTAAGACCCAGACCATCAATTACTACAACATTAATGATGAGATCTATTTCGTGGATCTGCCGGGTTACGGTTATGCACAGGCAAATGAGAATGTGAAGGCACAGTGGGGCAAGATGATTGAAGATTATCTGCACAGGTCCAAACAGTTAAAGCTGGTGTTTTTACTGATCGATATCCGGCATGCACCGTCGGAGAATGACCGGATCATGTATGACTGGATCCGTCGTAACGGTTACGATCCCATCATCATTGCCACCAAACTGGACAAGATCAACCGCAGTCAGATTCAGAAGCAGGTGAAGCTGATCCGCACTACTCTGCAGGCGGGGGCGGATACGAAGATAGTTCCTTATTCCGCACAGACCAAGCAGGGCAGAGAAGAGATCTATGAGATCCTGGACGGAGTGCTGGCAGCGGAGAATCCTGTACAGGAATAGTCGTCAGAAAGCGTGAGGACGTAGGAAAATATGAAGAAATATTGTAAAGCCTTAGTGAATCTGGGTGTGGCATTTATTATATTAATGCTGGTCATTTTCCTGGTGCCGAAATTGCTGGTATTTTTCGCACCGTTTGTGGCAGGCTGGATCATCGCATTGATAGCCAGTCCTTTAGTCCGCTTTTTTGAGGAAAAGGTAAAGATCAAACGAAAAGCGGGAAGCGCATTTGTCATCGTGGCGGTTATCGCCCTGGTGATATTGATCCTCTATCTGGTAGGGGCAAAGTTAGCTGATGAGATCATGGGACTGATCGGTGCACTGCCGGAGATCTGGGACAGCGCAGAGCATGATTTCGCTGATATCGGACAGAACCTGAGCGTTATCTACAACCGTTTCCCTGCGGATGTACAGCAGAGCATTACCGATGTGGTGAACCAGATCGGAAGCTATGTGGGAGATCTGTTAGGTAAAATTGGTACTCCGACGATTAATGCAGTGGGCAATTTCGCCAAGCAGGTGCCTTCGATCCTGATCGGTCTCATCATGGCATTACTTTCTTCCTACTTCTTCGTAGCGGAGAGAGACCAGCTGGCAGCATGGTTCCGTAAGCACACCCCGGCGGAAGTATTGTCCTGGTATTATATGCTGAAGCACGGACTGGTGAAGGCTGTGGGCGGTTATTTAAAGGCACAGCTGAAGATCGAAGTCTGGATGTATCTGTTGCTGGTCATCGGTCTGGCAATATTACAGGTAGATTATTCGCTGTTGATTGCACTGGGCATCGCTTTCCTGGATTTCCTGCCGTTTTTCGGTACCGGAACGGTGATGGTACCCTGGGCTATCATCAAGATCTTAAGTTCGGATTATAAAATGGCCATAGGGCTGCTTATCATCTGGGGCATCGGACAGCTGGCACGTCAGCTGATCCAGCCGAAGATAGTGGGAGATTCCGTGGGAATGCCTCCCCTGCCGACATTATTCCTTCTCTACATAGGTTATAAGATAGGAAGTGTTTTGGGCATGATCGTGGCAGTGCCCGTGGGACTGATTGCCCTGACCATGTATCAGGAGGGCGCTTTCCAAACGACAAAGGACAGCGTGAAGATTCTGGTGGCGGGAATCAATCATTTCCGCAGACTGAAGCCGGAAGATATGGATGAGGTGCGCCAGATGCAGGAGAGAGACCGCAGACGAAGCGAGGAACTGACCAGACAGGCAGAGGCGGAGGACGCGGCAGAGCAGAGAGCATCCGACAAAAATAGGTTTCCAATAAAGAAAGAGATATAGACAATTATGAGAAATATCCGACTGCGTCTGCAGTATGAAGGAACCAGATATCAGGGATGGCAGAAACAGACCTCCACGGACAATACGATCCAGGGGAAAATGGAGGCACTGCTGACCAAAATGTGTGGTGAACCCATAGAGATTTCTGCCAGCGGCAGGACCGATGCCGGGGTACATGCCCTCGGGCAGGTGGCAAATTTCCACACGGAAGTTACCATGAGCCCGGAGGAGATCCTGGAATATTGCAACAGGTATCTGCCGGAGGATATCGCCGTGGTGGAGGTGTCGGAGGCGGCACCCAGGTTCCACAGCAGATTAAATGCCACCGGGAAGAGATATCGGTATTGCATCATTAACAGTCCTGTTCCGGATGTGTTCTGGAGACGCTATGCGACAGAAGAACCGGAGGAATTAGATCTGGATGCCATGCGAAAGGCAGCAGAGTATTTGCTTGGAGAACATGATTTCAAGGCATTTACTTCTGTGAAGAAAAGTAAGAAATCCACCGTCCGCCGGATCGATGAGATCCGGATCGAACGGGTAGAGAACCGTGTGGAGTTCGTATTTACCGGAAATGGATTTTTACACCATATGGTCCGCATCCTCATAGGAACCCTTCTCGAAGTCGGGAAAGGAGTCCGCACCCCGGAGAGCGTGGCGGAGGTATTGAAATCCGGTGACAGAGCGAAGGCAGGACCGTTAGTACCCGCCAAAGGACTGGTACTGGAAGAAGTTTTTTACGCCTAATGAAAAATCATTGCAACTTTTTGCCCTACAATTGCGTCTATGTAATTGTAGGGTTTCGTTTTGCCATGAAATCGTAAATAAGCTGCGTGAGTGCTTGCACGCAAAGCAGAGTATTTACGATTCCATGAGCGAAGCGTCTTATCAATGAAATAAAAGATGAGCCGCGATAGCGGCGTCGGCTGCAAAGCATAAGCTTTTATGAATGGATAAGAGCAAAACGAAATATTTATAGAAATTTAATAATTATGTTGCAGAAAGTATGCATTGACAGGATACGATAAACATGGATAAGGCAGAGGGGCTTTATCCCATACGAAAGGTGGAAGGTGTGGACCATGGAAAAAAGGGTTGCAGTATACAATAATAATACAGGTGTAATAGAGACAATGAGTTCCCTTCTGGCAGGAGAAGGCTTAAAAATGGTGGCAGTTACGGGGAGAGCACAGTTACATGAACTGCTGCGTGCACAGGAGATCCAGCTCCTGATGCTGGATGTGGAACTGGATGGCAAGGGTTGGGGAGAAGGTATTGCGATGATCCACGACATCCGTAATATGACTACGATCCCCATTATTATCATTTCAGCACAGGATGCGGAGACAGCCAAGATCATGGCACTGAATGCCGGCGCGGATGATTATGTGACAGTGGGGTATAATCCGTTAGAACTGTTAGCCAGAGTGAAATCCCAGCTTCGCAGATATACCCAGTTGGTGAATCTGTGTGAGAACATCGATAAGATTTACCGGGTGGATGGACTGGAGATCAATGACAGGAACCGTACAGTAACGGTAGACGGTCGTGAAGTGAAGATGACCCCCATTGAATATAAGATCTTACGCCTGCTGGTGCAGGAGCGGGGAAAGGTTTTATCCATCAGCCAGATCTATGAGTCTATCTGGCATATGCAGGCCATCGGTGCGGATAATACCATTGCGGTGCATATCCGTCACATCCGTGAGAAGATCGAGAGCAATCCCAAGGAGCCCAGATACCTGAAAGTGGTATGGGGAACCGGATATAAGGTAGGATGAAAAATAGTCGGAAAGCGTGCCCTCTGCGTCAGCAGAGGAC
>DJEP01000054.1:0-13004 GCA_002431915.1 Lachnospiraceae bacterium UBA5895 | reverse complement strand
AGCATGAAAACAAGCGGCTGCGAAGCAGACATTTGTTTTCATTGCACTTGTAACGAGCGAATAGCCTGCAAGGCAGGCTGTAAAGCGCGTCAGCACGGATTCGCGAGTTATGATGTAATGAGCGCAAGTGAGCCAGAGGGAGCTTGCTCACTCTCGGCGAACGGCGAAGTGATTGAGTGATGAAATCACGATATAATGAGCGCAAGAGAGTCAACATGCCTGCATGATTGACGAACGGCGAATTTGATCATGATAGTTGCGAAGCAACGGTAAGCACGGAAGGTGCGAATCATGATACTGCGATACGAAAACACAGACATAAGCACGACAACAGAAAGGAGGCGCAGCCATGACAAAGCAGGAAGCGGAACAAATGCTGGAACGTTTACGGCAGATATTCCCCATAGTGCGCCTTCTGGAAGAGACCGATGTACCGAAGAACCGGGAAGACATTCACCCGGGCGGGGCAGAGGACGGCGAGAAAGCCATCGAACAGCTTCATGAGTACGGGAAAGGCATCTCTTTAGTGCTTTTGGATCTGCTGATGCCGGTCATGGATGGCTTTGATGTGCTAGCATACATGGGAACCAACAAATGGTTGGAAGATTAAGCTGTATGCGAAGCAGAGAAGACTGGCAACGTTAGTGACGAACCAGATCTGTGAAAAAGAGAAAAACAATCAGATGATGATCAGCATCTTAAGTCAGATCGTAGAATTCCGTAACGGAGAGAGCGGACTGCATGTGATGCGGATCAATATGATCACAGGCATGCTTTTGGAACGGCTGGCTGTGAAATCCGATAAATATCCCCTGTCCTGGGCGGAACGGTCCATGATCACCATGGCATCATCCCTGCACGATATCGGTAAGATCGGTATTCCGGAGGAAATCCTGAACAAGCCCGGAAAACTGACAAAAGAAGAATTCGAGATTATGAAGCAGCACAGTGCTATCGGTGCGGATATGCTGAGAAGTTTAAAACGATATCAGAACGAGGAACTGGTGAAGATCGCTTATGAGATCTGCCGCTGGCACCATGAACGATATGACGGAAGAGATTATCCGGACGGACTGAAGGGAGAAGAGATCCCAATCTCCGCACAGGTGGTATCTCTGGCAGATGTGTATGATGCGTTGGTAAGTGAGCGTGTTTATAAAAAAGCATTTTCACCGGAAAAAGCACTGGAGATGATCCGGAACGGTGAGTGTGGAAGCTTTAATCCTCTTTTACTGGAATGCCTGGTGGATATCAGGGACAGAGTGAAGGAAGAATATGAACAAAGAGAGTAATAAATGTAGATGACAGTACAAGAATGCTACGAGAGTATGGGATCCGATTTTGAAGGTGTATTGGGCAGAATGGGAAGCGAGGCAATGGTGAAGCGATTTGCACTGAAATTCCTGGATGATCCCAGCTATGCGAATCTGGTAAAAGCAGTGGAGGAGCAGAATGCGGAGGAAGCTTTCCGCGCAGCTCATACCTTAAAAGGAATCTGTATGAATCTGGGACTGGACAGACTTTACAAAGTCAGTGCAGAACTCACGGAGAAACTCAGAGGAAGAGAATTCGACGGATACGAAGAGACTTACGGAGAAGTGCAGAAGGAATATCGAAATACCATAGATGCAATCCGAACCATGGCAGAATAGACCTGGAGACAGGAGCAGACTTATGAGAGGATAAGGATTACATGGACAAGGAAATATTGGATAAGTCACTATATTCCACAGATCAATTGCAGGAAATAGAAGAAGGTCAGGAGAAGGGGCTGGATGTATCGGTATATGAAGATGAACGTTTGAACTGGCAGCAGATGCAGGAGATCCGCTTGGGTATGATGGAGGATCTGCCGGTGGAATTGTATTCCAGCCTGATGTACACTGCCAAGGGCATGGAAGAGAAACGTAAAAAGCTGTTAGAGGAGCAGAAACATCCTGAGAAGACGGAGAATGAAGAGGTCTACAAAGACTTTTCTCTGTTGGTCAGTGCAGATAAAACGGAAGCATTTATTCTGGTGGCTGAAAAGGGTATCAGGATCCGTAAGGACAGACTGTTACTGTCTCTGGAAGAAAAGGGCGTGAAAACAGGTATTGATTATGTGATGCTGGAACGACTGGAGAATCAGGGAGCGGACAGTAATACGGTCATCCTGGCTACCGGCAGGAGACCCCAGGCCGGAGCGGACGGATGGTATGAGTTCTTTTTTGATATCAATATTAAAAAAGGGCTGAAGCTGTTGGAAGACGGTTCCGTAGACTATCAGAATATCAAATGGTTTGAACTGGTGCGCAAGGGGGATGTGGTAGCGAAATATCACGAACCGGAACCGGGGAATCCCGGACTTAATATCTTAGGAGATGAAGTCTCTGCGAAAAAGGGCAGAGAACTGCGGCATCTGACCTGTAAGGGTGTAACGCTGGAGCCCGATAAGAAGACTTATATCGCATCCACGGACGGTAAGATCGAATACAAGGGTGACGGACTGGAAGTTACGGATATCCTGGTACAGGACGGCGTGACACAGGCTACCGGCAACGTAGAATTCAACGGCTCGGTCTATGTCAGAGGCGAGGTTGGAGACGGTGCAATCATCCGTGCAGAGAAGGATATTCTGGTGGATGGTTTTGTAGAAGGAGCTGTACTGGAAGCAGGAGGAGATATCATCCTGCGTAAGGGCAACAATGGTGACGGCAGAGGAAGACTGAGAGCCAAGGGCAGCATCATGGGCAGACTCTTCGAACGTGCCAATGTCAAAGCCGGAAAGCATATTAATGCGAACTACTGTCTGAATAGTGAACTCTGGGCAGACGGCAGAATTGAGATCGCCGGCAAAAACGGCAGTCTGGCAGGTGGAAGTGCCTATGCGGCACAGGGCACCAATGCGTTCAACATCGGAAATGCCGCCGGCATTAAGACCGGTATTTCCGTAGGTGGTGAGGATCCGTTCATTGCGGAGATTAATTCGCTGGAAGATAAGCTTCATTCTGCCCAGAGAGAATTATATCTTTTAAAAAATGCCTATGCAGATTTCAGAAGGAAATATGCGCCGGAAGTACGTAACAGCAATCCAGTCTACTTGAAAATAGAGGATTCGATCTATGCCAAAGAGCAGGAGATTAATAAACTCCGTAAGAGATAGGAAGAACTGCAGAGGGAGAGAGACAGAGCCGAGCAGGTGAAGATTGTGATCCGGGGAAGTCTGTATCCGGGAGTATTGGTAAATATCAATGGTTCCAGATGGAATTCCAAACCCATTAAGAACGTTACACTGAAGAAAAACAAGGTTCTCATTGTAGATGATGCGGTTATGAACAGGGACATCCTGAATGAAACGGGATCTCGGCGATCCTGCTGGATCTGGTCATGCCGGTGATGGATGGTTTCCAGATGTTGGAGGAATTGAACAAACGGAAGCTGATCGAGAAGATTCCGGTGCTGGTTATCAGCGGAGAGAACAGTACACAGAATGAACAGAAATGTTTTGAACTGGGAATTGCGGATTTCATCGGTAAGCCGTTTAACGCCAACCTGGTCAGAAAAAGAGTCCAGAACGCCGCGGAGCATTACGCTTACCGTAACGAACTGGAAGATAAAGTAGAAGAGCAGACCAACGTACTGCGTAAAGCTTATAAGACTCTGAAGAGCCAGGCAGAACAGTTGAAGCACCGCAATCAGGATATTATCGAGATCTTAGGTACAGTGGTAGAATACCGGAATCTGGAAAGCGGTGAACATGTCAAGCGTGTAGGAGAATATACCCGGATTCTGGCGGAGACTTTTATGGTGGAGTATCCGCAATATGGTCTCACGCAGGACAAAATTAATGTGATCGTATCCGCAAGTGCACTCCATGATATTGGTAAGATCACGATCCCCAACAGTATTCTGTTAAAGCCGGGACGACTGACCAAGGAGGAGTTCGAGTATATGAAGTCTCATACGACCAGAGGCTGTGAACTGTTAGAGCCCATGAAAAATGTACTGGATCCCCAGTATGAAAAGGTCAGCTATGAGATCTGCCGTCATCACCATGAGCGTTTTGACGGTAAGGGTTACCCCGATGGACTGGTAGGCGATGCCATTCCGCTGTCCGCACAGCTGGTATCTGTGGCGTATTTTCTCCCAGACTGATGGAAGTATTCCGCAAGGTCCGTCCGGAGTTTGAAAAACTGCCAACTGCTAAATAAGAAAACAATAAGAATTTCTGTGCAGACGCATGAATAGTATCTGCATGGAGATTTTTAATATTTTGCGGCAGGCGGATTGCTTGACAAAGCAGCATGAATATATTATTGTACTAATTAAATAATACAAACAAGACGAGGATAGGACATACGGATGCAGACAGATGTAATACAGGCAGGGGAAATACAGGGAAAACGGGGAATCAGCAGTGCAGTGCTGAAAAATATTGCGGTAGTGACCATGCTGATCGATCATATCGGGGCAGTGATTGTGACAAGGCTGCTGATTCAGAACGGGCTGTATGAAGCAATGGTGAATCAGGAGACCTATACTGCCTGGATGGAGCGGTATGGCGGGCTGTACGGGATTTATATGGCAATGCGGGTTATCGGCAGATTTGCATTTCCCATTTACTGCTTTTTACTGGTAGAGGGATTCCAGCGGACCCATGATGTGAAAAAATATCTGGGGAGAATGTTTTTATTTGCCCTGCTGTCAGAGGTGCCGTTTGATCTGGCATTCAGCGGCAAAGCGTGGTATCCGGCATATCAGAATGTCTTTTTCACGCTGCTTCTCGGACTGCTTACGATTGCCGGATTACATCTGGTGGAACAGCGGTTTGCGGGCACGGAGACAGGAAAGAAGATTCTGCGCGTGGTATTTGGAATAGTCGTTATTCTGGTGGGCTGTGCCCTGGCACTGATCCTTAAGACAGACTACGACTTCAAGGGTATCATGGCAATCGTCGTACTCTATCTGTTCCGCAACCGGAAGAAAGCGCAGATCTGGGCCGGAGTCATTGTATTTTTGCTGATGGACGGTCTGGAGATGATCGCAGCACTTTCGTTTATCCTGATTCGGTTCTACAACGGAACAAGAGGGCGACAGGATAAATATTTCTTTTACTTTTTCTATCCTGTGCATCTGCTGCTTTTGTGGCTGGTATGTGTGGCGATGGGAATCGCAGGGATTCCGGCGGTCTGATGCAAAAAATGTTTTTGGAAAAAAGAGATAGTGCTGCGGAAACAAACAGAAAGAATGACAGGGGAGAATGGTTATGGAGAATCAAAATACGGAAAAAAATTACACAGAAGAGATGATCCGGGTACAGGAGCTTACAAAGACGTTTCATCTGTCAGCAAAACAGCAGAAACTGGAGCATAGCACGGAGAAGACAAAGACAGCCGTGAATCAGCTGAGTTTTTGCGTAAACAGAGGGGAAGTGTTCGGACTTTTGGGACCTAACGGTGCCGGTAAGACCACAACTCTTCGGATGCTGGCAACGCTGATCCGGCCGGACAGCGGGGATGCTCTGCTGGATGGCAGCAGCGTTGTGATACAGCCTGAGGAGGTACGGCGTAAGATCGGGTTCCTTACCAGTGAATTGAAGCTGGAGGATTTTTTTACCCCGGATTATCTGTATGACTTTTTCTCTGAATTGTACGGTATTCCGGCAGACAGGCGGGATGCCGGAAAACGCATGCTGTTTGCACGGTTCGGCATTCAGGAGTTTGCACAGATGAAAGTCAGGGATCTGTCTACGGGAATGAAACAGAAGGTATCCTTGGTAATCTCACTGGTGCAGGATCCGGAGATCATAATTTTTGATGAACCCACCAACGGGCTGGATATTCTGACAGCAAAGGTGGTGACGGATTTCCTGCTGGACCTGAAGGAGCAGGGGAAGACCATTATCATATCCACGCACATCTTCAGTCTGGTGGAGAAGATCTGCGACCGGGTGGGAATTATTATTAACGGCCGTATGGCAGCCTGTGAGGACCTGCGGACGCTCTGCGGTGAGAAGAGCCTGGAGGACCGCTTTTTTGAAATCTATGAAGCGGTGAACGGGGAGGAAGAGAATCATGACAAATAATACGATCACAGTAATGAAAAAAGAACTGGCAAGATTTTTCGGAGACAGAAGGCTGGTGATCACGACACTTTTGCTTCCGGGAATCATGATCTATGTGGTGTATAGTTTTTTGGGAAGCGCCATGATGAAGTCCATGCTTCCGGAAGAAACTTACGTGGCGAAAGCCTATGTGGTGGATATGCCGGAGTCGTTAAGGGAAGAACTGCGGGAACTTAAGGCAGACTGGCAGTCTGCGGACAGAGAGCAGCTGACACAGATCCGGCAGGAGATACAGGACAAACAGGCAGACGGCCTGGTAGTGTTTCCTGTGGATTTTGATCAGGCTGTGGAAAACTATCAGGTGCAGAGTGGGAAACCGGCGCCCAACGTGGAGATCTATTACAATTCCGCGGAGATGAAATCCACTCATTTTTACAATGAGGTGTCGGAGATCCTGGAGACGTATGAGACATCCATATCCAATAAGTTAGACATCAATGCCGGGGATTCCGTGTATTATGACTGTGCCACCAGCAAAGATACTACGGGACAGATGTTTTCCATGATGATGCCCTTGCTGCTTATGATGTTTTTATACAGTGGCTGCATGTCCGTGGCACCGGAATCCATCGCCGGGGAGAAGGAACGTGGCACCATAGCGACATTGCTTGTGACTCCCATGAAGAGAAGCTCTCTGGCACTTGGCAAAGTATTTTCCTTAAGCATAATTGCACTTCTGGCAGGCTGTTCCAGCTTTATCGGAACCTTTGCGGCACTGCCGAAAATGATGGGTGGGGAACTGACGGGGGTGGATTCCTCGGTGTATACGCCTATGGATTTAGCAATGCTGCTTCTGATCATTTTGTCTACGGTAATGGTGCTGGTATCCATGATTGCATTGATCTCCGCTTTTGCAAAAAGCGTGAAAGAAGCGGCTACGACAGTATCTCCCTTTACTATTGTGGTGACATTTATCGGATTGAGCCCCATGCTTAGTCAGGGAAAAGAGATCCCACTGTACCGGTATCTGATTCCGGTGTACAACAGCGTACAGTGCATGAACGGTATTTTTTCTTTTAGCTATCAGCCGGTGGAAATCCTGCTGACCGTGATTGTGAACCTGTGCGTGGCGGGAGCGCTGGTATTCGGGCTGACAAAAGCGTTCCAAAGCGAGAAAGTGATGTTTGGGTAAGAGCCGTATTTTATAATTATTGACTATAGGACGAGAAGTGTGTACAATAATTCCATACGCGTTTACGCGGAAAAGTGGAGGAAAATAATACATGCAACTGCCTATTTTTGAGAAATACATTGATGAACTGATCGAAAAGAGCACTTTGGATGTTCCCGCATGGAACATTGAGAAGGCGAGAGAGGGGAAAGCTGCCGGCTGGAATTACATCGACGGCTGCATGATCCTGGCGCTTTTAGAGATCTACAGCGCCACCGGTGAGAAGAAGTATTACGAATTCGCAGATGCATTTATTGACCACAGAGTACAGGAAGACGGCTCTATCACCAAGTATTCCGTGGAAGAATATAATATTGACAATGTCAATGCGGGCAAGACTCTGTTCGCACTGTATGCCCTCAACGGCAAGGAAAAGTACCGCAAGGCCATCGACCTGATCTATAGTCAGGTGGAGACACAGCCTCGTACCGCAGAAGGGAACTTCTGGCACAAGAAGATCTACCCCAATCAGGTATGGCTGGACGGCATGTATATGGGACAGCCTTTTTACATGGAGTATGAAACCAAATTTGATGGCAGGAAGCACTACGATGACATTTTCCATCAGTTTGCCAATGTCGTAAAATACATGAGAGACCCCGAGACCGGACTGTATTATCACGGTTACGATGCTTCCAAAAAGGCATTCTGGTGTAACAAAGAGACTGGTCTGTCTCAGAATTTCTGGCTGAGAGCCCTGGGATGGTATTCGATGGCGCTGTTAGACACTTTAAGCAAATGTGAGCCGGGAGAGGAATATCAGGCAGAGTATGATAACCTGAAGAAGGTATTCGTGGATCTGATCGATTCCATGTTAAAGTTCCAGGACGAGAGCGGCATGTGGTATCAGCTTCCCGCACTGGGCGGCAAGGAGCCGAACTATTTAGAGACCAGCGGAAGTGCGATCATGGCTTACTCACTGCTGAAGGGCGTGAGACTTGGATTTTTGCCGGAGTCTTACAGAGCTTATGGATTGAAGGCATTCCAGGGCATCTGTGACCGCTATCTGAAGGAGAAGGATGGTCATTTAAGTCTCGGCGGTATCTGTCTCGTAGCAGGACTGGGACCGGAGGATAACCGTCGCCGTGACGGCAGTTTCGAGTATTATATGTCTGAGCCTATCGTGGAAGACGATGCCAAGGGTGTGGGACCGCTGCTTCTGGCTTACACCGAGATGAGGAGACTGGATGACTAAATGAAGTCAGGCGGAATGATGAAGAACGATAACAGAAATGAGAGAAAAATGTCCGGGTCCGGAGCTTCGAAAAGCGCCGGAAGTGTTGGAAGGGCAAAAGCACCGGTGGGCAAAGGAAACAGGACACCGGCAGATAAAGGAACCAAGACACCGGCAGACAAAGGAAACAAGGTGCCCGGAGGACAGGGACGGAAAAAGGCGGCTGTGAAAAAAAAGAGCGGTCTCTGCCCGGTAGCCGACAAATGCGGCGGATGCAGCTGGATCAACCAGCCGTATGCGGAACAATTGAAGAAGAAAGAAAAGCAATTAAAGGAGCTTCTGGCTCCTTTTTGCAAGATTGAGGGTGTCATTCCCATGGAGCATCCAGAGCATTACCGGAACAAGGTGCATGCGGTATTCGGTGAGAACCGGTATCACGATGCCATCTCCGGGATCTATGAGCAGAAGAGCCACCGGATCGTTCCAGTGGACAGCTGCCTGATTGAGAATGCCAAGGCGGATGAGATCATTGTCTCCATAAGAGGACTGCTAAAGTCTTTTCATATCCGCCCTTACAATGAGGACACCGGGTATGGACTGCTGCGCCATGTGCTGATCCGCACCGGACATGTTACCGGACAGATCATGGTGGTACTGGTACTGGCTTCCCCAATCCTGCCTTCCAAGAATAATTTTGTGAAGGCACTTCTGAAACTGCATCCGGAGATCACCACCGTGGTCATTAATGTCAACAACCGCAATACCAGTATGGTACTGGGGGACAAGGAGCATGTGATCTACGGCAAAGGCTATATCGAGGATGAATTGTGTGGAAAGCGTTTCCGGATATCTCCCAGATCTTTCTATCAGGTGAATCCGGTACAGACCGAGATCCTCTACGGAAAAGCCCTGGAGTATGCAGGGCTCACCGGCAAAGAGACCGTAGTGGATGCCTATTGCGGTACCGGAACCATCGGTATGATCGCCAGTGACAAGGCAGGCAGGGTCATCGGCGTGGAATTGAACGCCGATGCTGTCAGGGATGCCCGCAACAATGCTAAGGCGAACCAGATCCGCAACATCCAGTTCTACCAGAACGACGCCGGGAAATTCCTGGTGGAGATGGCGGCGCAGGGCGCGAAAGCCGATGTGGTTCTGATGGATCCCCCCAGAAGCGGCAGCACCGAAGAATTCATGAGTTCCGTAGTCAAGATCGGTCCCGGGAAAATTGTCTACGTCTCCTGCAACCCCGAGACACTGGTCAGAGACCTGAAGTATTTCAAGAAGAAGGGCTACTGCGTGGCGAAGGGCGTGGGCGTGGATATGTTCCCGTTCACTGATTCCCTGGAGGCAGTCACCCTGTTGGTCCGGCAGAAGAAGTAACTGAAAAGTCAGTTTGGTGTAAATAGCCCTAAAACAATGAATTCCGTACAAAAAAGTTCCGAAATCAGAAATTTTTGTACGGAATTTCTTTTATTTGCTTGTGCAGCGAAAATAAAGACTTTTATATGGAAAAATCTCATGTTTTTGTATTTTTTTAGTTAATATTTGCGTTTTAAATACAAACATTTCCGTTGGAAAAAGATTAAAGTCTTATATTTACCTGGGGAATTTTAATGCAAGATATAAGTTTATGAATTCTAGTCTATCTTGTTTAATAATGTATATAGTGCTTATGAAGATGTCAAAGATTGTCCTCAAGCTACTTATGATTGGGCGTTTGTGGCTGATAAAAACGGATATGGAACTAAATCGTCGTTAGAGATTATCTTGGAATAAGAGTTAGAACTATCTAACTATAGAACTGCCAACAGAGGATAGTTGAGAGGGAGGTACGTTATGATTCTTGTTATTATTGAAAGTTTTCTGCTGAATTTCGTTCTGCTCATGGTGTGTGTGATGAATATCCGCAACAGCCCGGTGGGCGGAGTGCACTGGTATGAGAAAAATGTACAGGAGCGGGTCGTGGAACTGGGACTGATCACGAAAGAACAGATTAAGAAAAACATGCTGCTGTCATTTATTCCCTTTATGATCGTTCTGCTGATTTTGGCGCCTATGATGGTATTTTTCATCAACGGTGCTGAAAATTTTCTGGAGGGTTTTGCACAGCTGACAGTAATGTTTGAGATCTGCGGCATCTTTGACAGAGTGTTTATTGACTGGTACTGGGTGGGACATACAAAGTCCTGGTTCATTCCCGGCACCGAAGATCTGATGCCCTATGTTCCTCCCAAAGCATGGGTGAAGAAAATAGTTGGTAACATTATTGATTATCCGCTGATGGCAGCACTTTTGTCATGGGTCATGTGCCTGATCTTACATAAGTAAATCTGCTGTCTGCGGAAGCGCAAAACAGCCTTTATCATCGTTGACAGCCACTGGTTTTTACCATAAAATGAATAAAAGGATGTTAATAAGAATGTATTAAAAGGAAGAGCAAAATGGGAAAATCAGAGAAACAGATGGAAAAGGAGCGGGAGCGTAATCAGCGGATCATCGATACAGCTTTCCGGCTTTTTGTGGAAAAGAAAATAGAAGCGGTCAGCATGGATGAAGTGGCAAAGGAAGCCGGTGTGGGACGTGCTACACTGTTTCGTTGTTATTCCAATAAGACGGAGCTGGTCATTGCGGTGTGTGCATCGAAGTGGAAAGCTTATTTGGACAAGCTGGACGAGATGAGACCGATCTCTTCGGTGCATGACATTCCGGCGATCGGGAGATTTATTTTTACTCTGGACAGTTATATCGGGATGTATCAGAATCACAAGGATCTGTTGCAGTATAATGACAACTTCAATAACTATGTAACACACCAGACCGTGCAGGAAGAGGAACTGGAGAATTTCCACGCGTCCCTGAACTCCGTGAACACGAGACTTCACATGATGTATGCGAAGGCAAAGGAGGACAAGACCTTCCGCACGGATATTCCGGAGGAACAGTTCATGCGTGTGACGGTGCATACCATGATGGCAGCGTGTACCCATTATGCGGGCGGATTTATCTGGGGCGCAACGGACAACAAGGATTATACAGGGGATCTGCTGCTTTTGAAGGACATGATCCTGAATTACGCCCGGAATGACAAAGCGGGAGATTTACGTTAAGCGGTCTATTGCATCTTTCAAAAATCTGTGTTATAGTAGCCACAATTGAATATGGAGTATTCAGGTGCCGGAGCAGTCATGTAAGTGACTGGCTCCGGTGAAAAGGGAAGCAGGTGCAAGTCCTGCACGAACTCGTCACCGTAATTAGGGAACTGAAGCCGATAGATCACTGGGAGACTGGGAAGATGGCGGATGTGATGATCTTCAAGCCGGGAGACCTGCCTGAATGCTGTACAGAAACATTTGTTTCAAAGCCACGAGTAACTGGTTGTACGTATAGGATGCAGAAGTGCCGGAAGATTTTTCTGCATTCGTTTCCAATGTGTACAAACCCTTTACCTGATACAGGAAAAGGGTTTTATTTTTGGCACTGAATAGTTATAAAACATGTTTCTGACTTACATATTTAAGGACACCGGGGAAGACCCCAAAAATCAAAAGAGACAGAACATCTGTCAGAGGAGGAAACATGAAAAAAAGAATCGTAGCAGTAGTACTGGCAACTGTACTGGGTGCTGTATGCATCACCGGATGCGGAAATACCCAGGTAACCGTAGAAAGCACTGTACAGGCAAGCAGTGAGGCTCAGACTACCCAGGCAGCAGAGACAGCAGCTACCGAAAGCACCGAGGATGCAGACCAGGCAGCAGCGGATGAAGTAGCAGCACTGATCGATGCTATCTATGTACAGGAGAGAAATGAAAATACCGACAAGCAGTGTGCTGACGCCAAGGCAGCATGGGATGCCCTGACCGACGCACAGAAGGAACTGGTAGAGGGTGAAAATGCAGATCCCGATTACTTCGGCAGAGATACCGGCGATGCTTCCAAGGATGATCCCCGCAATCAGGACGAAATCGGTGAGAACGAGATCCTGGTAGTAAGCTTCGGTACTTCCTTTAACGACAGCCGTGTAGCTGATATCAAGGGTATCGAGGATGCGATTGCAGCAGCCAATCCTGACTGGTCTGTAAGAAGAGCGTTCACCGCACAGATCATCATCAATCATGTACAGGCAAGAGATGACGAGCATATCGACAATGTAGAGCAGGCTCTGGATCGTGCTGTAGCCAACGGTGTCAAGAATCTGGTAGTACAGCCCACGCATCTGATGCATGGTGCAGAGTATGACGAGCTGATGGAATCTGTAGAAGCCTACAAGGATCAGTTTGAATCCGTAAAAGTGGCTGAACCCCTGTTAGGTGAAGTGGGAACAGACGCTGCTGTAGTAAACGATGACAAGAAGACCGTTGCAGAAGAACTGACCGCAGAAGCAGTGAAGACCGCAGGCTATGACAGCTTGGAAGCAGCTAAGGAAGATGGCGTGGCATTCGTATTCATGGGTCACGGAACTTCCCATACCGCTAAGATCTCTTACAGCCAGATGCAGTCTCAGATGAACGATCTCGGTTATGACAACGTATTTATCGGAACCGTAGAAGGTGA
>DJEP01000005.1 GCA_002431915.1 Lachnospiraceae bacterium UBA5895 | reverse complement strand
AACGTATTTTATTTACTTTGTATCTTTCTTTTGGTATCTCTTCTGTATTTCATACCCTGATTATAACGTAACTGGAATTATATGTCAATAATAATAGTAACGATTCTCATTTTCATATTTTAAAAAATAACACCGATATATATCAAAAATACCGGTGTTTCTCACTTTTTATAAATATTGCATTTACCTCTTAGTAGGTCACCACATTGTGATATACTCTGTAATACCCATCCCCGAGATCTACCAGCTGCAGCTGAATAGCAAAGTTCTCCATGCCAAGTTTTTTCAGCACTTCCATCACATAGCCCTGCTCGTAGGCTCCGGTATTGTACGCCTGCTCGATGGTACTCCACAGACTCTTGGGCACCACATTGTCAAAATGCTGATCCCCGCTCCCCAGAATACTTAACTGTGTAATACAGTTCGCATAATAAGAGTTTAAATCCGTCACAGCGTCGTTTCTGGGAGCCGGTGTGGCTGTGGTATCGCTGTCGGAGCTTCCGGTATTACCACCGGGATACCGCAGAGGCTCCTGGGGATTCGGATTGATATAATCGCTCAGACTGTTTCCCGGCTGCGCCGGTGTGGTTCCATCCCCGCCATTTTCATCCGGTACGGTACTCTCCTGTCTGTAGGCTGTGCCGTTGCATGCCGGCAGATAGACCGACAGATTTTGTCTCACATGAGTGGAAGCAAAATCCGCATCCGTTTTGTTGAAATAATCATACCGGATCGTATCCGCATCATCCCAGGTCACATCCACATTATAGTAGCCATCGTCCAGCTTCACGATATTCCAGGCGTGATCCCCTCCGGAATAACCGGTGCAATAGTAACAGGGAATTCCCAGCTGCTGTAACAGATACTGGTAAGCCCTGGCGTAACCGGCACACACACTTTTTCCGTTCACCAGTGCACTGTAGGCACTCTGATTCAGATCCGCCGACAGATCATAGGTCACTGCTGCCGCCAATGCATCGTGTACATACCTCTCCTTTTCATAATCGCTGCCAAGAGACAATGCCCCGGCAATCAGGTTCTGCGCCGCCGCATCAAATCTTTGCTTTGCATTCTCCAGATCATTTGCCCTGCTGTTATATTTTAAATCTATCTCCACGCATTGCCCGTTCCCCATATATTTCCCGGAATACCCGGTCTCCAGCCAGAACAGTTCCGGGTGATCACCAATGACTGCCTCAAAAGCATTCTTCACATCCCCCGCCGTCACTGTCCTCTCCGGAGCAAAACGCGCCGTCAGCTCCAGTGCATTGGCATAGATCTGCCGATATACGGACTGCTGATCCTCCGACAGCATCTGATAATAGGGATACTCCTGCGCGGAAAAAGTATAACCGTCGCCGGAATCTCCCGGGTCTAATGTTTCCTCCAGATCCTGTGCTTCCTGATCGGGAATCTGCTGTTCCTCCGGCTGAATCGGTACGAAACCGTTCTTGCCGTTCACATCCTCCGGAATCTGCAGCTGATCCATCGACGGAGCCACATAACCGTTCATTTCTCCCGGCATGCCGTTCGGCAGTGTCGCACGGATATTGCCGTCTGCACCTGTATCTGCCACATTTCCGCTTACTGTATCCGTCGCTTCTGTACCACTACCGTTTCCGTACAGTGTCTGCGCCAGGGAACTGGTCATGTCCGGATTTAAGGCAAACGCCAGAACCCCACCACACAACAGCAGACAGAGTACTGCGATTGCAATCATGATCTTATTGATTATCTTCATTTGTTTCTACCTCATCTGCACCAAGCAGTCCTTCCGCAGAATAACGGTTCGTTGCATTCCACAGGATCCATTCTTCATAACCGGCATCGTAGACCGCCTGAATCTGTTCTCTGATCTGTGTTCCGTTATAAGAAATATGTCCCGGAACCCAGGTGGCAGTGAACGCCTGCAGCCAGGGTCGTACCACGGCACGTTCCGTCTCCGGAATCTCCTGCAGTTCTTCGGCAGAGCCCTGCATTGCGGCAAATACCGTCTCGTAAGGGTTTGCATCCGGCACTTTCAGTCCAAATACACCGTTCGCATAATGGGAGGGATACACCATGGGACTGATAGCATCCACGGTCTGCCCCAGTGCCGTGTAATCCTGCCCTACGGTCTGCACATCGGTCTCACTTCCGATGATGGTGCCGAAGACATCCGCCGTGACCACGCATCCCTTTTCATGAAGTCGTTCTCCCGCATAGGCGAGAAAATCCTGTATCGCCTGTCTCTTCGGATAAGCTTCCATATCCACACCGTAGTCCGCCGCATCGGCATCCGATCCCACCGGAAAACGCACATAATCGTACTGGATCTCGTCGAAACCCAGGTCTGCCGCCATCTCAGCAAGTTCTGTCAGATACTCCCAGACCTCCTGCCTGTAGGGGTTCACCCATGCCAGCCCGTTGGCATCTGCCACCGGCTTACCGTCCGGTTTCGTCAGTGCCAGTTCCGGTCTCGCCGCAGCCAGAATGGGATCCTTGAAGCATACGATCCGCGCAATAGTATAAATATTATGATCCTTCAGTTCCTGCATCAGTGCCTGAATATCCCGGATATAGAGCACTCCCGCCTGCATTTCGGCTATCTGGTCCAGTACGGGAATGTTCTGCGTAATCTCTTCGTTCGTCAGTCGGAACGTCACATTTCCTTCATCATTTTTCACATCAATGACCATGGCATTCAGTTCCGTCTCATCCACCAGCCCTATCAGATCTTCCATTCCGGCGCTGCCGGCCTTAGGACCGGTGACGTAGATGCCTCTCACTTTCGTCCGTCCCGCCATGCGATCCGCCGTGGTCAGTTCCTGCCAGGGTACTGCCGTCGGCTCCGGCTCCGATTTCTGCGTGGCTTCCGTGCCGGACACTGTATCCACTGCCGTATCTTCCTCTGTGACTTCCGGTGCCGTTTCCACGGTCATCTGTGTGGCGTCCGCCGTTACTTCTATTCCATTCTCTGTTAAATCTATCTCATTGTCTGTCCCGCAGCCGGTCATACTAAATATCAGCACGAGCCCCACCGCCAGAAGTCTCTTCCCCAAACTTGTATTTCGTATCATTTATCGCTCCTGTAATCCAGTCTTACTAATGCCTGCGGATTGCTCCACAGCATGCTGCTACCACAATCCCTAGCATTATTATATTTTTATTTGTTGAAAATTGCAAGAAATGCTACAATATATCTATCGGCTCTGCCATCGTTTATGAAAAGAGTCAAACATAACCCCACAAGAAATGAGGTTTCTATGTATCATAATTTTATTTTCGATCTCTACGGCACTTTAGTAGACATCCACACCAACGAGCATAAGCCCTCCCTCTGGAAAAAGCTTGCCCTGTCCTATCCTTTTCAGGGGGCTGCCTTTTTTCAGATCCTGTTTGAACGCTACGGCTTAGATCCTGCCGCCTGCCTGATGGTTGGCAACGAACGCACCAGTGATCTCGCCGGCGCTGTGACTGCGGGAATCGACTGCTGCTACCTGCACACTGCCACCTCTTCCGGCTCCGCAGAAGAAGCTCCGAAAGAAGCCCTCTTCACAGTTATGGACGGTGATTCCCATACACTGCAAAAACTGCTTCTTAACATTGCCGCCTCTCGTTAATCAAGCCACCGACAGCGCCGTAATTGTCTTTTTTCACCCGGAAATTAATTTCTCCGGGTGTTTTTTCATCCATACAAATGCTGCCACGCAGATCACCACGGAGATCATGGAGCCTGCCGGAGCCGCCCATCCCATGGGATACAGGGTAGCGGCAAAATGGGTGGATGCCCAGTAAGCCAGCGGAATTCTCGCCAGTAAAATGGATGCCACATTGTGGATAAAAGAGATTCCCGACAATCCATAGGCACAGAAATATCCGCTGAAGCAGAAATGCACGCCCGCAAACACGCAATCCCATACATAACTGCGCATATACTGTCCGCCCAGCCGCATAACCTCTAAATCTTTCGTAAACAGTCCCACTGCCGGAACTGCTAAAAACTGCATCAGGGATGCCGCCACCAAACCGAAGCCCACAGCAATCATTGCCGCATACTGTAATATCTTAAGCGACCGGTCATGCTTCCCGGCACCCATATTCTGCGCGCAGAGAGCGGATACCGTAGACAGCATGGTGGAAGGCACCAGAAACAGAATTCCAATCAGCTTCTCCACGATGCCCACCGCAGCCGCATCATTGATGCCTCGTAGATTGGCAAATACCGTAATGATCAGAAATGAGATCTGAATGAATCCATCCTGTAAACATACCGGCACACCGACCTTTAAGATTTTCCCCAGCATCTCCTTCTGCGGCTTTAAGTCCGCTTTTCGGAATCCGGGAATCATTTTTTTATGTAAGATTACTGTCAAAGCGATGATCACGCTGATCACCTGGGACAGGGTCGTTCCCAGTGCCGCTCCGGCAGCTCCCATAGAAAATGCTCCGATAAACACATAGTCCAACGCAATATTGCAGATACATGCCACCATGATAAAATACATGGGACTCTTAGAATCCCCCATGCCCCGGAATATAGAGCTGATGATGTTATATGCCGTAATAAAAGGGATTCCAGCGAAACAGATCATCAGATACTGTCTCGTACCTGCCACCGCTTCCTCCGGTGTGGACATCACGCTTACGATCCCCCCCGCTGCCAGCAGAAGTACTGCCATCAGCACCAGGGATAACGTAACGAACAATGTGACCGTATTGCCAACCGCCAGGTTCACCTGTTTCCGGTCGTTGCCGCCTACGGCTCTGCCGATCATGACGGTGGAGCCCATTGCCAGTCCCACGATCATTACCGTCAGCATATGCATGACCTGACTGCCGATGGATACCGCCGTGGTACTGTCCACGCCGTTAAACTGTCCAATTATGAACAGATCCGCCATGCCATACAGGGTCTGTAAAAAATACGAGAAAAAATAAGGCAGTGAAAAATAAAAAATAGTCTTCCAGATACTGCCTGTGGTCAGATTTTTTTCCATGGTCTACTCTTCCTCCGGATAAGTTAATCCCCAGTCCTTACGGATTTTTGTCATCATCTTCATAACATCTTCGGTAAGCTCCAGCTTCATAAGTTCCGGATGTCCGCAAATCGCCTGCTCCATATCCTCTGCTTCATAGACCAGGGCATCCGCCGTGGCTCCCGCCTGAATCTCCTCGATATGTCCGTCTTCCGTGTAGGTGATCACTGCCTTCTGTCCTCTGGGATATTCATACATCTCCACATAAGCCTTGTCAAAAGAAATCATTCCCCGCTTGGGCTGCTTGGCATGCAGAGATAATGTCACCGTCGCCATCTCCTGCTCCGGATTCATTAAAAGGATCCCCGCCTGCTCATCCACACCGGTGGGTGCCAGCTTCACCTGGGAAGTGATCTGATCCGGGCAGGAGCTTAAGAACATTCTTACAAAAGAAAGGGCGTACACGCCGATGTCCAACAGCGCTCCACCTGCCAGATTCCGGTTGAAGAACCGGTTCTTCATGTCATATTCCTTATAGCTTCCGAAGTTCATCTGTATCACGCGCAGTTCCCCGAACTCTCCGGCATCCACACGTTTCTTCAGTTCTTTATAAATGGGCATATGATAAATGGTCATAGCCTCCGCCAGCACCACGCCGTGTTCCTTTGCCAGCCCCATCGCCTCTTCCAGTTCTTCGGAATTTAAGGTAATGGATTTCTCGCACAATACGTGTTTGCCCGCTGCCAGAGCTTTCCGAAGGAACTGAATATGGGTGTTATGAGGTGTGGAAATGTAAATGATATCCACAGCCGGATCCGCACATACCTCTTCAAAGCTTATAAAAACCTTCTGCACACCGTATTTTTCCGCAAAAGCCACTGCTTTCTCCTGCGTCCGATTCACAACACCGTACAGCTTCTGTCCTCTTTTTTCCATTGCCTGCGCCAGTTCATTGGCAATGACGCCACAGCCTGCACTTACCCAGTTAGCCATCTATTCTCTGCCTTCCTTTCCACGTTTTTTATTCTCATACATCTTCGTATCCGCCTCATTGACAATCTTGCGGATATCCACGCCGCAGCCTTCCGCCCAGCCCACAGCGCTGGAGATCGGCATCTCGCCCTGACCGTCTTTCTCTAACAGAGCTGCCTTCACAGACTCCACCATAGACTCGATCTCCGTCTCCACCGGATTCTCAATGATCATGACGAATTCATCTCCGCCCACACGATAGACTTTCCGTCTGTCCGTAGACAGTTCATACAATGCGAAGGACAACGTCTGGATCAGCACATCACCGGCGGCGTGACCGTATCTGTCGTTAACATATTTTAAATTGTTCACATCCCAGAAGATCGCCGCAATTCTGCGTATTTCCGGGTAATAGGTGTCGATCATTTCCTCGTATTTATTCTTATTATATACGTGGGTTCCCAGATCTGTCTCCTTACGGTAAGTCAGATCGGCGATCCGCTGTGCATCCTCCTGCCCGCTGATACTGATATAGCGCAGAATGATTGTGAACATCAGAAGGATCACTGCCCGGGGCAGCGCGCCGTAGAACAGGATCACGAACACCGGATCCGGCTCAAGACCAAACCGTAACGTCCCTGCCATCCACTGTTCCAGATACCAGTCCCTGGTGTGATTGCTTCCAAGGAGCAGATTCAGATCACAGATTCCATGATAGAATCCCGCCACCATACTGATAACCATGGTCACATCATTCACGACATAAGTGATCCAAAGCGTCAGCCTCTCCCGATACTGTACTGCCAAAAGCAGCGGCAATACATAAATAAACACCGCATGGAAAGACAAAAAGGCGGCAAAAATCGCAGAAATCACGCAGATCAGTGTCAGAAACACATATTTTACCCAGTGCTTCGACAAATCCACTTTTTTATAAATGTACAAAACAGGAATTCCTATGACCACGGACAATCCCACCGCCATGGTAAAGATTCCGGCATCCACGATAAAGATCCGCATAAGCGTCAGCAGCCAAAGTACCAGAATGGTCACAAAGATCCAGAAAAATCCCTTCAACGTCCGTAAGTTCGAGTTGATCTCCTGCTGATGTAATTCCTGTTTATACTGTTCCTGATAATTTTCCATTGTAATATCCTATATTTCTATCATTTGTTCTCTCTGTGCTTAGTGCACAATAGATATAGTATAACATATTTTTCACTTGATTTGCATTATTTCCCTTAAAATCTTACGTGCAAAGTTTACATATCACATATCCTACTTGCCACCATTCTGCTCCAGGTAAGTGACAATACTCTTCTTCAGGCGCTCCATTCCTTCTCTGACCACTTCCCGTCTGCATGCCAGATTCAGGCGTAAGAACCCGTAGCCGTTGCCGTACTCTCTGCCATCACAGAGGAAAAGTCCACTCTCCTTACGAATAAGGCAAAAAAGTGTCCCTACCATTTCTGGTAGGGACATACATTTTTCGCGATTACAGCCCTGAGTTCCACAAAACACCCACAGGCTCCGCACATTCCTTCATTCAGGTAATTACAGCCTTTGCATACGGCGAGCCGCTTTTCATAGACGCCATCATCTGCCTTGATCTCCGGCTCTAGCCTTGCGATGTAGGCATACAGATTCTCCATATAGGCATTCTGATCCATCTCCCGCAGCAGACATTTCCTACAGGGATATTTCTGTCTTACTTCTTTTACTTCTTCGTCCGGCATTATTTCACCCGGAACATTACCACGCTGCACGCCGGCATGGTAAATGCGATCTTTCCGTCCGCGATCTTATAATCTGTAAATACTTCCTCGTGTACCTTATCGGGATCATCGAAAGTATTATAAGCATGCATGTCATTGGTAAGGATGGCTGCCGTTACCTGCTTTGGATCACACTCTGTGAAGGCGATCTCCATCTCTTCCGCCTGATCGATGGACAGATTGTTCAGGGTGATAGTGACCACGCCGTCCTTGTCCACGGAAGCAGATTCCTGTAAATTGGGAACCTTGTACTTCTCGTCCTCACCGATCTGCTCCACACCGTCGATATAGCTCTCCACCAGATCCGCATCCTGATGGTATTTGTACATATGGAATACATGATAAGTGGGGGTACGCAGCATCTTCGCACCTTCGGTCAGGATCACAGCCTGCAATACATTGATTAGCTGTGCGATATTTGCCATCTTTACACGGTCACAGTGCTTGTTGAAAATATTTAAGGTAAGTCCCGCTACCAGTGCATCACGCATGGTGCTCTGCTGGTATAAAAATCCGGGATTCGTGCCGGGCTCCACATCATACCAGGTGCCCCACTCGTCACAGATCAGACCGATCTTCTTCTCTGGATCGTATTTGTCCATGATTGTGGAGTGTTTTCTGATAAGTTCATCCAGCTTAAATGCCTTTGCCAGAGTCTTGTACCATGCAGCATCATCGAAATCCAGTGCACTTCCCTTGTGAGACCAGTCATCCTCCGGCAGGGTATAATAATGCAGGGAAAGCCCGTCCATAAAACCATGCAGCCATTCCGGAGCATTCTCAAAACAGGTCTTTAATACCTCTTCCGTCCAGTAGGTATCTCCGGCGTTGGGTCCGCAGCATATCTTGAAAATAGGATGCTTCTGATCATAATTTCTCACATAGGTCTGGTATCTGCGGTACAGATTGCCATAATAGGACGGAGACATATTGCCGCCGCATCCCCAGTTCTCGTTGCCTACACCGAAATAATCCACCTTCCAGGCTTTCTCTCTGCCGTTTTCCCGGCGCAGGTCTGCCATGGGGGAGACTCCGTCAAAGGTCATATACTCTACCCACTCGGACATCTCCTGTACTGTGCCGCTGCCCACATTGCCGTTGATATAAGTCTTACAGCCGATCTGCTCACACAGTTCGAAGAACTCATGGGTACCGAAGCTGTTGTCCTCGGTCACTCCACCCCAGTGGGTGTTGACCATCTTCTTGCGGTTCTCCTTCGGTCCAATACCGTCCTTCCAGTGATATTCGTCCGCAAAACATCCACCGGGCCAGCGCAGCACCGGAAGTTTCATCTCCTTAAGCGCTGCCACTACATCGTTACGCATACCGTTGGTATTGGGAATCTCGGAATCCTCTCCCACATACAGTCCTTCATAGATACATCTGCCCAGATGCTCGGAAAAATTTCCGTAAAGCTCGGGATTGATATGTCCCTTCTTATTTTTTTCATTGATATACAGCTTTGCCATATTGATCCTTTCCACGGTCTACGCTGATGCCGCTGTGACTTTTTCCGTAAAATATGTCACTGGAAGCCCTTCACTTCATGCCAGCTCTCCGCAGGCTCCGTGCTCTCTTCCACCTGTACGTCCTCATATACTACACTTCTCAATTTATCTTCCGAAAAATTATCCACTCTTGCCTTGATCCGCAGATCTCTCAGGGTAAAATTCGTCAGAAGATACTGCTCTTCATCCGCGATCACATCAAAAAACGTATCACAGACACAATCACAGTCTCTCATGGTGATATGATCGGCATAGGACAGTGGTCTGTCCTTGCGATCCTTCAGATCAAAAAACTGTGTCCAGGGATAAATCTTCAAAAATTCTTTGACTCTGCCCTCGATCTGCTCCACGGTAATGTATTCATAGTTCTGTGGGGTGTCCGGACGCATTTTCAGCCACAACAGTCTCGCTGCACCTTTGATCTTGATCCTGCGCATGAGGATATTCCGGTTATGTACCGATTCCGAACCACAGGTGAGGCACCCGTGACAGAAACCGTAAACACAGTCCTCCACCAGAATCCGTTCGTTGGTGCCGTTCTCCGGCTGGCTGTCCGCCCAGGGACCCTTGCCGCCTTTTAATACTACAGAATCATCATTGACCTCCATGTAGCAGCCCTTCACCAACACATCCGTACAGACATCGATGTCGATAGCATCCGTACTGGGTGCGGGCACCGGTCCTGCCGGGGAATAGATCTGACAGTTTATGTATTTTACATGATCGCATTTATAAATATGTGTGGTCCAGAAATGGGAATTCTGCAACCGCAGGTCTGCAATCAATACATTTTTGCAATTCGACAGATAGACAAGGCGGGGTCTTTGTTCTTCCTTGTTACCGCCGCCTCCCCATTTCCAGCGAAGCCAGCAGGCTCTCCATGCCTTAAGACCGTTACCGTCGATGGTACCCGGTCCGCACATGGTGAAACCGTCCACCCCGTCCGCATTGATCAGTGCCGCATAGTAAAGGCAGGTCTCTCCCTCAATCCGGGTCTCACACAGATCATAATCCGAGATATCGTTGCTGCCCTTTAAGGTTGCTCCGGCGGAAACATAGAGGTTCACTCCCTGTTTGAAATAAATCGATCCCGTCAGATAGGTTCCGGGCGGTACCACCAGGACACCGCCGCCTTCCTCTGCCGCCAGATCAATGACTTTCTGGATCTCTTTGGTATAGATCCTCCCATCGTCCCAGATGCTGTATTCCGTCAGAACATACTGTTTCCCAAGCTCTGACAGCTCCGGAATCTTCGTCTCATAGAACCAGCCATCGATTGGGGTTCCATCGGGAAAATATTCTGTAGGTCTTATTTTTTCACTATCCATTTCAAGCTCCTTTGCGTTCCGTTCCTCAGAATCCGAACACCGGATTTTGGTCTCTGCCCGTTACTATCCAATTTCTACAAAAGTCGTATCGTAAGGCGCGATGGTTACCGTGCATGCCCCGGCCTGCGTAGGGATCGTGGTGGTCTGCCCGGTGTCGCTGTTGTTGATGACTACCAGTTTTCTGCTCTCCGGATAATAAGCGCACTCCGTATACAGGTTATCCGTCATATAATTGCCGGAAATGCCTTCTCCGCCCGCATAGCGGATCAGCTGGTACAGCATTCTGGTGTTCCACAGGTTCACCTGGAAAGAGGATAAGTAGATTCCCATTCCCTTGCCAAAACGGTTCACGGTCACCAACGGCTTCTCGCCGTCTGCTAAAAGTACCTGTGCCCTGCCATCTGTCAGATACCGGTTCTCCTTTGCTTCCACGCCTGCACCCTCAGGGATCAGCCCCTCCGGATCCGCTGCCTCGAACGCCCACCTGCCATGGCATACTCTTGCACCGGTATCCTCGTCGATTCCCAGCACATGTGCCATGCGGAAATACGTATCATAGCCTTCCACTGCGGAAGGTTCGTTGACACCGATGAAACAGCCGCCCTCGTGTACCCACTTTGTAAGTACGGTGACAAGTTCCTCATCCTTCCAGGCATCTCCGCCACTCCATGCACTTCCGGCTCTGCCTGCATTGATCACAACATCTACATCCTTCAGTATACCGTTTTTCACATCTTCGAAGGAGATGAATTTCACATCCACAGGAAGTCCGGACAAGGCTTCGTTAATGTGGATCAGATCGTGCATATAGGTCTCGTGGAAATGTCCGGACAAGGTCCAGGAACGTAAAGCCCCCCAGTAATGCAGCACTGCCACACGGGTCTTGATCCGATAAGGCTCTCCCGCATCGTGGAAACTGCGGATCAGCCGGAACTCGTCTGCCACTTTTTCAATATAGTCACAGAAGTCCGGGAAATCCTCTACCAGATGGAGATATCCGCCGAGACCGATCCTGTCGATCTTCGCGCGCAGCAGGGCACGTCTGACGCTGTTCCAGTATTTTTTCGCATCCAGTGCCGGATTACCGCCCTCCATGAAGGTCGGTGCACCACCCAGTCCCACAGGGAACAGGTACGGATGCAGACGCAGTTCATGTATAGGCACATCCACGCCCGCACACAGTCTTGCTTCGTAACCGGAGAATACACATTTGATCAGTCCGTCGAAGCCAAACTCTTTAAATCTTCCGTTGTAAGGCTCCACGCCTACCCAGCTGTCATCATAGAAGACATATGCCTTTTTACCGTAAGAATGTACCATATCGATCAGTTTCTTACCAAAAGAAATGACGAAATCATTGATAAATGCCATCCAGTCCGCTTTTTTCGCATTGCCGGGCATATGGGTCACGTGCAGCTGTCCTTTATTGATAAAATCTTCCGCCGTCATGCGGTAACCGTATTGTTTCTCGAATTCCTGCAGTGCCGGAACACTGACGGTGAAATCATAAGACCCCCAGTCTGAGAACAGATTCCGGTTCCTTTCACTGCTTCCCCAGATCCATACGAAATTATAGAACATGGAGGTGAAACGTACCACCGTGGTATCCGGATGGGTCTCACACCAGTTCTTCATCCAGCTAAGCAGATACTCCTGGGTCTCGGGGTATCTGGGGTCGATCTGCATCAGATGCTCCTTATCCCAATGGTTCGTGGTATGATTGTACATGGAGATTTCTTCCCAGATACGATAGGCTAAGAAGCTCGCCGTATATTTGTGGAAGGGGGTGATGCCGGATAATGTCACGCTTCCCTTCTCTTTGTCATAGCTCCAGTTTGCATTGTCGATCTTAACGTTATTGGTTCTGTCATAGACTTCCCAATAAGCAAAAGCTTCCGCACTGTCATTGATACTGAACTGCTCCGCAAAAAAGCTGTCCATCAGTCCGATGGTCACGGTATCTGACTCTGCTACCTGAGGAGGCGTACACAGGAAAGTCTGCTGTAATTTGTCCTGATTCTCCTTTGCCCAGGCATTATGATCTCTGATAATACAGATGGTGGAATAAATGCCGTAGCCGGCGTGGGTGATCTCATCGGAAAGCACCGTGCCATCACTGTCACGAATCACATCCGCGCCCCACTTTTCCGCCATCTTCAAGGTCAGTTCCTCATATCCCGATTCTCCCGGTAATGTAAAACCACCTTTTCCCATTCTGAGTTCCTCCTCATATTCTTACTTATTCTAACTTTTCTGACTTATTCTCACTTAATTCTTGCTCGTTCTTATTTTCTTACTTTTCCGGTCTCTCCCTGCCATTTCATTGCTGTTCGTCCCGGCGCTCCGGGATCTGCAGTTCCCGTTACAGAAGCTCTTCCTTCAGGCACAGCCTGACCACACGCTCAAGCTGCTCCGCCTCGGACAACAGCACCTGATCTCCCGCAGGGTCCGGAATGTCTTTGTAGATCTCCGGCTTCTTCGGCACTTTTATTTGTCCCACAGACTCCCATGCACCAAAGCCTTCTGTCACGCACTCAGCCAGATAAGCATAAGCTCTCTCAGAATGTCCCGTACATTTCTCCCGGATCTCTTCTGCCACATACCCTGCCATTTTGTAAGCGCCGAAATCATTGGTATGGGTATAATCTCCCGGGAAAAAGATGGGTTTGGCATCCTGTAATCCCTTCTCCAGCACATATTCCTTGCTGTGGGCATGAAGATCCAGCACGGGAATATGGTACTGTGCTCCCAGTTCCAGGCACACATCTGCGAATTCTTCCAGCAGATCCAGATAAGTCTGATCACGCAGTCTCCATGTATTTCTTGCAATAGGTGTCACCAGTACCGGACAGACTCCCTTTGCCTGATTCTCCTTGATATAACGGTGCAGGTTTGCCTGATAGCCGCCCTTCGCCTGCAATTCCGGAAGCTTCTGGTCATTGTGACCGAACTGAAAAAATACGTAATCACCCGGTCTGCTGTACTGGTCGATCACCGCATAATGTCCTTCCTTGCGGAATGTATCGGTAGTCAGTCCCGAGTGGGAATGGTTCGATACGGCAAGTTTAGCATCCAGATACGCGGGAAGCATCTGTCCCCAGCCGCAGTAGCATGTGCCGGGATAATAAGGATAGTCTCCGGGCTGGTCCGTCACTGTGGAATCTCCTGCCAGATATACCGTAGGACAATTCATCTCTTCCACCGTAAGGGCGCTGATCCTGGGTTGGTCTGCCAGCACTGCAATATCCACCGTCTTATCCGCAAAAATCTGGGAATGTCCCGACGGTACGATATCACAGACATTGACTGCCATCGTATAAGTGAACTCACCGGCTCCCACTTTTCCACGATAAACAAGGCGTCTTCTTCCGGTAAAGATCAGTACTTCTCCCATATTCTCTTCCGAGCGGATGGTCAGAGTGATCTTATAATTTCCCTGTCTTGGCACATCCACCTTGAAGATCAGTGGGATCCGCCTGGGGGAACCCGGCATTTTCTCTCCGGATTGTCTCTCCAGGGATTCCACTTCTTCCGTGGAATCCAGATAGCAGCCGTTCTCATCTTCCTTCAGGAACGTCAGATCCTGATCCTTGTACCAGTACATCGGTTCAAAGGACGAATTCAGTTCCCGGATCTGCAACATTTCCTGTTCTCTTCTGTTTTTCTCCGTTACAAAGCCGTAGCCTTTTCCGGGCTGATAGAGATCGTCACTGCCCACGTCGATCAGATTGGCAGTTCCTCCGTCCTTCCCGAACAGAAAATTTCTGCGAAACATTTATAATGCACCATCCTTCTCGATCTCATCGGATACTAACAACGTTGCAAAAAATGATAATGCCAGTCCCTGTCCCCAGCCCTGGATATACGCCCTGGGGATTCCTCGGTAGCCTTCCTTGTCTCTCATCACGGCGGTTCCGCCGGATACGTTCATCACCTTGCCGTCCTCACTGACATTGGCAAGCAGGCCCCTGATTGCTTTGTTAATGTATTTGCTATGTAAAGGATTGCCTCTGGTCAGCATTGCTGCGGCAATTCCCGCAGATGCGGAGATTTCTTCATAAGACTCCGGATCATCCACCACAGTTCTCCACAGTCCGTTCTCCGTCTGGTACAACTTCAGGGCTGCCAGCTGCTCATTTAAGGAGCCAGCCACATCGATATACTTAGGATACAGATAGCACTGCGGCAGGATGCCTCCCACCTGTGACATGGTAAACGCCGCCCAGGCATTGGCTCTTCCCCAATAGATACCGGACATATGATCTCCGGCAATATTGTCATAGCCGTGATACCAGAGTCCGCTGCTGGGGTTCTGTAAATATTTGATATGCCAGTAATACTGGTTCAGTGCATCATCAATTAACTCTTCGTCGTGCTCCATCACGCCCACACGCAGCATTAAAAATGCCGCCATGAACAGAGTGTCGCACCAGCACTGCTCAGGAAAATCATTGTTGGCAGATACGGTGTGCTGCAATACATGGTCTCCGAAACGCAGAGCATCCTTTCTTAAATAAGCGATCTTGCTCATGAGAATGTCGTGATACTGCTGCTCTCCGGTGGCCTGATATAAGGTGATCAGGCAGTGTCCCATGGCGCAGGCATTCACTGTCCATACCTTGGGCAATCCCAGATCGATCAGCTCATCGATACGATCCTTTAACAGATCCAGGTATTCCTTTTTCCCGGTCTTCTCATAGGCATCACTGATTCCGTAATATGCCACACCGCAGGGCCAGTCCCAGGTGAGATCCATATTCATGGTCTTTTTCACGATTTTATCAATGACTTCCTCTATTTCTTTCTTATCATATTCCAGTTTTAACATAATTCCTCCGTTTCTGCCTTTCGGCGGTTTATATTCTTTTCCCACAACTGTTCTTATAATAAAACAATCTGTCGGAAAAAAATATAAAGCATCTTCAACTATTCAGAATCCCATTCACAAAATCGCTCTTTCAGAGCTTTCCTTTTTCTAATATAGCCCCCAAGCCATTCATGCCTGGGGGCTGTATGTACTTACTGTAATAAAACTTTTTACTTACTGAAGTCTGGTAGTGTTACCTGCATCCAAAGCAGCCTGTCTCTCATCGATAACTTCCTGGTAACCTGCATCCAGGTACTTCTGGCTCAGCTCGTCATACAGAGCGTCGAACTGGTCCTTAGAGCACATGGTCAACTTATCACGATACTCGGTATACAGATCATACAGAGTCTGGTTGTACTCAGTTACTGCATCGATAGAAGTTGCAAACAGGCAGTCGGAATTAGCCTTGCCTGCTTCGTAGATAGCAACCTGTCCGTTGTAGTTAGCCAGGATCTGATCATAGAAGTCCTGAGGAACGCCCTGAGGGGTGATTGCCTTGATGTCCTTCTCGATAGAACCAAGAGTCTTAACTGCGGTTACTGCACACCAGTAGTCTACGTTATTGTTGTGTCCCTGCTGCTCAGCCAGACCGGTCTGATCTGCTACTGCTACGGGATCGCCGTTGTCATCGTAGTTGAAGTTCACACCTTCGATACCCCACTGCATGGTGAACAGATTCTCGGGCTGGTTCAGCCACTCAAGGTACATCATAGCTGCCTTTACTTCATCCTCGGTAGCATCGTTAGCGAAGCCGATCATCATGCCGAAGTTGGTTCCGGGTCTATAAGAAGCGGAAGATCCCCAGGTCTCATCCTGTGTCCAGGTGGAAGGAGTAACTGCGATTGCCAGCTTGGCATCGGGGTTAGCATCATAGAAGGAATTCAGTACGTTCATGCTGGAAGATACATATCCGGTCCAGGTAAATGCTTCACCGTTGATGAAGTCTGCCTCTGCCTCGGAAGCATCTCTTAAGTAGTACTCGGGATTGTAGTAACCATCATTGTACAGCTCGTTTTCGAATTTCAGGAATCTCTTCTGAGCTTCGGTGGACAGTGCGGGGATCTGATAGTCACCGGTGGTTGCCCATGTGGTCTCATCCTGAGGATAATCTCTGTAACCATAGTTCTGGTCGATACCTGCGCCGCTTATTTTCTTACCGCTTAAGGGATACTTGTGACCATTCTCTACCAGTTTTGCATACAACTCTAACAGCTTGGTGTTGTCGCCAACGGGATACTCAGAGAAGCCAGCCTCCTCCAGCCAGTCCTGACGATAGAAAGTACACCAGGTATAAGTGGTATTACCGTAAGGTCTGTAGCCAAGTAACAGATAATCTTCGTCATCCAGCTTGGTGTAAGCATCGTTGCCGTGCTCTACCATGGTCTCCCAGTAGGTAGGAGCGATCTGCTTGAACTCTTCTACATCGTAAGTCTGCAGATAGCCGTCTGCCTGCCAGCTTGCCAGCTTATCATAGTCATATTCCATACAGACGGTAGGAAGGCTCTGGCTTGCTGCCAGCATAGCGTAATCGGTCATAACGTCGCTACGGGTAATTCCTACATATTCTACAGTGATGTTGTACTTGTCACCGAAGTTCTCCTGTACCCAGTTGGTCCAGTAGTTGTTCTCTACGTCAGAGCATCCGTTTCCGGAAGAACCACGATCGTATACGGGAATCTGTAAAGTTACATTGCTTGCAAAAGGCTCCCAACCATCAATACCTGCTACTGCAGTGGATCCCTCGTCTGTGCTTGCTGCTGCGGAGCTCTCTGCTACAGACTCCTTTGTTCCGGCATCTGCGTTTGTGTCAGCGCTGCTGCCGCATCCGGTCAGAGTGCTCATTGCCATAGCACCAACCAGTGCTGTTGCCATTACCTTGTGAAGAGTATTCTTCTTCATAAATCAATCCTCCTTGTTTTTCCGAAGGAAAAATCCGAGTCCCTTGGCGAGGAGAGGATTTTCCTCCTTAATTTAAATACATAGTTTATGTGTACCCCCGGTTTCAGGGAAAACTAACATGGTTATCATTGCTTCTTTATTAATTATTACCGATTACTTTTTAGCCCTTAACTGCTCCGATCATGGTACCCTGTACGAAGTACTTCTGTAAGAACGGGTAGATAACGATGATAGGAATGGTTACGAACATGATGCTGGCTGCCTGCAATACTTCGGGTGTGGACTGGATCGCACTGCCGGTATCTGCCAGGGAAGAGGTCTGTGCTTCCGCTGCGGATGCTACCAGCTGATACAACTTGTACTGGATCAGTTTCAGGTTCGCGCTCTTGGTGTAGTACATGTTGTCTGAATAAGCATTCCAACGTCCTACAGCATAGAACAGAGACAACGTTGCCAGAATCGGTTTGGACAGCGGTAATACGATCTTGCTTAAGATCTGGAAATTGGTTGCGCCATCCAGGAAAGCGGATTCTTCCAAACTGTCGGGAATCGTGCTCTGGAAGTAGTTCTTCATGATCAGCATGTTGTACGGGGAATAGATCAGAGGTAAGATCAACACCCACATGGTATCCAGCACATGCAGCTTCTGGTATAACAGGTAGCTGGGGATGATGCCGGCGCTGAAGTACATCGGTACCATCAGCAGGAAGGTCAGTAACTTTTTACCCTTTAATCTCTTCTTGGAGAGAGGGTAAGCTGCGCAGGTACATACCAGCATTCCCAGGACCGTGAAGATCAGGGTAACGATTACCGAGAAGATCATGGAGTAGGTCATGGAGTTGTCTGCAAATACCTTTTTATAAGCCTCGAAGGTGATGTCCTTGGGCCAGAAGTAAACGCTCTTGGACATTACTGCGGTATTACCGGAAATGGACTTTACTGCTACATGCAGGAAAGGCAATACACAGCTGGCACAGAGGATGACGATCACTGCCATCATGATGAAATCGCTGATGCGGAATTTGTTGACCGCATGAGCTCCGCCTGCGGAGGTAGATTCTTCATTGATATTCACTTCTTTTTTCTTCATCTTACTCACCTCCTACAGTAATCCATCTTCGCCAAGCTTCTTGGCAAATTTATCGGATAGCAGAACCAGGATCAGTCCGATCAGTGACTGGAACAGGCCAACTGCGGTGGCTGCGCTGAACTTTCCGGCTCCGATACCTTTATTATATATGTAGACAGCCAGCTGATACTGGAAGTCTTTGACCTGTGAATTCTCTAACGCGGTCAGTCTCTCTAAGTTACTTCCCATGACACGTCCGAGGTTCAGGATCAGCAGTGTTACTACTGTACTCTTGATACCGGGGAGTGTGATGTGCCACATTCTCTTCCAGCGGTTTGCGCCGTCGATCATGGCTGCTTCATACAGTTCTCCGTTGATGCCGGTGATTGCTGCCAGGTAGAGGATCGTGCCCCATCCCATTGTCTGCCATACGCCGATCAGCAGATACGTTACTGCCCAGTGCCATTTCTCGTTCAGAAAAGGAATTCCTTCGGAAATCACACCCAGGTTGGTTAACAGGATGTTCACCAGACCGGAGTTGGGACGGAACATTGTCATCGCTACGCTTCCAATGATAGCCCAGGAGAGGAAGTGCGGCAGATACAGGATCGTCTGGGATACTTTCTTAAATTTGGGATATCTTAATTCATTCAGGATCAGTGCCAGGATGATCGGCATCGGGAATCCAACGATCAGATCCGCCAGATTAAATACTACGGAATTGCGAAGCGCCCGGATGAAATCGGCATCCTTAAATATCTTAATGAATGTTTTCATTCCCACCCATTCGCTGCCTGCATATCCTTTTGCCGGTTTGTAATCCATGAAGGCCATCCGCAGTCCCGGGTAAGCACCGTAGCTGAATACAAATACCATAATCAGTGGAAACAGCAACAGCAGATATAATTGCCAGTCTCTTTTAAAAGCTTGTTTCCAAGTGATTTTCGTTTTCACTCCCACCACGTTGGCTGCATTCTTTTTTGCCATATCGAACCTCCTCAAGTGTCAGTATATTTTCTCGTCACTTTGTACACTTTTTTGTAACCTTGTAAGCATATTATCATACAAGTTGTCATATTTTTCTAATCAAACGTTATAGAAAACTATGCAAAAACAACCATTATAAATTATGTTCGTTTTTCGTAAGTTTTCTTATTACGTCCACTTTTCAATGTCATAGCATGTATTTTGTGAAAAAGCGTCGCATTTTTCAAGTTTTTTAGCCATTTTTAGGTTTCATTCCGGAAACGATGCCAAAAGCATACCTGTTATTTATACAACATAATGGTTGATTTTGTCCAATTTAATTGTTATAAATAATGTATGGACATTATTTCCATTGAAGCAAATACATTTTTTGTGTTGTCCGGCAGGATGCACAAAGGATTTCGATACATTCCACAGGAGGTAGGAAATGGCCAAGTCGAGACGAGTCGTTACAGAATACAGAAGCTACTATCTGCCCATGCAGTTTCCCGTACTGCTTCTGTCCGGTGATTATTGGAAGATTTCGGACATCCCCAGCGGAAGTCTCCACTTCCATAATTGTCTGGAGATCGGGATCTGTCATTCCGACAGCGGCACATTAGAGATCAACGGGGAAAAGCAGACCTTCCATGCCGGCGATGTCACTGTCCTGCCCCGCAACGTCCCCCACACCACTTACAGCACTCCCGGTACCAAGAGCCACTGGTCCTATCTGTTTCTGGATCCGAAGGAGCTGTTCCGCAATCTTCTTCCCGCTTCCTGGAAAAATTACGACCTGTCCACAGACGGCTTTCCCGGCTTCCGCTATATTTTCAGTCAGGATGCTTTCCCTCACATTAACTATCTGGTGTCTCATATCATCCATGAGCTGGAGGAACAGAATCCCTGCTATCAGATCAGCGCCAGAAGCCTGTTGTGTTCCCTCTATATCGAACTGTACCGGATCGAAAGTCTCGGCGGTGTCAACCCCGACACTGCGAAACCGGGTTCTCCCGAGATCCTATCCCTACAGGACCGCAAAAAAGAAGGTGAGATCGCCGAAAACTCTCTGGTGATCTCACCCGCTTTGGATTATATTGAAGAAAATTATATGCAGCAGTTTACCATTGAATATCTGGCGGAACTGTGCCATTGGAGTCCGACACACTTCCGCCGGGTCTTCCATGATATTATGGGCACTTCGCCATTAGACTATGTGAACAATACCCGGATATTAAAATCCTGTATTCTGCTGCGCAGTACAGAACATTCCATTCTGGACATTTCCGAAATGGTAGGATTCCATTCCGTATCCAGCTTTAACCGCTACTTCATCAAGCTGATGCAGATGTCTCCCAGAGAATACCGCAAGCAGATGCAGCAGAGCGAGAAAAAGGCGGAGAACCAGTCCATTTTGGAATTTGCCGGATGGATGCGGCCGGAATAGACACAAGCCGGCGGTTCCGGCCATTATGCCAGCTTCTTGTGCTTCCATTTGCCGGAATAATACCGGAGCACGGGAATGATGCAGCCGCAGCTCCAGGACAGGGGTGTGGCGATCCAGATTCCCGTCACGCCAAAGATTCCGGACACCAGGTAGGCGAACACGATCCTGCCGGACAGTTCCGTCAGCCCCGCCACCATACAGGTATTCACATCTCCGGCGCCACGGATCACATTCTGATAACTCTGCATCACTCCGGCAATCACATAAGCCACGCCGATGATGGTCAGATACGTACAGCCGATGCCGATAGCTTCTCCCGATTCGTTTGCATCCAAAAACAGCGTCATTAACTGCACCCGGAAAATGAGTACCATGGCGGCGATAAAAATGCTGGCTCCCACCATGACACCCAACGTCTTATATAGTGCCTCTCTGATTCTGTCATATTGATTTTTCGCAATATTTTGCCCGGTGAATACCGAAAGTGCCGTTCCGATAGAGACAATGACCTGAATCGCCACGCTGTCCACACGGTTTGCTGCCACGTAAGCTGCCATGGTGGACGAGCCGAAGGAATTCACCAGCCTCTGTACACTCATGCCGCCCAGTGCGATCATGCAGGACTGAAACGCCGCCGGGAATCCGGTCTTTACCACCAGATGGATATAATTCACTTCGGGTTTCCACTTCATCAGGGATAATCCGATTTCTTCTCTCACTTTCCACACTTTTACAAAGCAGATCACCGCTGAAGTGCACTGTGCCAGAATCGTCGCATAAGCTGCTCCCGCTACCCCCATTTTGCAGACAATAATGAAAAACAGGTCAAAAGCAATATTCATTGCCGATGAAGCGATCACCGCACGCAGCGGAGTCTTGGAATCTCCTACACTGTTCAAGATCGCCGCGCATCCGTTGTAGATGACACTTCCGAAGACAAAGGTATAGATGATATGGAGATACTCTGCGGAATAGCCCATGACATTCTCCGGTACACTTAACAGCCGCAGGAAAAATTCTGCACAGAAGATTCCGATAAGTGACATAATACAGGTCAGCACCCCTGCCACCCAGACAAGTGCCGTCACGGTCTTCGCCAGTCGTTCTTTATTCCCACAACCAAAACACTGCGCCACCACCAGCCCGGCACCGTTACACATGCCACTGACCAGCGCCAGCAGAAAATAAGTCAGGGTTCCTGTACTTCCCACGCCTGCCAGTGCACTCTCTCCCAGGAATCTCCCCACGATCACCGTGTCCGCCACATTATATATCTGCTGGAATATATTACCGATCAGCATGGGGATGGCGAAACCGATAATCAATTTTAGTGGTTTTCCCTGCGTCATATCTTTCATATGCGTATCCTCTTTTCAATCATTCTGGTTCCGAAATAGCAATCCTGTCAGACTGGGTTCCGGTCAGTTCAGCTGCTGTAATCTCGCGCTTATGAGACAATTCTCCTTTTTCGGCGGCAGGTCGTAATAGACATCCGTTTTGAACGGATCCAGTTCCAGAGTCAATTGTGTCGGGCAGCCGTAGCGTTTCAGAGCCACACGCCATAGTTCACCGTTGGAGAACCAGTCGTCGATCAGTTTTCCGTCCTGATACAGGCGTGCGCAGTCCCCGCCGAAATCCAGTTCCAGCCAGACATCACCTGATAGAGCATCGGTCGGGTGATACTCATATTCCAAGGTTAATTCATAGACGTTTGGCTCTGTTTGACCATATACATTCCGGATGCTTTCCACTGCCTGTCCGACATCCGTGATCTGCACCTTACCGGCTTCCGTAAAATGCAGATCCGGTAACAGATCCACCTTACCCTTTTCGTCTGCTCCTTCTTCCACATGGCAAAAATACTCTGCATCGTGTGTCGTAAGGATCCTTACCGCTTCCGCATGTTCCTTGCCATCGTTCCACTCGAAATAAATATCTTCCGGCTTCTCATCCGTATAAAAATAATAAGTTCCGTCATAGCATCCGAGGTAAGAAGCATTCGTCCCATGAAGTCTTAGCCGCTCTCCCTGTATCTCCACCGGTAGATCATACGGCAGCACCAGAATTGCATCCGTCCGCACATGGATCCGGTCAAAAACGATCTGTTTCCGTGTTCCCTCACCAGCCGGTACCGTAAATTGCAGCGGTGTTTCCGGTGTAATCCGTTTCTCCGTCATTTTCCGTTTTCTCTGATGGTTGTTAATAAACAGAAATCCGCAGCCTGCTGCTTCATTGTAGCGGAAGACCGCCCGCAGTGTCTCCATATCTTCCGCACCCGCAGGCTCAGGGATATTATCCGGCAGGTACACCTTTGCCGGTGCCAGCAGTTCTTGTGTATTTCGGATAAAAATATGGTGCTTGCGCAGCCTGTAATAACTCTCCGACGGCAGACCGTTTTCCCGTAAGCATGTCTGGAAATCATAGCTCTTCACCGGAAGGTCATTGGCATAGCCGGTCGCTTTCGACTCCTGCAGGGTGGTGTATTTTCCGTCAGGATTCACGCCGCCGTGATACATATAATAGCCGATCAGATTTGCCCCTGCTCCCAGCATACAGATCGTCTGCGCCTCGATGTCCTCCGGGTAAGGGTAGGTACGTCTGTGTGCCGTCACCTGCAGTCCCCCTCCCAGTTCCGCCGTCAGGTAAGGGAATTTCTCTGCATCAAAGGTAAAACTGCTCTGTCCTTCGGCGAAATCCGAAGCAATATTGGCATCGTCATGAAAAGGCTGAAACAGGAAATTCTCGCTCGCCGCAAGTTCGCGGGTATGGCTTGCCCACGGTGCATCCACATACCCTCCGAGCACCGGCAGGAAACCTTCCGGCACGTAGGCGCCACCCCAGCCGGTTGCCGACACATAGGGCACCGTCAGTCCCTTTTCCTCCGCCATAGTGCGTAATGTACGCATATGCGCCATTCCTTCTTCTCTGTCGGAAGGGCCACCGGCATGTCCGTATTCGTTCTCGACCTGGATACCGATGACCGGTCCTCCGTCCTTATGCAAAAAGCCTGCTGCCTGTTCCGCAATCTTCGTAAAAAAGATATCCACATACTTCAAATACTGTGAATCATCTGTCCGCAGGGTCAGCTCTCCCCTCTTTTCCTTCTTCACCAGCCAGTCCGGAAAACCGCCGTTTCTGCACTCTCCGTGCGCCCACGGTCCGATGCGCAGCCATACTTTCATTCCAACTTCCTGACAGCAGTTCAGAAACGCTTTCAGATTCCTCCTGCCGGAAAAATCCCATTCTCCTTCCGCTTCCTCATGGTGGATCCAGAACACGTAAGTGGCAGCAATCTCCACGCCGCCGGTCTTCATATTCTCAAGTGCTTTCTTCCACTCTGTTTCCGGATAGCGGGAAAAATGGAATTCTCCCATGATGGGCAGAATTGGTCTGCCGTTGCAGGTCAGATACTCGCTGTTATAACTGTATATTTCTTTTTCCATGTTGTAATCCTTTTCTCATAGAACCTTCATCTTCAATCCTTCATCTTTAAACCTTTATTTTCAGGCTTTCCTTTTATAGATCATGTACCCGGATTCCCTGATGGCAATTATCCATGGCAAGCAATTCTTCCGCACATTTTTCCGCCTCGTCTGTCTGCCCCAGTCCCCGCAGTCCCAGACTCATCATGAATAGACAGTGCTTCCGATTCCGGTCGTTTAAGTTCTCCTCGAAGATCAGCAGATCCGGCAGGGATACCGCAAAATAGTCTATTTTCACATCATCCCCGATGTGCTCTCTGCCATAGTCCACCAGCTTCCTAAATCTGCGAACTGCCTGCTCTTCTTCCCCAAGCTTTCGGTACGCAAGTCCCTGATAATAGATCATTTCGGGCGGCTGGTCATTGTAATACATCATGCCTACCGGTTCCGATTCACCACGGCAGGCTCTTGTCAGGCTCGTTAAAGATTCTTTGGTCTCACCCAGTTTTTCCTGCACCAGTCCCAACAGATAGTACAGGTTATTTTCCTGTGCCGACTCCAGTTTTCCTTCGCCCAGATTATGGGGATATTCATCCACTGCCTGTAGGAGAAATGTTTTGGCTTCTGCATATTCTCCTTTTGCCACAGCCACTTTTGCCAGCTGATACAGGGCGGTCAGGTACTGGGCTGCCACTTTGCCTTCGCCACCTTCCCACTGATGGAACTTCCTTGCTTTGATCAGGTCGAGAGCCTCCGCAGCATCTCCCAGTGTGTTTAACAGCGTCACATACTCCAGATACAGGTCATCCCGGCTTTCCACCAGGACAAAATGTTTTTCCATATCGCTTAATCGTTCCTTCACGGGAACATTTAGACGTATTCTTAGCTGGTCCAGTTCCAAATATACTCTGGCATCCGTCTCATCCAGTGCAAAAGCTTTCTCCATTTCCTCGTACGCCCGCTTCGGCTGCTTTTTCACATTGTAATATGCCAGCGCCATATTTCTGTGAACCGTGGGGAACTCCGGATACTTAAGTGCCGCCCTTTCATAATCCGCTATGGCTTCCTCGTACACTCTCCTGTCATAGAGCAGGCATCCCAGATAATAATAAGCCATACCGAGATTGTATTCTGCTGCCAGACTCTTCAACACAATGTAGTCTTCCGTTCTGTGAGGGAAACAGCCATCTGTCACAGCCTTTTCTCCCAATGCCGCATAACGCTCTGCCTGTCCGGCATTTTCTTCCCCGTACAGGTTCCGATATCCGTAAGCGATATAATAATATACCAGCGGATAAATGTTCTCTTCCTGCGATACCTTCTGTTGTTCCACCCATCTCCCCGCAATGTCAATTCCCTGTGCGTAGTCTCCTGCCTCATAGAGGTCGATCATTAGCTCCAACAGAGTGTTATGGTTGATTTTCTCCGGCTGTCTGTCATAAAGCGGATTGATCTTCAGGCTCTCCTTATGCAATTCTTCCGCTTCCTGCACTCTTCCCAGTTTCTTTAAAAGGGCTTCCTTCAATGCCCGGGCTTTCATGCACTGGTACTGTCTGAGAATAGATTCATTTACATGCTCCAGTGCCTCTGCGAATCTTCCCGCTTTCGCATCCAGGCAGGCAAGTTCATAGAATCCGGGTGCCTGAAAGCTACCGCCCCAGATGGCTTTGTAAAAGGCATCGTAGGCTTCTTTTTCTTTTCCCTGATATTTCAGTGACAGTCCCAGATTATAATACGGTTCATAGTCATAGGGATTCGGATTGGAACGGATGGATTTCTCCACCGCCTTTCGGAAATACTTTTCCGCTCCGGCAAAATCACAGCTCCGTAACAGGCATCTTCCATAGGCATTGTTCAGGCGGATATCGGTAGGATCCCTGCGCAGCCCCTCCAGATAATAATCCTCGGGGTGACAGGTGGCATGCCGGTATTGTTCCACATGCAGACCGTAGAGAAACAGATCCTCCGTAGTTTCACAGTCTCCCGGAAGCGGTGCTGCCTTTGCCGGTTCCGGCACTTCTGCTTCGATCTTTTCCGGGAAACGATAAGAGACCAGTTCTCTTCCATCTGCGGAGCGGACGCATACCCACAGACCGCAGAGCGCCTCTGTGCCATTCTGCTCTCCCTCTGCAAATGCCGGTATCTGTTGCAATTTTTCCCGTCCGATCTTCACTTCATAAGTTTTCTCCGGTGACAGATCTGAGACTTCCTCATACAGTACCTTTTCCTGTCCGCCGTTTTCTTCGGGCAGGGTCAGCAGGATCTGTGCTTCTTTCTGCACAGATGTGGTATAGGCTGATACCGTAAGCTGTCCCGCAGTCTCATCATATTCCACATTCACCGCCGCATCGATCGTGGCATTTTTCACATAGCCGATATTTTTATAGGGCATAAAATACTGTTTGAAATTCTTGGTCTCCTGGGGCTGGATCCAGGTGAAATCCGGCTGATTGTCTGTAAAGCAGCCGGTCATCAGCTCAATATACGGACCGTCCTCGTCCGTTAGTGCCCGGTCCCATGCCTTGCCGAATTCACCACAGCCCCAGGTCCACTGCTTTTTCCCCGAAGCAATATGGTGATCCGCCACATGCAGAAGCCCTGCCTGTTTTCCGTAATCGTACTCGCCGATAAAGTTATAATCCGAGCGGTATGCCATATAAGAGGTTGGCACCGGAATATTTTTATACTGTGCAATATTCACATGATCGTATTTGTGCTTGTAATAAGTTCCTTCCGCGTAGGGGAAACTGATAACATCCCGTTTGCCGTGGTCATAGACCGCCGTCACATCCTCTGGGAATACGGAAATAGTGTCATCATTTACCGCCACTGCAGGGTTCGCCCACCACAGGAAAGTCTGGGGCATTTTCGTGCGGTTATAGAGTTTTGCCGACAATTCAATATATGCCTTATTTGGATACAAAGTCACGCCCAGCACGCCCTCCGTCCGGAACATATTCTCGATCTCGCCCATCCAGACCGTGGCGCTCCCGTCCTCATTTTCCGCATAGGTATATTCCACCGGATCAAAAGTACTGGGTCTGTGATGCTGGGGCCAGTTGAACTCAATACCACCGGAAATCCAGGGTCCTGCCAGTCCGACTAACGCCGGTTTGATGACATGATTGTAATAGATAAAATCATAGCCGTTGGTCTTGTCATAAGCCCTCTGGATCCTGCCGCCCAGCTCCGGCAGCATCATTACTTTCAGATAATCGTTCTCCAGAAAAAGCGCCGTATACTCCTTATCCACCTTCTCATCGCTGATCTTCTCGATCACGGTATGCGGATAGATTCTCCCTGAACTTCCCTGATAGACACGTTTCTCCAAAAACACGGGATTCTTATCCGGTTTCCCGGCTTCATAAGTGGGGATCGTCACTTTTTCTTCCCAGACATGTACTTTATTCATGGCATCCTCCTTTTTGGAAATTCCTGCTGTTTTTCTTTTGTGCCCATCATATCATATGATTTTTTCATTGACATTAACGCTTTTTGCTGTTATATTTATAAAAATTGCTATTGGAGGAATTATGTTTACCACAGAACATCTCATAGATCCCACCTCTGAATATTACATCTATACCCCTACTGCCGAAGCGGTCGAGTTCTTCTTATATCCGCTCTGTCTTGGGCATTTCCGCTATTTACCCGGATACCACCTGGAACGGAGCAGTTATAACAGTCTTCTCATCATGTCCATAACCGGAGGCAGCTGCCGGCTGCGTACTCCGGATGCAGAGCTGACTGTTTCCGCAGGGCATACTATTTTATTAAATTGCTATGCTCCTCACTCTTACAAAAGTGAAGAAGGCTGGGAAGCCGACTGGATCCATGTGGACGGGGCTGCCGCCTTGAAATATTACGAATCTCTGAGCCGCCTTGCAGGCACTGCCATTCCTCTGCTGTCCCATGCACCTGCCGGGCTGTCCTCTCTGACAGCATCGTTTTCCAACGGAACGGTTCCCTCGGAAGTCGCCGTCTCACTTCTCATTGCCGGAATGCTCTCAGAGTTTTCCTCCACGTCCGCTTCTGTCACAGGCGGAGACATCATATCCACGGTTACAGGATATATACAGTCCCACTTTGCAGAGCCGCTGTCCGTGGATGATCTGGCTGCCCTGGCGCACTTGAGCCGTTTTTATTTTATCCGTCTGTTCCGTCAGCGCACCGGTCAGACTCCTCATGAATATCTCATTGCCACCCGGTTGAATCACGCAAAATATCTGTTGAAAAATACAGACCTCACCGTAAAAGAAATCTGTTTCTCCTGTGGTTTTGCCGATGAAAGCCGATTCTGTACGTGCTTTAAAAATTCTACGGGGCTGCGCCCTTCGGATTACCGCAGTTAATATCCAAGAAGCGCGTGCAGTTCCTGCCCGGTGAGTTCCTCCGCCGGCTGAAATTTCTCTCCGGACAGATATTCGTAAATTGCCGTTTGGAGTGCTCTCGCCTCCGGGTACTGCAGGCTTCTGTGCAATTCCATGGTGGAGAGCAATACTTTTCCGTTCAGGCACCGGAACTCGATCAACTGTGCCATAGGACGTAAAAATGCATAGCTGTCCATCTCCGTAATCACAGATTTCATCGGTCTCGGCAGAATCACCGCCCGCTTGCATGCCGCAATCCACCATTGCCAGTCCGTATGAAAATCTGTCGGGAAACTCCGAAAAATAGGGTGCTCTGTATCGATCAGCTGTCCCATACCGCCTTCCTGCTCCGCGAAAGTCCCTACCGACCAGAAGTCCGTGGTAAACTGTGTTTTAATAGAATTCGGCAGGCTTTCTTTGTCCGCATCCGGTGACAGATAGACCTTTCCGCCGTTTTGAAGCACTTCTCTTGTCCGCTCATCAAAGACTCTGGTCTCATATACATTTTCCGGGCATACCGGAGTAGTCTTCTGATATACCCACACCGGATAAGAGCTGGTACAGTTGCCGACGTTCACTGTGAGAGTAAGTGCTGTATTTTTTTGAATTCTATCCAGCGAAATATCCAGGATACCTATCATAGTATAGCTTCCCGGAGGACAGATTTTTGTCTCGGTATCTGCTCCGGCTGCTATCATCGTCTTTTCGTTTTTTGTCAGTTCTTCCGGCTCATGGCTTCCGCCCGCAGATGCGCATTTTCTTTCGGTAAGTGTCCAGCAAAATACTCCTTCAATATTCTTTTTCCCGAAATTTGCCACTTCCACTTCTGCCTTCAGTCGTTCTCCTGCCTCATAGGTATAACGCGGCAGTTTTACCAGAATCCTGCTCTCTCTGAAAAATTCACGAAATCTTTCCGGTCTCGCAAAATCATATGGCTTCGGCTCCAAATGGGAATTCATCATGCCCACCAGTGCCGTTCCCTGTCCCGGAAAATCCTGCAGTCCCAAAAGAGAAATGCCCGACAGTTCCCTTGTCCGCATGGCAGCTTCGATCTCCTCCCGGTATACCAGTCTCGACAGTTCGCCGGTGGCTTCCACGTACTTTTTCCATAGGGGCAACAGTCCCTGTTCCTCTACCCGTTTCCGGATCAGCTGCAGATTTACCGGATCCGATATTCCGTGAAAGCTTTCCATTTCCTCAAAATCCGGCAACACCTCAAATTGCCCCACCTCGAAACTGAATACCGGCTTTCGATATTCCTTTCGTATCTCTGCCATCGCCGCATCATAAGTATGATCCGCCGATGGATAATTTTCGTTAATGTATCCCCGCATTCCGGAAAAAGTTCCCCGGATCACCACATTCTTACAGCTCTGTGAAGTATAGAAATCACTTTCCGAATCACACCCTTCCTCGCCATAGAACGCATTGGAGCCGTTGGCATATAATCGGGTAGGATCCAGCCGCTTCGCTGTCCTGACCAGCTCCCGCATCCGCTCTCTGCCTTCGCCCCGCGCCTGCAATTCATTCCCCAATGTCAGCATCACAAAAGAGGGATGATTGGCATAAGTTTGCAGTATCGCCGTAAGCTCTGCACGGTAATATCGGTAACTTTCCTCCGTCCCAAACGCATCCTTCGGATCCCAGTTGGACAACTCCGGCTGCAGGAGCATTCCCAGTTCATCCGCTGCCGCAAAAGCTGCCTCCGGCTCACAGTGGGAATGGAAGCGAACGCAGTTAATGCCATAGCTGCGGTATTTTTGCAGAATCTCTTTCCATTCCGGGATCGTCATGGGAGAATGTCCGGTTTCGGGGTATTCCGCGCAATTTGTCTCGCTCCGCAGAAAAAGTGTTCTGCCGTTCAACGCCAGTCTGCCACTGCCGTTATCACCGGATGTGCGGATGCCGAAGCGTGTCCGGTATTCACAGGTGCTGCTGTCTCCACCCTCTGCCGACGTATCACTGTCCAGGATTGCAGTCATCTCTACGAGATTGCCCTCGTCTTCATCCCATAGCTTCACATTTTCCTGCAGAGGCAGATCCCGGAGCCATACTTCTGTTGTTTTCCGCTCCTCCTGTCCGTTTTCTCCGAATTCTGCTAAAACATCCCCCGAGCAGGTTAAAGTTTCCGCCATCTTCTGTATTTTCCCGGATTCTTCTGTTACTGCCAAAGCGTCTGACTGTAAGACTATTTTAGCATCTTTTAATCTTTCCTTTGTTCCAAATGCCACTTCCACACAGACATCGACCTCGTATCCTCCTGTCATCTCCGGCTTCTGCTTCGGATATACACGGACACGATCAATAAAATTCTGCGGTCTGGTATACATACATAAGTTTCCGAGGATACCGTTCCAGTTCGTCTGTGTCTCGTCCGTTGCCGCGGAAGAATAGCAGATGGCTCCCTTGGGCATTCCCGGATAGCTGTTATCCGATAGAAATGTCAGTTCATGCTCCCCCTGTGTTACTCCGGTAAGTTCAAAGATATAGGGTGTACTCAAAGTCCCCGGTCGGAACATGGTGCACTCCGCACCATCCACCAGCAGCCGCAGGGCTCTTGCCCGCTCCGCCAGGACGAACAGCCTGTCTTTTCCGTAGTCCGGTATTATCATTTTCCGGCTGATTCGTGCCTCACCTTCATAGGTATGCCGTCTGGTAAATCTCGTGGCGATCGGTGCATCCTTGTCTACCTCTCCCTCGGCATTTCCCAGTGCCGCATCCGGGTGCCACTGATTGGCGCCGACGTCTCTATGACCGATTCCGCTCTCATCCAGAGTCCCCGGCAGACGCATCTGTGCTGCTGTTCCATCTGCCAGTACTGCTTTCCATGTTCCTTCCAGTGAAACTTGCATGGCTATCCCCCTGTTTCTGTAAATTAATTTCTATAATTTCTGTTCACCCATCGTACCACATAGCTAGTTTTATTATAGACTCTGCCCGGATTTTCCTGCAACGAATTCTGTCTCATATTCTATGCAAAAAAGAACCTCATTACCGATATCTCTATCAGTAATGAGGTTCTCATCATATTCTCATTGTCACGCGTCGAATTATA